>JBEHZA010000241.1:0-7602 GCA_048497895.1 Verrucomicrobiota bacterium
ATGGGGTGGGGCTGAACGGAATCGGGTGACTATTACTGGTTTGATTTTGGATTACCCGGAACCTTTCTCCGGCTGGTCTTTGTTAGAGCAACAGGAAAACCATCCTGCCTTCTGAAAGGTGGGAAAATTGAAGCAATTGTCATATCGCGTATGCGTTTATTAACCACCAAAAGCTGGCCGCGTCTTCGACGGCTCGCCGCTTTTACCCTGGCTGAGGTCGTCATGGCCACGGGTGTCACCGGGATGGCGGTCACGGGTATTGTTTACGGTTATATTCTGACGGCCAAACGGGCCGAATGGTCCGGTCTCTCTTTGGCGGCTAACGCCAGTGCTATTTCTGCCGTGGAACGAACCCGGGCGGCCAAATGGGATCCCGTGGCTGCGGTTCCCGTGGATGAATTGACCACCAATAATTTTACCAATGAAGTGGTGAAGTTGGACCTGCCCATTTCCGGCACCAACATTGTTTGGGCCACCAATAAATTTACGATTTCACAAATCAGCACCAACCCGCCCGTGAAAAGTGTTCAGGTATCCACTACCTGGAAGTTTTCTGTTACCGGGAAGGTGTTCACGAACACCGTGTTGCTTTATCGCTCACCGGAAACTTGAGCCATGAAAATCTGTCTCAATCACGTCGTTCGCCGCCGCTCCCGGCACAATGCCTTTACGCTGGTGGAAGTTTTGATCTCTGCGTCGATTTTCCTCATTGTGATCATGGGGATTGTTTATGCCCATATTGCTGGCTTGCGGCTCTACACGTTAAGCATGGCCAAAATGGGCGCCAGTGCTCAAGCGCGGCAGGCCCTTACGGATATGATTTGGGAAGTTCGCGCGGCGCAGCGCGTTGCCATTGGCACCGGCAGCCTGACCAACTTTGCTGAACTGGGTGATGGCACCAACCAGACTGGTAATTCCATCCAGGTTTACCGCGCGGATTACGATGCGACCAATAATAATAAATCCTACATCCGTTGGTATCGCGATACTTCGGGCAACGTCTATCGGTTGCAAGGGACCAATTCCTCCGCCGACAAAATTGCCTCAAGCATTACCAATACCTTGCCTTTTTCAGCCGTGGACCGCTCGGGCAACGTTTTCACCAATAACGATAACAATCAGGTGATCAGCGTGGTGTTCCAATTCTACCAAATCCAATATCCAATTGTTAAAATCGGCACGAATCTGCTGTACGACTTTTTTCAGCTTTCCACGAAAATCGCCCCGCGCAGCATCTAAATGATTTCACTGGAGTCTGTATGAAAATCCTCGTCTCAAACTCAAAAAGCCCCCGGAACCAGGCCTTCGCCCTGATGATGGTGATGTTCTTCACCGCGGTTGGTTTTTTGTACCTTAGCGGGGCGATGAACTGGGCGATCATCAACTCCAATTACAACGAGCGCAATAATCAGTATCAAACGACCCTGTATGCTGCGGAATCAGCGGATGAAAAAGTGGTTTCCGCGATGTTCTCCGACTTTAAGACGTACGGCCAATCCTACCTCACAGCCCATCTTTCGAATTACCGCACCATGGTGCCAACCAACTCGGAAAATTCCTTCTGGAGCGACTACGAGTTCAACAATGCCCAGAGCACTGTTGGACAGGTTTATGTCATGGCGAACGGCAGCACCGTCATCACCAATCTGAGCGGTAAATACGCCGGATTGGCGGGAACGCGCATTCCGTACAAGATTATTACCAACGCGCGGAATAAAAAGAGCCGTTTTGCGATCACCAATGCCGTTCAGGAAGAGGTCAGTTTCACCACCATTTCAATCTTTCAGTTTGCGATTTTTTACAATGGCTTGCTGGAGTTTACCCGCAGTTCCACGCTGAACGTTCGTGGCCGGGTGCATTCCAACAGCAATATTTATTACGGCACCATCAGCGGCGCTTCGCAGGATTTCTGGAATGACGTCACTTCCACTCAAACCATCGTGGCGCAAGTTCCCTGGTTCGGCTTGAGCAGTTTGCCCGCCCCGGTGACTTTCCACGGTCTGAAGACCGAGCATGCCCCGTCCATGACGCTGCCGATTGGCACCAACAATACCTCCGCGGCCGTCCATCAGGTCATTGAAATGCCGCCTTCCACGGAAGCGATCTCTTCCGCGATGGGGCAGCAACGTTATTACAACAAGGCGGAACTGTTGATCCTCGTCAGCAACAATACCGTTACGGTCGGCGTTAAAGTGCCTTACGACGCCACCACCAACAACATCACCTGGACCAATGCCAGCACTTATCAGGCGGCCAGTAATTTCATTAGCACGAACGCGGTTTTCTACGATCAACGGCAGGACAAAACCAATCAGGTTACCGATATTGATGTCGGTAAATTTATTAACTGGGCCAGTTCCAATTCCACAGTCATTTCCAAACTCGGAAGTGGCAATCCGCCCGCTCTCCTTTACATTGCCGATAATCGTACGCGCAGCGGCTTCAATCGGGCCATTCGCTTGAAAAATGCGCAAACGCTTCCTTCCCGTGGGCTCACCGTCGCCTCGCCCAACGCGCTCTATGTCCAGGGGCACTTTAATTGTCCAACGGCTGCTTTAGGCACAACCAACACGTCAAATACCAAGGCCGCCTCGCTCGTCGGTGATGCCTTGACCGTGCTCTCCTCCAATTGGGTCGATGC
Source organism: Verrucomicrobiota bacterium (assembly GCA_048497895.1). Classification (GTDB taxonomy): domain Bacteria; phylum Verrucomicrobiota; class Verrucomicrobiia; order Limisphaerales; family JBEHZA01; genus JBEHZA01. The sequence goes on from JBEHZA010000241.1 coordinate 2,642, forward strand.
TGCCGGCGTATCTAACTACACCAGTCGCGTGGCCTCGGATACCACGGTTAATGCCGGCATCATCGCCGGCAACGTGGAAACGACTGGCACTGGCAGCGGACTGACCGATAACAGCGGTGGAGCCATGAATTTGCCCCGCTTGTTGGAAGACTGGACTTCCCGTACCCTGACTTTGAATGGGTCCCTCGTCTGTTTGTATCAAAGCCAGCAGGCCAATGTGCAATATACCAGTACCAGTGCCACCATTGCGCAGGGTCTCTACTACATGCCTCCAACCCGTAACATCAACTTTGATTATAATTTTGCCGACCCCAGTAAACTGCCACCGGGAGCGCCGGTGATCACTGTTTTGGAACGGTTAAAGTGGGTGGTTCCCCCCATCAATACCATCACTTATACCGGCAACTGATGCTTTTACTAAACGCTTAAATCATGAAGTCTCTCGGGTTGTTCTTGGGTGTAGTTGCGAGTGCCGGTTTGCTTTGTTGCGGCGCGGAAAATTCCGCGGCTCCCGCAACCTCCGGCACACCCGTGCCGCCGGCTGTCGCCCGGCCGGATTCTGCTCCGGCAGAGCCCGCTAAAGATACCAACGCGCCGCCCGCTTTAAAACTCGTAACTCAAAGTGTCAATCCTCCCGGCATCGCCTATGGCACTCCCGGCATCGATGTCCTGCTCAAACTCAACGAACAAAAACCGGCGTTAGGATTTTATGTGCCCTCGGGTTGGCACTTGCTCTCCGCCAATACCAATAATTCCTTTTTCGTCATTACCAAAGAGCGGGTGCCTGGCAATATTACTGTCGGGGTCGAACTCAATCAGGATAACTTCGTCACACCGTTCAATCTCGATAATGTGCGCAAGCTCGTGCTGGATCGTTTCAAAAACTCCCGGATCACCGAAGAAGGCGGCTCCGGGGCTTTGGGTGCCGATGGCTTTTTCTACGATCTGGTGCAGACGGTCGGAGGAGAAACCTGGGTCGTTTACGTGATTGTTGTGGATTCAACGCTCGGTCAGCTTCAGCTTTCCATGCAGGTTCCGAAAGAGAAAGCCGCGGAAATGCAGCCCACTTTTCTGCGGATCAAGTCCACGCTCCGGCTGGTCACGAGAGAAGAACAACTGCATCCGCCTCCCCCGCCGAAATCCCTCGCGCTATAAGCGGGACGGCCCGATCGTCTTTTACAGGCGTTTCGCAAGTTCGGACTGGCTGGCGGCAAAAACATCTTTGTGCAGGGAATTGCCGTTCGCATCCATGGTAACCACTGCGGGAAAATTCTCCACTTCCAGTTCCCAAATGGCTTCGGGTGAGCCAAATTCCGCCAGCATATAGACATTGCGCACGGACTTGATGCACTCCGCCAGCACCTGCGCCGCACCGCCGATCGCATGCAGATAAACACATCCGTTTTCCTTGCACGCCGCGAGTGTCCGGTCACCCATGCCACCCTTGCCAATCACGCCCCGCAGATTCAAGTCTTTGATGATTTGTCCTTGATACGGCTCTTCCCGAATCGACGTCGTCGGTCCGGCTGCGGTCACTTTCCATTTGCCCTGCTCATCTTTGATGACCACTGGCCCGCAATGATAAATGATGCCGTTTTTCAGATTCACCCCTGTCGGCAGTTGGCCGCCATCGTGCAAATACTTATGCACCGCATCGCGCCCGGTGAATAGGGTGCCGCTGATTTCTACCGCGTCACCCACCTTGAGGTTGCGGATTTCGGCTTCTGAAATGGGAGTTGTAAGCTGCGTCATAGGTTCTCCTAAAGCTGGATGGCGATCTGATGTTGCTGAACGATTTCGAGAAACGCTTCGGCGTTGCCTTTCGCATCATCCACCGGATGATGCGTGTGCGCCGTTTTTCTCAGGTGTTTGAAATTCTTAAAGAAATCACGCGCCACCCCTTTGTAAAATGATCCCAGGTTGGTGGAGGAAAAACCAAAAGGATTGCTGCCGGTAAAGTGGTGGAAATACCAATTAATAAACTGCCAGTCGAATCCGTTATTGTCCGAGATAAACCGCGGCTGTCCTTTCACCGTTGCTTTGAGCCAACTGGCGAACGTGTTCATCACTTGTTCCGCCGGTTCAAACGCCAGTGTCTGTTCGCGCGTAAAACCGCTGACCGCCAGTGCTTCCGGCACCCACTTATCCGAAATGGGCCGCAGACGGCCGTAAAACGTCTCACTCAAGGTGGCATCCACCCGCACGGCCCCAAAGGAAACCATGGAGTAATCTCCCGGAATTGGCCCGTCGGATTCAATGTCCACCATCACAAAGCTCATGTGCCGCTGCGTTTAATACAGCCACTTCTCAATGCCGTTCGCTCCGTTCAACGTCACGCCCTGACGGCGATAGGCCCAGCACATATAGCTGATGCTTACGAAGAACGACGCCGGCAACCGGTTCGCCGCGCAGATCTTCACACCCAGCAACGTCGTTTTGCCGCCGAAACCCATCGGCCCGATGCCCAACTCGTTCGCCGTCTTCAAGACATCCTGTTCCAGTCCGTCCAGTTCCGGATTCGGATTGCGATCGGGAATCAACCGTAGAAATTGCTGCTTGGAAAATTCATAACCCGTCGCCCGATCACCGCCGATGCACACCCCCAGAATCCCTGGCCCGCAACCCTTGCCTTGCGCCTGCAATACTGCATCCAGAATCACCTTGCGGCAGCCATCCAGATCGCGGTTTGCCTTCAGCTTTTCGTTCGGTAATGAGTATTGCGCTCCCACATTTTCGCAACCGCCTCCCTTGAGAATCAACCGCACACTGACCTCTGGCGAACGATGCTGGTGAAAATGAACTGTCGGCGCGCCCGGCCCCACGTTGGTGCCATCATTTTTGCCGGTGAGTGAATCTACCGAGTTCTGACGCAAATATCCCTTTTTGGTCGCCATCGTCACCGCTTCGCGCACCGTTTCTTCAAACGTGATTTGATCGTAACCAATCGGGCACTCGACGTAGAAAATAATACTCCCCGTATCCTGGCAGATCGGCTGCGACTTGCGTTTCGCCAGTTCGATATTCTTCTCGATAATCTTGATGGCCGACTCCGCAATCGTCCCTTTTTTCTCATTTTCAAGGGACTGCAAAATGGACTGATGCACATCCTCGGGAATTTCCGCCGAAGTGCGTCGGATTAACTCAATCAGGGAATCCTGAAGCGCGTTCATAATATGACCATCAAGCTAAGGGTTGCCGCGTTGAGTGTCAACGGACGGATAATTCCTCGCGTAATTTGAAGCAGTTGGCGCGGTTGAATCTCCAACCTCTCTCAGGGCCTCTTGCCCCATCCGTGTCTATCGGTGTTTATCCGTGGTTAAATGGTTGAAAAATCCATTTTCCGTATTTGCCCCGGCTTCACTAACTTCGCCGGTATTCGACCTCCATCATTTTTCCACTGCTCCCCTTTGCGTTCTCTGTGCTCTTTTGCGGCAATTCGGACTTCCTTCGGATTTAGTTCATCCGGTTTTCGTCATTTCCCCCTCGTTTCTTTCGGAAAATCCCCCCCACCACACCCATCCCCATCGCCAACCCCATCAATCCGGTAACCGACGGTTCCGGCACGACCAGCGTAGCGAAAGCCAAATCCTTGCTCGGATCTCCCAACAAACTCCCGTTCGCATAAGAGGTTCCCGCCGCATAATAGAATGACATCGGATTTTGATTTACGACGAAAGCCAATCGTTCACCCGGCGTTTCCTGATACGGCTGTTGAAACAGAACCGGAATCCAAACCGGCGTGAAATTACCCGGTTCACCGAACGCAATGATTTCGGCGGAACTGATCACGCCCGACGTCAACGCGTTTCCAATCAACGTGCCGCTGGCATCCGTCGCGAACAAGCTGACCGTCAAATCCGTTGCCGATTCCGTATTCACCAGCGCCAAAGCGATCCCGCTCAGCGCCTGATCGGACGTCGGCCTGAAGGACTGCCCGAACGGCGATCCCAATTGAGCCGAAGTGCCGTTGCCCGAAACGTTCGCCTGAATGACATCGGCCACCAGATCATTTGGTGTCAGGCACTGTCCGGCCGCCGCGCTCAACAGCCACGCCGCTGTAATGAGCCAGACCCGGTAGCTGTTCGAGAAATTTCCTGAACGGGCAAATTTTATCAAAGCATTGGTAAACATAAATCCACGGTTAATTTTAACCCCCGGTTTTAAGCAGAATACCGCAACCGCCGGATTTTATCCAAGCCGAATTTTGTTACTTTTCAACGCCCCGGACAGCGACCGCCTGTCCCGTGAAGCGGTGATCCCCGGTCGCAGCAACGTGACCCGGCCAACCGCATCAGACATTTCAAACCCACTCTCGTCCGTGAACGGTCGCTGTCCTAACCAAGTCGAATTTTGGACTTTGCACTTTCGACCGTGAACCTTAACCTCACGCCTTATGACAGACAGCAGCACGCCCAAAATATCTAAAGTCCCGTTCCTGTTGATGGATTTGATTCTCATCGGGCTGGCGATTTTTATTTTCAAGCAAGGCCACCAGCCGATGCTCTTTTGGGAGGCGGCGCTGGTAGTCGTCTGTTTCATTGCCGGTGCTTATTGCACCCTGATCCCGTTTGTTCGCGAGTACGAGCAATCGGTTAAACTCTCCGAGGCTGACCGTCTCGTCAGCGTGGTGAATCAAATTCAAAATCTGGAACTCGTCAGCGGTCAGGTCAGTGCCACCGCGGCTCAACTGCAAAGTGCCATCGACGCTTCCAACCGGACCGTTGCCGCCGCCGATCAGATTGCCGAACGCATGTCGGAAGAAGCCCGCCAGTTCGCCGAGTTCATGCAGAAAGCCACCGATTCCGAAAAAGCGCATCTGCGTCTGGAAGTGGAAAAGTTGCGTCGCACGGAAGGCGATTGGTTGCAGATCGTCGTCCGCATTCTCGATCATATTTACGCTGTCAACCAGGCCGCACTGCGTTCCGGCCAACGGCCTTTGATTGATCAACTTAGCCAGTTTC
>JBEHZA010000242.1:0-7585 GCA_048497895.1 Verrucomicrobiota bacterium
GGATGAAGAGATGCTGCCGGAGTCATGGTTACTTGATGACTTCCAGCCTTAATGTATTCATCATCGCGGGGATGGGATAGCAAAATTGCGTGAAATGTCGAGGGTTGAATCACGGTTTAATCTTGGGTGTGAGGCCCTCATTTTGTGACTGGACTCCCCCGTTCCACTTATCAAGATACCCCGGATGCGTGTATTGCCTCACACCAAATCGTGCTTTGTCTGCGGCGAAGCCAATCCGGCCGGCCTGCAACTGAAGTTTGAAACGGATGGTCAACAGGTCCGGACGCACTTTGTCCTCCAGGCCGAACATATCGGTTTTAAAAAGGTCATTCACGGCGGCATTGTCGCCACGGTGCTGGATGAAATCATGGCCTGGGCCTGCGCCGTCGGCGCCAACCGGTTTGGTTACTGTGCGGAACTGAATGTCCGCTTCGCCAGTCCTGCCCGTCCCGGTCAAACTGTCTTCGCCACCGGAGAACTGGTCGCCAACCGGCGCAACAAAGTCTTCGAGACCCGCAGCGAATTACGCGACGCCAATGGGGTGCTACTCGCCACCGCCACGGGCAAATACCTTCCTATCAAAGGCCCGGAATTGCAGGAGATGCTCGCTGATATGACCGGCAACCTGGAGTACCTGACCGAACTGAAAGTGAAGGATGAAGTGGAAAAATAGAACGCTGGCGCTGAGCCTTCCATGAAGAACACCTATCGCGCAACTCGCTTTCTGCTGATCGCGTTTTGCGCCTTAGCAGCTTGGTGGTTCTGGTTCCATCGGCGGGCCGACATTCACCTTGCTGCAACGACCACGGAATCTGTCCCTCGTACCGTTCTGAAGGAAACACCCATCTATCGGCAAGCCGATACTCGTTGGGCTGACGAGCGCGTCGGCGGAAGCGGCGAACCCCTGCGCCTGGTCGGCTGTACAGTCTGCTGTTTAAGCATGGCACTGGATCAACATGGGATCATTCTCTCTCCCGCCGAATTGAATCGCCGGCTTCAGCAAAACGACGGTTACACGGCTCGTGGCTGGGTGAAGTGGGAACGCCTGAAGCAAATCACTGGCGATACGATTCGTATTCGCATCCCAAAAAATCCAACGCCGCACGATATTCAAGCTGCCCTGACCACGGGGAATCCCGTGCTCGTGAAAGTTTCTTTGGGTTCAGCCGGAATGCACTGGGTCTTGATCGTGGGTCGGGACCAGCGCGAATATTTGGTCAAAGACCCTTTGAGTGACGGGCTGCAGCTAACGACCCTCTCCCATTTTGGCAGTGAAATTCTGGATGTACGAATTGTGGAAAAGGCTAACTAATCAGTGATTGCCCAATCCTATTCAGGATTCAAATCCGAGCACCGGCTGACAGTCATTTAAATGCCCTCGATTCAGCATTGAAAGCCGCCCTTTTCGTTGGCAACCTGTGGATATGAACCATTTGGCTAGGGCTCGTGAAGTGTTCGATGTGGAAATGGCCGCGCTCAAGGCCGTTCGCGCCCAGCTTGATGCGGCTTTTGATCAGGCCGTCGTCACCATCGTTGCCTGCCTCCAGCAACGCGGCAAACTCGTGCTCGTCGGCATTGGCAAGTCCGGCAATATCGGCCAGAAAATCGCCGCTACCTTCACCAGCACCGGCACCACCAGCGTCGTCCTTAACAGCGTGGATGCCTTGCACGGTGATCTCGGCATCGTTAATGACGGCGATACCATTCTTGCCCTGAGTTATTCCGGGGAATCGGAAGAATTGCTAAATCTTCTGCCCGCACTCAAACGGTTTTCGGTCAAAATCATCGCCCTGACCGGCAATCCGAAATCCGCTCTGGCCCGTTACAGTGATGTCGTGCTGAACGTCAAAGTGCCCAAAGAAGCCTGCCCTTTTAATCTCGCTCCCACCGCCAGCACCACCGCCATGCTGGTATTGGGCGACGCCTTGGCTATGGCCGTGCTGGATGCGCGCGGCTTCAAGGAAAAGGATTTCGCGAAACATCATCCCTCGGGCGCGATTGGCCGCGCGTTGCTCTTGAAAGTGCGCGACATCATGCGCACCGGTGAACGCAACGCCATCGCCTCAGAAACGCTCACGGTCAAAGAAGCGCTCATGGTCATGACCAAAGCCAAATCCGGCAGTCTCAGTGTCGTGAATGCGCGTGGCAAACTCGCCGGCGTCTTTACCGATGGCGATTTCCGCCGGCATATGGCCAGCAATCAGCAGCTTCTCGAACAACCGCTCAAGCAGGTAATGACCCGCAACCCGATCTGCGTGCTCGATGAAGCCCTGGCCGCCGAAGCCTTGAAGATTTTCAACGAACGCAACATCGATGACCTCATCGTGGTAAATTCCAAAAAGGAACCGGTCGGCCTGGTCGATTCCCAGGACCTGCCCAAGTTGAAACTCATGTAATTTCACGGCTCATCCTCAACCCCATCGCCAACTCATGAATTTACGCCCCTTCCTCAGCCGTTTCACGGCTGCCGCCTTATTGGCTCTAACGGTCCACGCTTCGTTCGCCCAGGAAACGGATCAGGTTCAGCAGCCCAAAGCATTCACTCAAACCATCATTAAAAAGTCGCGGCTCGAATACCTGCTCTTTTTGCCCAAGGGCTACGACGCCAAATCCGATAAGCACTGGCCCACGATTTTATTTCTGCACGGCTCCGGAGAACGCGGGACTAATGTCTGGCTCGTCGCCAAACACGGCCCGCCGAAAATCGTTCGTGAGAAACAGGATTTTCCGTTCATCGTTATCTCTCCGCAATGTCCGCCCGATGACCGTTGGCACAATGACGAATTACTCGCGTTGCTGGATTCCGTCACCAAAGAGTATGCGGTCGATACGCACCGGGTTTATTTGACCGGTCTGAGCATGGGCGGTTACGGCAGTTGGAGTTTAGGCATCAGCCATCCGGAACGGTTTGCGGCACTGGTTCCTATTTGTGGTGGCGGCGAACAAATTGACGTCCTGATCGCCAGCCGCAAAAAGAAAGACGATTTGAAGACCTTGCCCGTCTGGGCCTTTCACGGCGGCCAGGACCCTGTGGTACCTGTGACCGAATCCGAGCGCATGATCGAAACCCTCAAGAAAATCGGCTGCACCGACGTAAAACTCACGATTCATCCGGAAGCCAAACATGATTCCTGGACCCAAACGTACAACGACCCTGCCCTTTACGATTGGCTGCTGCAACACGAGCGGAAATAAGCCCGAAACCGGCCTTTCTTCTTCCCGTAACCACCGGTCAACGGTTGGCCTTCAGCTGGACTATGTCCAGTCTGCTGGAAACGAAGCTCGTCAAAACGCGCTTGCGATGCTAACCTCTTGATTGTGAAGGCAGAGCTGAAAACTCTGGAACGTGCGGCCCTGGTGACGCGTGAGTTTCTTAGCCGCCATTGGCTGCGCGCCATCCGCATCCGTGAGCGCTTTCGCCTGAGCGAGGAGGCGATTCACTTGATCATGGCCGGTGTCGTCGGTGTGATCGGCGGCTTCACCAATCTGATTTTCTATTTTTCGTTCGAGTTCATCAAAAAGTTAACCCTCCGGCGCGAAGGAGATTTAGTCGAAGTCGCCCATGACCTCGGCTGGTGGGAACGGCTGATTACTCCCGCTCTGGGCGGATTGGCGGCGGGTCTCGTCCTTTTCTGGGGGCTGCGCTTCGTCAAAAAGCAAGGCACCACCAACATGCTGGAAGTAGTCGTGGCCGGAGATGGCCGCCTGCCGTTACGCAGCGGTTTGATCAAAGCGTTCTCTTCGCTTATCAGCATCAGCACCGGCGCCTCCATCGGACGGGAAGGCGCCATTGTCCAAACCGCCGCTGTCGTGGCCTCGAAACTCGGCCAATGGGCTGACTGGCCCCCGTATCGATTGCGTTTGCTGGTCGCCTGTGGCGCGGCCTCCGGCATCGCTGCTGCCTATCATGCGCCGATTTCCGGCGCGGTTTTTGCCGCGCTCATTGTTCTGGGAAATTTCTCCATGAATTTATTCGCACCACTGGTCTTTTCCTCCGTGGTGGCTACCATGGTCTCACGCAGTTTCTTTGGCCTTGAGCCGCTCTACACGGTGCCCGCCTTCAACTTTACTCATCTGTCACAATTGTTCTGGTTCATTTTATTGGGCGGCCTGTCGGGCGTAGTTGGCGCTTCGTTTTTGAAAATGCTGCTGGAAAGTGAGGCGATGTTCGGCCGGATGAAAATTCCGCTATACGCCCGGTTGGCCGTCGGCGGTTTTATTGTGGGCGTATTTGCAGTGCATTATCCTGAAGTCTGGGGCAATGGCTACAGCACCACCAACCGGATTCTGCTTGAGTCTTTATCCATCAATTTTCTGATCGGACTGTTTCTGGCTAAATTATTGGCCACACTCGCGGCCGTAGGTTCCGGCACTGTGGGCGGGGTTTTTACTCCCACGTTGTTTCTAGGGGCTGCTTTGGGCAGCCTGTTTGGCACTATTTTGCACCAGCTCGGACTGGGCGAAAGTTTGCCCACAGTCGCCTTTGCGCTGGTGGGCATGGGCAGTGTGCTTTCCGCCACCTTGCACTCTCCGCTGCTGGCCATGATCATGGTCTTTGAAATCTCGCTGAATTACTCGATGATGCCGCCCTTGATGCTGGCTTGTGTTATCTCATCCTTGCTGGCCCGGCAAATGCACCCGGCCTCAGTCTATACGGAATCCCTGCAACAAAAGGGTGTGTCCGCCGACCGCGAAAGCAACCGGCCCGGCATTGCCACTCAGCAAACCGTCGGCGACCTCATGCACGCACCGGTGCCGCCGATTCAACAGACGGCGACCTTGCCGGAAATTGCCGAACGTTTTATCACCAGCACCTTTAATTTTCTTCCTGTCATCGACGATGAAAAACGGCTCTGCGGTGTCGTCGCTTTGCAGGATTTAAAAGCCTACCTGGGCGCCAGTCCGGAACTCCATGGCGTGATCGCGTATGATGTGATGCGGCCATTGCCACCTTGCCTTACTCCCGGACAGCAATTGATCGAGGCGTTGCCTGTATTGCTAACCTCGGAGCAGCGCAATATCCCGGTCGTCAATAATCTCAGGGAATTCAAACTCGTCGGAGCCGTTTCCCGGACCGAAGCGTTGGGGCTGCTGTCAGAGGCTATTTCTGCGGGACCATTGATGAAGACTTGACCGGACACCGGTAAATTTATTTTCATTCTTAATCAGCATCAGCACTGTCATTGATCATGGCCACACTGCACGAAGCCGCCAAAACTGGAAACCTTGCCCAACTCCAGGAGCTATTGGTCAAAAAATGGTGGAAGCCCGCTCCCGATCTCAACCAGCCGGATAAATGGGGCTGTGTCCCGTTGCATTACGCTGCGGAAATTAACGACCCTGCAATCGCTCAACTGCTGTTGGAGCACGGGGCGGAATTGAATGTGTTGAACCGCTTCGGCCACCTGCCCATTCACAACGCGGCCCGCGAAGGGAAAGCCCGCATCGTGGAATTACTCATCGCGCGTGGTGCAGATATTAACGCGCCCGAAAGTAATCAAGGAACCGCCTTGCACTGGGCAGCGCGCGAGGGCCATTTGGAAGTCGTCCGGATTTTACTGAGCCACGGCGCAGAAACACAACGCGTCGATAAAGACGGCCACACCCCTTTAAGCCTCGCGGAAGTCATGCACAAACACGCCGTCGTCCAACTGCTCCAACAGGCACCGAAGTGACACTCATTTAAAATGAGGGTTCCTTGCCTTCTCCGGACAGCGACCGTCTCGGTCGTAGCAAGGTAGAGCACAAGACACATCTCCGACTTTTTACCACACCTTCGGGCAGGTGGACGTTGCTGCGACCGGGGACGGTCGCTGTCCGAAAAGCTTCCCCTTCGATTAACAGGCTGAATTGCAATCTTTCACTACCGTCTCTCACTTCATCCCCACTGTTCCAATTGCTGGCAATACGTTTCTGGGAACGAGAACGCCCGGGCTGCGGCCAAAATCGATTTCAGATAATCCGCTTCCGGTTGTCCCGGCGTCGCCTCTTCGGCAATGTAAATCATTGCACTCACATTTTGACCCGTGGCATTTCGCACCGTCACCATTTCCTTCCGGTAAAGCCCTACAGATATTCCCTCATATTGATCCAGCGCCGCTTCATCTTCGGGTTGCAATTGCCACAATAAACCAAACACGGCTGCCATCGGGTCCGCTACCACCGAAGCAAATCCATCCCGTTGGATAATAAAACGGTACGCCTTTAAAGTGGCCCGCCCGGCCAATGACGCGGTGGGACAACGTTGCTGCATTTGCAGCACATCCATATTGGACCCATACGCAAAATAAAGGCACTTGGTATTCATGTCATTGGGGTTCCATAACCACCGCCACCTGGAGTCTCAATCCGCAAGACATCGCCGCTGTTCACCTGCACGTGGGCGGCGGGTGGCAAAGCCTCAAACGTTTCACTGCCGGCCCGGCGCAACCAATTGCCTCCGGGTTGGCCGGCCTGGCCGCCATGCAAACCGTACGGCTGACTCAACCGCCGGGAGGTTAACAGGGATACCTCCAAGGGCGCGAGAAATTCCACTTCCCGCACCAGACCATCACCGCCTTGAAATTGGCCTGCGCCACCTGAACCACGCCGGATTTCGCAACGCCACAAACGCACTGGATACCGGATTTCCAACACCTCCGGATCCGTCAATCGCGTGTTCGTCATGTGGGTATGTACCGCGCTGGCACCAGCGAAACCCGGTCCCGCTCCGGCGCCACCACCAATCGTTTCATAATAACCGAAGGCCGGGGTCGCCGGATCATTGTCCTTTGCCGTGCGGCCAAAAATAAAATTATTCATCGTCCCCTGGCTGGCCGCCACTATTTCCAAGGCGCCAAAAATGACATCCACAACGCGTTGTGAAGTCTCCACGTTGCCGCCCACCATGGCCGGGCATTTCGCCGGATCTTCAAATACCGGTGGATTCAACAGGCACTTTTCCGGCAAACGGATCGTAATCGGCGCGAGCACTCCGGCATTGAGCGGAATGGCTTCGGGAATCAATGAGCGAAAGCAGTAAATCACCGCGCTGCTGACAATCGCGCGGTTCGCATTCAAGTTGCTGGCCAATACTGGCCCCGTGCCGGCGAAATCCACACTCGCCGAGCCGGCTTTCCCATCGTCGTTCGCATCGTGCTGGATGGTAATGGTAACTGCGATCACGGCACCCTCATCCAATCGATCGGAAAAATGATATTCGCCCGGTGAAAGTTTCAATAATGCGGCGCGCATTTTATTTTCCGCTGCCGTCTGAATGTGCCGCATGTAAGCCAGCACTTGTTCCAAACTGCTTTTTCGCGCGAGTTCGAGCAATAAATTCACTCCTACCCGGTTGGCGGCCACCTGGGCGTGAATATCCGCCAGATTTTCTGCAGGTGAACGCGAGGGGTAAGAACCGCTGGTAAGCAAGCGCCTTAATTCAACTTCGTGCGACTGGCCCTTTTCCAGCAACCGGAAATGCCGGATCAATACCCCTTCTTCCGCCAGCGATTTGGAAAACGGCGGCATGGAGCCGGGCGTGATGCCGCCAATCTCCGCATGATGCGCCCGGCTCGCGACAAAGAATACTGGCCTTGATTGGCTG
>JBEHZA010000243.1:0-7556 GCA_048497895.1 Verrucomicrobiota bacterium
GGGAAGGAGGCCTGCTAAATGGGCTATTTGAAAGAAGGGATAAAAAAGGGGCGGGCGCGATGATAAAAGTACCATGGCGCCCGCCTTGATGATGATCGCAGGAGGAACTGCAGATCAAATTTTCAGATGACGTTCGTTCGCTTAGAACAAGTAAACGACGTTCAGCAACAACAACACGTTGTTGTGGTAAGAACCGCCACCGTAGGGTTTGTCACCCGTGAGCGAGTGATCCCAGCGGACTTCACCGCGGGTGATGACGTTCTTCCACAGAGCGTAGTCAAGAGTTTCCGTGAGCGAGATGAGCTTCTGCGGCTTAACCCCGGCATAGTACCAACCAGCACTGGAGGTGCCGTAGTCCACGCGGCTGTTCGAGGTCAGCTTTTCCGTGAGCTTGTAGCCGACATAACCGGCGATGGAGTTGGCGTACGCGTTGGCCGGAACGAAGTCGACGCTGTCCGGAGCCGTGTAGTCATAGCCGAAACCAATGGTCAGGCCGTCCACAAAGGTCGGCAAAGTGCCACCGACGTAGAATTGCGACGTGGTCTTGCTGACACCGTTGCCGGGACCAGACAGAGCGCCCAAACCGAGTGAAGCACCCTTCAACCAGGCGACGCTATCCGGAGCGGTCAGGTTGATCATGCCCAGGACGGCTTTCTTGGATTCGATCGGAGCTTTCGCGTCCACGCGGGAGCTGCCACCGTTGGCGGCGTTACCAGTATTGGCAACTGCGGCGCTCAGGCTCAACACATCGTTGACCTTGTAGCTGGCTTTGACACCCGTGTGAGCGGACGTTTCATTGTAGAAACCGTAGCTCTTCGTGAAGTTGGGGTTCTTGTAAACGTCGTAGGCTTCGTAACCGTTGTAGGTGCCGAATTGACCGATGTTCAGGATGATGCCGTTACCAACCGGAATTTTCAGTGCGACATAAGCTTCGTTAAAAGCCACTTCGCCACCGCCGAAACCGGAGGCAATGGTGGAAGTACCGCGTTGATTGGCTCCCGGCCCGAGCAGCAATTGCACGTGATAACCGGCGGCCCAATCTTCATCGGAAATAGGCTTGTCCAGCGTGAGGCTGACTACGTCCAGGTTAAAACCGTCCTGCTGGGCGACCCCGCCGACGTTTTGCACTAAACCGGCAACGCCACCGTTATGGCTGGCCGGATTCCACACCATGGAGGTGCTGATATAGCCCGACAGTGTGGTCGAGGAGACAGCGGTTAAAAGCGGAGTAGAGGCTTCTTCTGCATGCGTAGCTGCGGCGACACTCAAGAGGCCCGCTGCTACGAGCGCTGAAGTCCATTTATTCTGTTTCATTGTTTAGGTTCCTTTTTGTTGGTTGGTATTTTGCTTCTCTGGTTGCCCGAACAACCGACTTGCGGGGTCATAGCTAACCGGATGCCGAGATTCAAAATTACCCATTAAAGTGTAATGAATTATATTCATTCATTCCATGAAATCGATGAAAGAAATGTAAATTAGCATTTCTGTTTTCGGGATAAGGAGCAACTTTTCCGGAGCTGAAAAATATGATTGCCGATTTCTGTGAACCCATTTTTTAAAAATAGCAGAGCGGTTCTGATACGGTGGTGCCGAGTGATCCTGAGGGCGGTGGGTTTTTATCCCGGACCCATTCACTGGAGATCGGGAGAGTTTTTGAATCCGCTTTTGAACTCTGTGACGGACGTGTTTTTGAAAAAGAGAAGCGCGGTCCGGAAGGCGGCTAACTCGAAGTTCAGGTCCAGACGGAAACCGATCTGCTCCAGGAATGGATGCGGATTAATTTCCATTGCTCAAATCAACTGGCGTATTTTTTACACCCTGCCTGTTTTTTTCAACCAAACTGAATAATTCATCGCACCTTCCGAAATAGTGTTGTCCGTTCTTCCGGGCCGGGGATTTAAATTTCAAAAATTTCGTGCGGCGCTGTTAAACAGAAAGCCGGAGGCTATAAAAAGTATGCCGGATCTGGCGGTTCCTTCGGCAGCCACTTTCGGTGGTTCACCTATATAATAAGCAATTCACAGAGATAGACGGAAATTCCAGCCGCGCAGATTTCTTCTGGAAGGTCGCCGCGACGGCTTAAATATAATCCGGTCCAAGGGAGATTTTTTTGAAGGAGTGGAACTGGATTGGCCAGTTATGCCGCTCGTGGCATGTGAGATGCTACCACCGCAAGAGCTGGATCGCCGGGGCGAAATCCGGAGCTGTCTTTGCGCTGTTATATTCGGGCGCCAGCTCCTGACCTTGGGCGAAGGTGAAAAAACAACCAACCGTAATACGCAGTTAACTAACAAAGCTCACTCACTCACTATGAAACCAACCAAACTGAAACTGTCCCTGCTGGCACTGGCGTGCTCGCTGGGGCTGATTGCTAATGCCCGGGCCGCAGAAACGGTAAAAGTCGGTATTCTCCATTCACTGAGCGGCACCATGGCGATTAGCGAAACGTCTCTGAAAGACGTGCTCTTGATGACTTTCGACGAGATCAATGCCAAAGGTGGCGTTATGGGCAAGAAGATTGAGCCCGTGATCGTGGACCCTGCGTCCAACTGGCCGCTCTTCGCTGAAAAAGCCAAGCAGTTGCTGGAACAGGACAAAGTGGCCGTGGTTTTCGGCTGCTGGACCTCAGTGAGCCGCAAGTCCGTGTTGCCTGTGTTTGAAAAAGACAACGGTCTGTTGTTCTACCCGGTGCAATATGAAGGCGAAGAACTCTCCAAGAACATCTTCTACACCGCTGAAGCTGTGAATCAGCAGGCCGTGCCCGCTGTGGATTACATGCTCGGTGAAGGCAAAAAGAAGTTCTATTTGCTGGGTTCGGATTACGTCTATCCCCGCACCACGAACAAAATCCTGAAGCAATATCTGAAGGCCAAGGGCATTCCGGATAGCGATATCAAGGAAATCTACACGCCGTTCGGTCACACGGATTACCAGACGATCGTCGCGGAAATCAAACAGTTCGCCGCCGGTGGCAAAGCCACGGTGATCAGCACCTTGAACGGTGACACGAACGTGCCCTTCTTCAAGGAATTCGCCAACGCCGGTTTGACCTCGGAAAACTGCCCGGTGGTTTCCTTCAGTATCTCGGAAGACGAATTCCGCGGTCTGCCGGCCAAAGCGCTGGTGGGTCACCTCGGCTGCTGGACCTATTTCATGTCCATCAAGACTCCTGAAAACAAGGAATTCATCGCTCACTGGAACAAGTGGCTGGCCACGGCTCCGGCTGGGGTTGAAACCAAAGGCCGCGTTACTTGCAGCCCGATGAACCTCTCCCGCATGGGCGTGTATCTCTGGAAACAAGCCGTTGAAAAGGCTGGCTCGTTCGAAGTGGATAAGGTTCGCGAAGCGTTGGTGGGCCAGAAATTCAAGGGCCCGGCTGGTGAAGTCACCATGCAGGCGAATCACCATCTGGTGAATAACGTTTACATCGGTGAAACCCTCGCTACGGGTCAATTCAAGGTGATCAAATCCCTCGGACCGGTGGCTGGTGAACCGTTCAGCGAGAAGTTTCTGCCGAAGAACTAAATTCAACCATGTCGCTTAAAAACTCACACAGCCTTTCCATGAGTGGGTTGCAAGCGGCATGTCCTTCTGACTTCCGGGTGGGTGGGCCGGTTCCGGCTCACCCACCCGTGTCATTAAGTCCAATTCTGATTGTTGTAAAAATGTTGAAATCCGCTCCTTCCCTCCTGCTGGCGATTCTCTTCGCGCTCACCTGCTGGTCTGGATCGGTTCAGGCAGATCCCGCCGCGGAAGCGCGCAAAATTCTGGCGGATGCCCTGGCCAACGAAGACGTGGACCAGCAGATTGCTCTGATTAGAAAGCTCGATAATACGGTGGACCCTTTTGTCCAGCAGACTCTGGCGGCCTGGCGTGAAAGCGGAGTTTATATTTTTGAAAGCCCGGACGGGAAAAAGATTCCCTTCGTGCTGGATGCCAATGTGGATGCCAACGGCAAGGCCAAGGGCATTCAAATCCTGACGCATGACGCCCTTAAAGGACCGGATGGCCAGCCCATGCTCTTTGCGGCGACCGATTTAACGGCCGTGGACACCAATTCCAAGTTGCGCAAGGCGATTAAGACCGCGCTCGATTTATTCAGTCTCTATAATCCCGATCCTAATTTACGCCGCGATGCTGCCGCCAAATTGGGTTTGGAACAGAATGCCGATTATCTGCCCTATTTCGCCGCGCAAGCGGAAAAGGAAACTGATCCGAGAGTGAAGAAGGCATTGAAAGAAGCGCTGGCGACAACGCAATTGGTGGATGAAAAGCCGGAAGTGCGGGTTGCTGCTGCGAAGCAATTGGGGGAAATGCGTTCGATCTCAACGATTGAAATCTTGAAAAAGATGCTGGCCGACGCGCAAGCCAACCCGAAAAGCCAGTCACCGGAATTTATCAACACCGCCCGGGCTTCGATCACAAAGATTGAGAACTACATTTTCATGGGCGATCTGGTGGGCACGTTCTTTCGTGGGTTGAGTTTGAGCACGGTGTTGTTGATCGCCGCGCTGGGGCTGGCGATTACGTTTGGCTTGATGGGCATTATCAACATGGCCCATGGCGAGATGATCATGGTGGGCGCTTATTCGGCTTACGTGATGCAGAACCTGTTTATAAAATGGTTCGGCGCTTCCGGCCTTGGTTTTAACTGCTATTTTATCGCGGCCATTCCGTTTTCCTTCTTCACCGCGGCCTGTGTCGGCTTGATTTTGGAACGCGGGATTATCCGTTACCTTTACAAACGTCCGCTGGAATCGCTGCTGGCGACGTGGGGTGTCAGTCTCGTGTTGCAACAAGTGTTCCGTTCCACGTTTGGCGCGGCGAATGTGCAAGTGAGTTCTCCCACCTGGTTGAGCGGCAGTTTTGTGGTGAACGACGTGTTGTTCGCTTACAACCGCATTTTCGTGATCGGCTTTGCGGTGTTCATCGTGTTTCTCACCTACCTGTTGCTGACCAAAACTTCGGCGGGCCTCCAAATCCGGGCGGTAATGCAGAACCGCAACATGGCGGCCTGTATGGGCGTTCGCACGGATCGGGTGAATATGATTACCTTCGCCTTCGGCTCTGGGCTGGCCGGTGTCGCAGGCGCTTGTTTGTCCCAGATCGGCAACGTGGGGCCAAGCCTCGGGCAATCGCACATTCTTGATTGCTTTATGGTGGTGGTGCTCGGTGGCGTGGGCAATTTGATCGGGACGATCATGGCCGCGCTGGGCATTGGGGTGACAGATCAGATATTGCAACCGTTTCTGGGCGCGGTTCTGGGGAAGATCACTGTGCTGGCGGCAATTATTCTGTTTCTGCAATGGCGACCCTCCGGGTTATTTGTGACCCGCAGCCGCAGTCTTGAAGGATGAACGTCATGCTTAATTTAAGGCGCAGGAGGAAATCTACCGTGAAACCCGTTCTCCATCGGATTACTGGTCAGGCGGGGATTCCGGTGCCGTCAGGCTTCAATCCGGGGAACCGGTGGATACATCGCGTCTCTCCGAACACGCGTAACCTTTCAATTTCTGTTTCATGAGCCGCATTCTTACTAAAAGGGAAATTCTGGTGATGGTGATGGCCGCGTTCATCGGGCTGGTGCTGATGCCCTTGTCCAACGCGTGCCTGCCGCCGGAGAATTTTTTTCATATCAGCAACTTCACCATTAATATCTACGGCAAATACCTGTGTTACGCGGTGCTCGCGTTGAGTGTGGATTTGCTGTGGGGTTACACGGGGTTGCTGAGTCTCGGGCAATGCCTGTTCTTTGCGCTGGGCGGTTATGCCATCGGCATGAACCTCATCCTGATGATCGGCACACGGGGCCAGTATCATAGCGTGATTCCCGACTACATGGTCTTTTTGGAATTTCCGAAACGGTTTCCGGCGACGAATGGTTTGCCACCGCATTTCATTCCCTTTTACCATTTCTGGTTTGCAGTGCTCGCGGCGGTTGTCGTGCCGGCAGTAGTCGCTTTGATCTTCGGTTTTCTCGCCTTCCGTTCACGAATCAAAGGCGTTTACTTTTCGATCCTCAGCCAGGCGCTCACTTATGCGGCCACGCTGATGTTCTTCCGGAACGATTTCACGTTCGGCGGTAACAACGGCTTTACGGACTTTAAGGATATTCTCGGTTACGACATCAACGCTGCTTCCACGAAGCGCTGGTTGTATATTGCTTCCGGCATTCTACTGATAGGCACGTATCTGCTCTGCCGTTGGATTACGGCGACGAAATTCGGCAAGATTCAACGCGCCATCCGGGACAGCGAAAACCGGGTTTTGTTCTCCGGTTATGCGACCGCGAACTACAAGCTGTTTGTGTTTGTTTTGTGCGCGATCATTGCCGGTATTGGCGGCGCTCTCTATGTGCCGCAAGTCGGCATCATCAACCCCAGTGAAATGGCGCCGGATAAATCGCTCGAAGCCGTCGTTTGGGTGGCGGTCGGCGGACGCGGGACTTTGATTGGCCCAATCCTCGGCGCCGTAGGGGTCAATTGGATCAAGAGTTTTGCGACGCACAAAGCGCCGGAATACTGGCTCTATATTCTGGGCGGCCTGTTCATTTTTGTGGTGCTCTTTATGCCGAAGGGCATTGTCGGTCTGCCCGCGCAATTCCGGGAATTGAAAAAGCGTTGGATTGATAAGAAGTCCGCCACTCCTGAGCCGGTTCCGGCTGCTCCGGTCGAGATTAAAGAGGCCGCCGCACAAAAGGTGAACGATTGAGCCGCATATGGTAACTCCTAAACAATTCATTCTCACGCTCGAAGGCGTAAACAAGGCGTTCGATGGCTTTAAAGCCATTTCTGATCTGAATCTCTACATGGATCAGGGTGAATTGCGCACGATCATCGGTCCGAACGGCGCGGGCAAAAGCACGATGCTGGACCTGATTACCGGCCGCACCGTGCCGGATACCGGCAAGATTGAATTCGAAAAGAATACGGACCTGACGACGATGAATGAGTACCAGATCAATCGTCTGGGCATCGGTCGCAAGTTTCAGACACCTTCCGTTTACACGGATCACACGGTTTTCGAAAATATTCTGCTTTCGTTAAAAGGAAAGCGCAGTGTGTTCGCGAGCTTGTTTTCGCGCATTACCTCCGAACAGCGGGACAAGATTCAGGAAATTTTAAAGACGGTGGGGTTGGCGGAAAAGGCCTCCTGGCAGGCAGGGTTGCTGGCGCACGGTCAGAAGCAGTGGTTGGAGATTGGAATGCTGCTGGCGCAAGACCCGAAGTTGCTGCTGGTGGATGAACCGGCGGCGGGTATGACGGATGAAGAGACCGCCAAGACGGGTGAACTGCTACTCAGTCTCGCGGGCAAGCACAGTATTGTGGTGATTGAGCATGACATGGTGTTCGTGCGCCAGATTGCCAGTAAAGTGACGGTGCTGCATCAGGGCAGCGTGCTGTGTGAGGGGACGGTGGATGAGGTGCAGAACAATGAGCGGGTCATTGAAGTTTACCTCGGCCGGAAGAAAAAGGATAAACACTAGAATCATACGCAGGTGGAAAAACGCGCGGTAATGGATTCGGCCTATCGGGCGAAAGCGAGCGAAGTGCATC
>JBEHZA010000244.1:0-7553 GCA_048497895.1 Verrucomicrobiota bacterium
GCAACGTGCCACCGATGGTGGCCACCCACATCGTGCCGTTGTGGTCTTCGTAAATCGCCGTGATAGTGCCCTCCAGCAAAGTATCGTCGGCCGAATAAGTAACAAACTGGCCATCCTTAAAACGCGTAAGCCCGCCGCCTTCCGTGCCGATCCACAGATTATCCCGGGAATCCACGAACAGTTTTAAAATGCGATTACTCTTTAGCTCCGGTGTCCCCGCAGAAGTGAAAACGGTAAAACGAACACCATCAAACCGGACTAAACCATTGTAGGTGCCGAGCCATAAATACCCTTCCCGGGTTTGCACAATGGCGGTAACGGAATTTTGCGGCAAACCCTGGTCCGTAGTCCAAACGTCAATATGGTAAGCCGCAGCCGCATTCGTGGAATCATCTGCGGACGCTTGAAGTGGCAATAATAACCCGATTAACCATACCCACGCGAAAAACCATCCCCAAGCGGGCGGTAAACCGCTTCGGTTCGCCGTGAACTGGTTTATTTCAAACCGCTTGTGCATGTGGGTAATACTTTATTCTCACTTCAATCTGCCACAAACAAGCAAAAGCGCGTGCTGATTCATACATTGATCAACCGGCATGCCGGAAAACATTTAAATCAGGCACTGGGTTGAGGTCGGGAAAATTGTGAGTTTCGCAATAATCGTGCGCCTCGCTGAAACATTTCCGGGGAGAATCCCATGGCCAGCTTGAGTTGATAATCGCGTTCCAAAACATTCGGATGCCGCTGCCAATGGCGGAATGTTCGCCAGGGGACTTCACCCCGCAGCCAGGCCCAGTGTCCCATTACTGGTACGGGATAATCGCTGCCATGGACCATTCGTTCCGCCACGGGAGATTGAAGGCAACGACGAGTCACATTGCCACGAATCGGGACGTTAAAGGCGCTGCAATCCGCATAGAGCCGCGGATATTGCTCCATCATTTTGATCAAGGCGGGAAAGTATTGTGGGTCCCACAAACCGCTTTTGGTCGCTGCGTGAGCCGCAATCACGGTCACACCACATTCCAAGGGTAATTTCAAAGTCTGCGGATCAGCCAATTCCGGGCGCACTACTTGCAGAGTATGTTCGCCACCGGTGTGAGCCAGCAAAGGCAAACCCGCTTCCGCCATGCGCTCCCAAAAACGGGTATAGATGCGGTCATTGCAATCAATGTCCTGACAATTCGGCAGACACTTCATCATGACCGCTCCGGCGGCCAGGCTGCGTTCCAACTCTTCCATCGCATCGTGACGCGCCGGATGAATCGAAACCGCCGGCAAAAATTCGGGATGTTGTTGAGCCAGACGCAGCACGTAATCGTTCGGCACATAAGCAGTGCCGAGATTCTCTTGAAGTTGACCATCGCGCCGATACACCCGCTCTTGTGCCAGAATCACAATGGCATCCAGCGAAGATTCCCGGACTAATTCGAGCAATCGCGCAGCATAGAGTTGGTCCAAATCCCCCCGCAAGGCGCTAACCGGTAATCCAATGTGCCGCACCATCAACGCCTGAAGTGGCCAGCGCGAGGCAGGGGTGCGAATCCAGCAACCCGAACCACTGGAGCCATTGCCCACGATGTGCACATGCAGATCGACCAGCTTCGCGGGAGTGAGATTCGGCTTTGCCTGGTGTTTCGGTTCGGGTTCCCCAATCATTCAGACGAAGTAAACCATAGCCCATCCATTTTCGCACCTGAGAAACAGCCGGATTGGCAAATAATGGCAACGCATGAAACGGCCGTATTTACCGTGCAACATCTGAAAATGACGAAAAGACAGCCGACGAAGTCGTCGGGTAAAAGCCGGGTGAAAAGACTATGAACAGTTCAAGCTCTGCCTGAACTGCGAGACAAAGCGGAAACCTTAGTGCTTGTCTTTGCGCGGGGCGGAAGGTTGATCCTTCGGTTTAGTGATAAACCAAACGATCACAGCCGGCGAAAAACAAATCGTGAGCCCGATCGGCATCGCGCAAATACTCCAGAATATATCCATAAATATCGGGGTGAGAATTATCCCGGGGAGAATGAATGTAAAGAACATTTGAACAGCCATGAAGAAGCCCTTTTTAGTTCAAAACGGCTATTCGTAAACCTGCGAGGCGAATGCAATTGAAGGCGCCTCCGGCGGATGTCAGGATGCGTATTCATGAGCCACCGCTCGTCCGTTTTTAAACGATATCCGCGCTTGATGACGCTGGCCGTGGCGGGCGTGCTCATTTTGCTGTGTGACTTCGTGTTAGGACGAATCTATGCCAAAATGGAATACAGTCATATCCGGCACCGGATGCGCTCGCCCATTTATCACCATGATTTACGTCCGTTAACCTCGGTTCAGGCAGAGCCCTGGGGACAACGCCGCACCGATGAATATGTCAACTCGCTTGGCTTCCGCGATCGCAGCTCAAGAGAAATTGCGCTCAAAAGCAACCGGCCACGCATCATTTTCATTGGTGACTCTTTCACTGAAGGTCTGGGCGTAAACTATGAACAGACGTTTGTGGGCCGGATTGAGGAACATCTCGGCCCGCGCGGGGTTGATGTTTTAAACGCAGCCGTCGCTTCCTATTCACCAATCATTTATCTCCGGAAAACCCGTTACTTAATCGAGCAGGTCGGGCTTCAATTTGATGAACTGGTCGTTTTTCTGGATCTCTCAGACATCGTTGACGAGTTGGAATACGAGTTTGATGCTCAAGGCAACGTCGTGAACTCCCCTGCTCCACCACTGGAACCTAAACCGGCGCCCAAGAACATCTGGGAAAGGAATTCGCTGGTCGCTCAATTTTATGACCGGTATCAGCAAGCCCGGACCATGGCTCTAGCTTCTCCGCTGGGGCTTAACCGTCCACGAGCTTTATGGACTGTTGATGAAGCGCTTTATCAACGCTATGGAGCAAAAGGATTGGAAACGGCAGCTCGTCATATGGATGAATTGCAGGCTTTGCTCAAAGCACATCACATCCGCCTTACTCTCGCGGTTTATCCCTGGCCGGATCAAATTCATCAACGCGACCGGGATTCACGCCACACCCGATTCTGGCGTGATTGGGCTAACCGGCAGGCGGTTCCCTTTCTCGATTACTTCCCTTCTTTTATTGATGCTAAAAACGATCCTGACACCATCATCCGACGTTATTATCTGCCGGGAGATGTGCATTGGAATGAAGCGGGACACAGTCTGGTGGCACAAATTTTTTTAGATTTCTACCGATCTAATCGAACCGATAAAGCGATGTCGGCAAAATGAAACCAGCTACCAATCATCCTTCAGCTCTGGTCGTAGCTGATGCTCCGGGTCATATTCTGGAGCGCATTGGAAAATCGTGGCAGCGGCAAGCATCAGCCATTCATCACGAGTTGCTATGTTCCAGCCAAACGCATCCTTACATTTGCTGCCGGGAAGCCATCCGGCTAGGCTTGGTCCATTGGCTTGATCTGCGCCGCTTCCTGACTTGTTCCAGGGCCGTACCGGCGCCGCAAGTGGTCATGGTGCATCATTTATTAGAAAACGAACGGGAAACGGCGTTGAAAGCGCTCAAGGGTTGCGATGGGATCACCACCGTTTCGGTTCGCTGGCAAAGGCAATTGGAGCGCTTGACCAACCGGGAAGTGCAGTTAATCCCAAATACAGTTGACACTCAGTTATTCACAATGCCCGTCAAGCGATGGGAAGCAAGGCGACAAGCAAAAATTCCGGACCCCACGCTGACGCTAGGCTTTGTGGGCAAAGCCAAAGCCGATGCAGACGGACGCAAGGGAACAGAAACGTTGCGTCGGGTGCTGGCAGCAGCGCGGGAAATTTTCGCCGATATTTGCGTGATCCTGGTTGGTCCCGGATGGGAAACGTTGGCCCGCCAGATAGAAGCCATGGGCATCCGCGTTATCCGTCGTGAATTCTCCGTTACCGAAGAAACTGTGGAGGCCTATGCTTTGATGGACGTGTTGCTCGTAACATCCAATGAAGAAGGTGGCCCCTGTACGATACTGGAAGCAATGGCTTGCGGAGTGCCGGTCATTACATCCGACGTTGGGCATGTTCCGGAAGTAATCCGGGATGGCGAGAACGGATTTATCGCCCAACCGGAAGCACCCGAAAGTTATCTGCGGAAAATCAACCTGCTAAAGACTCAGCCAGAATTGCGGAATCAAGTCATTCAGCAAGCCAGATTATTCATAGAACAACACCGGGACGAACGGGTCGTGGTGCCGCGCATTCAATTTGAAACCATTTATGAGCAAGCAACAAAGCATTATACGCACCGCCCGTATGGGGAAAAGACATTACGTCAACTTCCAAAGATGCTGCTGGGCGGACGATTCACAGTCCGCCGGGTACTGAATGCAATCGAGTGATGACACAAGGCACGCTGCTCTTTAGCGCCCCCTCCGATGGATAAGGCCAAAGCGCGAATTATTTTCGTTCTACCCAGGCAGATTGCGTGGCGTTTCCCTGACCGCTATTATCAACAATGACCGCCTTGATGAGATAGGTGCCAGCGGCGGCAGACGGCCAGATAACCCGGTAAATTCCGTCTGCATCCGGGGTGACGACGAAGTTCAAAAGATTTCCGTTCACGTAAATTTCCACGTGGTGGACGTCTTCCGGGTTCGCCACAGAGACATTGATGGGAACCGATTGCTCATCGTGATATTGCGCCCCGTCCACAGGCACCAACAACCAACCTGCTGCCAACAGGCTCGACACGCCGCCTGCTCCAGTTGAGTTAGAAGGCGACCCTCCGATGGTCAATGAATTGACCGTTGAGGTGGTCGGGACGGCTGAACTGGCGCTATCGGGACGGGAACTGTCCATCGCCGCAGTAAGGGTGGCTTGCAATTTCTGCGCCGGCAACATGAGTGAAGGTTGCAGACTGGCAGTGACCTGAATGGGCACGAAATTCGTAGCCGAATTCAGACTGCCGTCAAACGCCACATAGCCGAAACTGGTGGTGTAGGGCGCGCTGCCGGTCGGCGCAAAAATAACCCGTCCTAGAGAATCAGAGATGGTCGCAGGAGTCGTCGTAATTTGTGATCCCCTCACCCCCGCGTTGTATTGATAGAGATCTCCATTGCCGGGCAACGTCATTACTTTCAACGTCAACGCATCTCCATCCACATCGAAACCACTTAGGGCCATGCTGACATCACTTCCGCTGACCGTGCTGACATAATTCACCCACACTGGCCCATTGATCAAACCGCCCAGAATTCCGCTGGGATTCGCGGCATTGACCACATTGATTCCGGTGCTTTCGTTTAGCCGGTACAAGACCACGAGGCCACTTTCACTGCCGGTAAGCTGATCTTCGTAAGCGGTGGAAATTTGTTGATCGGTACGGGCCGTATTCCAAATTCGGATTTCACTGATCTGTCCGCTCAACGCGGGCCCGTTACCAATGCCAGTGCTATTGACGATAGAAATACTCGTCGTGTCGGCCACGCCAAAAGCGTAACGCAATTCCGTCCGTCCATTTTCCCAGGGCGCCATGCGATCACCACTGACCGGTGAAGCAAAAGCACCGTTCAGGAAGCCGTCCAATTGCAACGCACTCTTGTCGTAACGCAAGACGACGTGATTCCATGCTCCAAACGTGATCGTTCCGAGTGTGATCGGCGTATTAATGTTCCAAACGCGTGCTTTGACAACTCCGCCAGCCAACACTTCGATCTGGCTGTTATGCCAGCCTTTGGCCACGTAGTTTTGACCTAATTCATCCACCACCACACCTGGAGCGTTGGCTTTGAACCAAACTTCGATGGTCACGGTTTCATCACTGAACGAACTTCTTAAATTCGGTGTGTAAATGTAATCATCCACGCCATCCAATTGCACCGCCACCGGGCGGAAATTGGCAACAGGCGCATGATTTTGCTGGGCCACGTTAACCTTCACCGGCACTGCCGTGGTCGAATAATTCGCGCCGTTGAAACCGCGCACTTTGAAGGCCGTGATTGTGCCATATTCAAACGCCCCCGGCGTCCACACCACCGTTTCACCTGAAGAAATGGTCGTCACCGTCGGACCAACTGCCACCCCGCTCTTGGTTAACGTGCCGTCGGTTACGGATTCGATCCGGAAGGCGGTGGTATCTCCTGAAGCATCTGAGGCCGCGCGCAAAGTCGCATAGCTGATGCTAAATGAATTATCCGCCACCGCACCACTGAGAGTGCTGATGGTCGTCAAGGTCGGCGTTGCGCTCGCGGGAATCACATTAACATTCACCGTCAACGCAGCGGAATCCGTCCCACCGTTGGAAACCACATAAGTGAAGTTGTCGAAGGGCGAGCCGGTGCCTGCATTTGGCGCGTAGATCACCCGTCCGAGCGAGTCACTAACCGTGGTCGGTAATGTCGTAATCGCCGCGCCGCGTGCGCCAGCGTTGTATTGGTAAAGCGTCCCCTTGGAAGGCAAGGCACTGACGCGCGTTGTCAGCGAGAGACCGTTGGGATCGAAGCCGCCGAGAGTTACGGTTACATCCGTCAGCGTTGTGGTCGTTATCTGAGTAATGCCAGCAGCAGATACAGAACGCGTCGCCCCATTATAGAACGTGGCATTATCCGCAGTTCCGGCAATGTCGGTTGCGTTGGTCCCACTCAACTCATTGAACTGATAGTAGGCCACCAGTCCGGATTCTGAACCCGAAAGTTGTTTGTGATAATTACTGGTAATATCAACATCAGTCCGGGCGTAGTTCCAAATTCGAATTTCATCCAATTGACCGTTGAACGCAGCGCCACTCCCCATGTTATTGCCGTCTGCCGCGCCAAAGGCATAAAAAGCGCCGGGCCGGGTAAACGTGGTATCTTCCCAGGGTGCCAGACGGTCCCCGGTGACATAACTGGAAGAAGTCACTCCATCTAAAACACCATCCAACCGGAGCGCCGTCTTGTTATAACGCAGAGCCACATGATGCCAGGTGCTGCCGTACGCAATCGTGCCAATCACCAGGCCAGTGGTTGGATACGCCGGCATATTCCACACGCGAATCCGCACCTCTGCATTGCCGCCGCCGACGCTGACAAGTTCCACATCACTGTTGTGCCAGCCTCTCGCCGTATAATTTTGCCCAAGCTCATCCACCAGCACGCCGGGGCCATTGGCCTGGAACCAAAGTTCTATAGTCAACGATTCATCGGCGAAATGGGAACGCAGATTCGAGGTCACCACATACGCTCCGGAACCGTTCAACGTAACGCTTGAACCACCTAATGTCGGCGTCGGTGCAGTCGGCGCTATCACCGCAGGAGCAACATTCACTTTTACTGCGACGGACGAAGCTGAAGCAAAAATGCCGTCATACGCTTTGACGCTAAATGCACTCAAAGCCTGACCGCTTGTCGAAGCGGGCGGTATCCATACGAGTGATTCGCCAGGACTCAGCGTCGTGCTGCCTGCGCTCACCGCAATACTATTTTTAGTCAGGGTTCCGCCATCCACCGATTGAATCTGGAATGAAATCGTGTCACCCGCATCCGCATCCGCGGCATTTGCAGAACCGAACAGTGTGGCATACGTAATGGTGAAAGGCTGATCCTGTTGTCCTCCGGTCA
>JBEHZA010000245.1:0-7537 GCA_048497895.1 Verrucomicrobiota bacterium
AGTTCTAATTTAGTTAGAACCTTGAAACCCCTTCCGGGAAAACCGGAAGGGGTTTTTTATTGCCCTATCGGGCCGGCAAACCAAATGGGAAAACGGCAGGGAGGGGGAGAATTACTCGGCAGCGGCGGTGGAACCGGTGTCCGAACACAGGCCCCGTTTGCTGCCGCTGACGAAGTCCAGCATGACCTGTGAACGTGCGCCGGTGAATTGTTCGCGGGCAGCGGCTAAAACTTCACTCCACCGGCCGCGGCGACGAAACAGAAAATGGTACAAGCGACGCAATTCCAGACGTTCCTCGTTGCTGAATCCCGCCCGACGCAAACCGATCGTGTTTAATCCGCTGATTCCGTTATCACCGCGGGCAATCGTAAAGGGAGGGAGATCTTTGCTGATACCCGAACCGCCTTGCATTAAAGCCAGCGTGCCGATGCGCACGAACTGGTGAACCAGACAATTTCCGGAGATAAAGACGCGGTCGGCCACCGTTACATGGCCGGCCAGCAAGGCGCCATTGGCGAGAATCACGTAGTCTCCAATAATCGCATTATGGCCCACGTGGCTATTGACCATGAGCAGGTTGTTGGAGCCGATGACGGTCGCTTCGCTGGTTTTGTTGGAGCGGTGAACAGTGACATGCTCGCGAAAAACGTTGTGGTTTCCAATCTGCAACCCGGTGGGTTCCTGCTTATACTTTAAATCCTGCGGCGCATCTCCGATCACGCAACCTGCATGGAATTGATTCCCGGCGCCAATGTGCGTGTGGCCGGTGAGGTAAGCCTGCGGTCCCACCACACAACCGGGTCCAATCACCACATGCTCATCGATGACCGCATAAGGGCCCACTTGCACAGAGGGGTCCACTTTAGCCCGCGGATGAATGATGGCCGCTGAATGAATCATTCTGCCCATCCTTATCTACTGCGGTGCGGGGAATCAAGCGTGTCCATTATAAACTGTCCTCTTATCGCTGCGATCCGGTATTATCAGAAGCACTCAAACACAGGTATATGAAGCTTGACCAACTTCGACTCCATCAACCGGAGCGACGCCAGTCTTTGGTGCGGGATTTTTACGAAACCCATCATCGTTGCCACCGCGATATTACTCGGGCCAAAGACGATAAAAAGAAGGTCGCCTTTTACAACCGTTTTCTGGATGAATTTGCCGCCCGGCGGGCGACGCAGGAAACAGAAGCGCCTTCCGGAGTGGATTTAGGTTGCCGTGGAGGTGCGCTGACCAAACAGCTTTCTCCAGCGGTGGTGTGGCACGGGGTTGATATTGATCGCAATGCAATTGCTTTGGCACAGGCGAATGGTTTGCCCTGTTGCGAGATGGATATTTCGATCGCGCTCGATTTTGTGGATCACGCTTTCGATGTGGCGGTGATGACAGAAGTGCTCGAGCATCTGCCATACCCGGGGATTTCGGTGCGGGAAGCTCACCGGATTTTGAAGCCCGGCGGCGCGTTTCTTGGTTCTGTCCCGCTGGATTACCATTTGCATCGACGCTGGTCGGTCATGCGGGGCGGACGTTTGACTGGCGATCCCACGCATCTGCATCATTTTTCTTTTACGGAGCTGGATCAGCTATTGCGCCGCTATTTTGCGGACGTGGATTATTGCGCGCTCCGCGGCACGGCGGCACGGCATCCAAACTGGAAACTCCCTTTCGAACATTTTGTGCGGGACATTGCGTGGGTGGCCTGGAATCCACGTGTTACGCCTGCCTGATTTTCCGGGTCAGGCAAAATATCCCAGTTCCCGCAATGAGGCATAATCTTTCGACCGGGTTTCCGTGCGTTGACCGAGGATGATGTGATCCAGCACTTCGATTTTCAACAACTGCCCGGCCCGAATTAAATCCCGCGTTACTTTGATGTCCGCTTCTGACGGAGTGGGGTCGCCGCTGGGATGGTTATGCACCAGCACAATGGCTGCGGCATTGGCGGTGATGGCCAGTTTGAAGACCTCGCGCGGATGCACGAGGAGCGTATCCAGTGTGCCCTGGGAAATATGTTCGACACGGATTAAGCGGCGGCGGGTATTGAGCAGCAGCACTTGAAAATGCTCGACGTCATACAGCCGGTTATCTTCCCGCAGCAAATCTGCGATTTGTTCTGGTGATTGCAGAACGGGCGCATCGGTGCGGAGTTCACGGGCCATTCGCTGGGCGAGAGTGAACGCGCTTTTAAGCCCAATGGCTTTATCGCGGCCAACTCCTTTCACGGAACATAATTCCTCCAGCGAAGCGCGCGCCAATTGGTCGAGCGTGGGAAAACGTTGCAGCAATAATTCAGCGATATGAATAGCCGACAGGCCTTTCATGCCGGTGCGCAGCAGAATGGCAATCAACTCCGCGTTGCGCAGCGCCTCTGCGCCATGTTCGACAAGCCGTTCCCGTGGCCGTTCAGCGTCCGGCAGATCCTTGATTCGTAAATGGGTGCTCATGCCTCGCGCCGCACATACAAACCTTCCGGGATGAAAAGATCAAACCTGAAGTAGCGCTCCGGATTTTTTATCAGGCCATTTTGCGCAATTCCATCCACATGGCGCTGCGGAAAGTGCCTTGTGGTTCCAGCAGGATCAGCTCGTGATCTTTGAAGCGGGTAAAGGAATTCGGCAGAGCCGTCCACGGCTCCAGGCAATAAAACGGCTGCGTGGTGGCTTTGGACCAGAGCGCGACAAACCGGTGTTTGGGCGCTTCTTCAAAATTGAAGATCACTTCCAATTCGCTGACCGGATCAATGAGAATTAATTCCGGTTTTTCCAAATCGCTCAAATACATCGTGTCGCTGACATCTTCGGCGACGCTCCAGTTTTGGCCGGGAAACGGCTTGCTGGTGAATCGTTCGAATTGTCCCTGAGGCGCCAGGCGTTTGGCCTCCGGAATTTCCACGAAACACGCATCGCGTTCTCCCTTGGGCGTCAAAGGCACTTGAAAATAAGGGTGAAATCCGGTGCTGAACGGCATGGGTTCCGCCGACCGGTTTTCGATCACTTGCTCCCAGTGCAAGCGTCCCTGGCTGAGCCAATAGGCGAGCCGTTGACGGAAGGCGAACGGGTATTGAGCGCGCGTGGATTCGTTATCCACCAGTTCCATCACGACCCGGGTTTCCGTTTGTTCCACGACGGTCCATTTGGAACGGCGTCCAAAGCCGTGCTGGCCCATTTCATACTTCACTCCGTTCCACTCGTACACGTGGTCCGTGTCACCCACCCGGTTTTTGCTGACCAGCGGGAACAGGATGGGATTGCCGGTGTACATTTCGCGTGGGTAGCGATCCACTACGGCCTGGGAGAAGTGAAGCGCCTCGACGAGGCCATGTGCGCCCATGGGACGGGCGTAACGCAAAAGCCAGCCGCCCAGTTCAGGCGCGATGACGGCAGTGGTTCCGTCGGGTTCGGTCAGGGTGACGAAAGTAGGTGCGGGCATGGTACTCAGGTGGCAAACTGGTTTGAAACTTCAAATGCGGGTGTTATGTGTGCCGAAATGCGGCACTGAATTTGAGCTAATCTAGCGCGCTTTACCTCCACTGTCACGTGCGGATTCAGGGCGGCAAAATTTTTACCGGGACGCTTTCCCGGTTGTCAGGTTCGCCCGGGTGGAATTATACTACCGGCATGGATCACAAGGAGTCACTAATCGCCTTGAACATGATCGGACTCGTCGGCCCCGTGCGCGTTCGGCAACTGCTGGCCTTCTTTGGGTCGGGTCCGGCCATTTTTGCGGCTTCCAAAGCGCAACTGCTCCGCGTGGACGGCATCGGCGAGGAAGTGGCTGAGAATATTCTCAACTGGGAAAAGAACATCGATTTAAGCGGTGAACTGCAACGCATCCGTGATTTCGGTTGTGAAGTGATTACGCAGGCGGACGAAGATTATCCGCCCCATCTGCGGCAGATTTACGATCCTCCCATCGTTCTGTATGTGCGGGGAAAACTCACGCCCGTGGATAAAAATTGCATTGGCATGGTCGGTTCCCGGCTGGCCACTCATTACGGTGTGGAAACGGCGCGCCGGCTGGCTTATCAACTGGGTTCGGTGGGGGTCACGGTGGTCAGTGGTGGAGCGCGGGGAATTGATACTGCCGCGCATCAAGGCGCGTTGAGCGCCCGCGGTCGCACGATTGCGGTGATGGGCACGGGTATTAATGTTGTGTTTCCAACGGAGAACGCGCAATTGTTTGAACGCATTTCCGAACACGGCGCGATCATCAGTCAGTTCCCCTTCAATCGCCCGCCGGATAAGCAGACGTTTCCCATCCGTAACCGTATTGTGGCCGGGATGGCGCTCGGCGTGGTGGTGGTGGAAGCGCATTTGAACAGCGGCGCTCTGATCACGGCGGATCTCTGCGTGGAATATGGCCGGCAATTGTTCGCCGTGCCCGGCCCCATTGATTCACCGCGCAGCAAGGGTTGTCATGACCTGATTAAAAAGGGAGCCAAGCTCTGTGAAGGCGCGGAGGATGTGTTGAGTGAATTTGAATATCTCTTCCCGGGCATCAACCGCCCCGGCGATGCGCAAGGCACGCTGGCGGCGATGGTGCTGACCGTTAACGAACAAAAGCTGTGGGACATTCTTTCGGAAGAGCAAATGAACATCGACGATCTTATCCGGCATAGCGGCTTGCCGAGTTCGGCAGTTTCCTCGGCGCTGCTGGGTTTGGAAATGAAGCAGATCGTTAAACAGTTGCCGGGAAAAATTTTCG
Source organism: Verrucomicrobiota bacterium (assembly GCA_048497895.1). Classification (GTDB taxonomy): domain Bacteria; phylum Verrucomicrobiota; class Verrucomicrobiia; order Limisphaerales; family JBEHZA01; genus JBEHZA01. Next base: position 4,708 of record JBEHZA010000245.1, read on the forward strand.
TGCGAATCCGATAAGATTGAACTCCCAGTTCAGTCTGAGTGATTTTTTTAACTATCCGCAGAATAGCTTATTTCGGACTGACTACGATTTTGCTCCCGATGCCTACTGATCTACTGAGCGCATATTGCGCTTTGTTGAATTCCGCAATCACACTCAGGTAATCGTTGCGCAACCCGGTCAATTCCTGTTCGGCCTGGATGTATTCGAGCACGATGCCAACGCCGAATTGCTTGCGCTCTTTCGTCAGACGATACGCTTCTTCCGCTGCGGTCAGCGCATTTTTAGTGGTCGCAATTTGTCCGCTCAAGGATTGCAGGCGCGCCTGATTTTCCACCACTTCGCGGATGATTTCATCTTTTAGCTTGTCCCGGCCAAGTTTAACCGCGTTTAAGCGCGACTCGGAGGCTTTGATGCGCGCGCGGTCGAAGATGCCGCCTGGTCCGAGTTTCCAGCCGAGGAAGACCTGATAATCCTGCGTGTCTTTGAAATTTCCGGTGCTGTCATTGACGCCGCCGCCCAGGCCGCCCAAATACATTTGCGCGCCCACCGTCGGCACGAGCGGGCCGTAAGCGGCGCCTTTTCGTTCGTCCTGCGCGGCGGCAACCAGGGATTGGCTTTGCTTCCATTCCGGCCGGGCCTGGAGCGCCTGGGCAACGAGCGATTGCAACGCTGCGTTGGTAGGGAAAAATTCCAAGGGCACGAGGTCAGCTTCGCGGGCGAGCAATTGCACGGTGGAATCGAGGTGCAAGGTTTGGGCCAAGCGCGCGCTGGTCAGTTGCTGCTGCTCGATCGCTTTCCGGGCAGCGAGGCGGTACCGTTCCGTTTGCGTTTGCACGCGCAAGGCATCGCCTTTAAACGCGAGACCGATCTTCACTGCCTCCGCAAGCTGACTGGCGTAGTCCGAGGAAATACGCACGGCTTCCTGCGCCACGCTTTGTTGCGCCTGCGCTTTGACCAGCTCGAAATAACCACTGGCGGCGTCGAATGTGGAAATCTGTTGCTCTGTTTCCAGCGCGTAACCGGCGGCGTTGACGCGCTGATGTGCCGCCAGAGTTTTGTAATACGCCCCGCCTAAATCGACCTGCGCCACCACACTGCCACCCGCCGTATAAGATTGTTTGCTGGCGGTCAGCAGGCTGCCATCGACGGCTTGAATTTGTCCGTCATGCCGCTGAAAGGTGACACCAGGTGCAATCCATGGGAAAAATTGTTCCTGAGCCAGCGCATGATTGGCCCTGGCCTCGGCCAATTTTTCCCGGGCGATTTGCACGTCCAGATTTTGCGCTCCGGCCAGGCGCAAGGCGGTGGGTAAATCAATCGAACAGGTCTGCTGTGGCGTGGTGACCGCGTTTTGCTGAGCTGATTTCGCTGTTGGCTCCTGTGCCCGGGTTGCGGTCAGAGGTGCGGTTGTCAAAGCAATCGTTAGCAGCCAGCGACAGCCTGACGATCGGATTATCATCTTCATTTGGCCTCCGCTGCGTTCACGGTGTCACCATCATTCACCGCTTGTTTGCCGCTGATAATCACCATTTGGGCGGCGGTTATCCCTTCCAGGATTTCCACTCGTTTCCCGTCCTCAAACCCGGTTTTCACGGGCACTTTTTTCGCTTTGCCGCCTTCAACAATGAAAACGGAATTTTTGGTTTTTTCAGCGAGAATCGCATCGACCGGAACGAGCAAGGTGTCCAAATGCTTTTGGATGCCGATTTTCACGGTCGCAAACATGCCGGGACGCAAAGCGTTATCGGCATTGGCCAATTCAATTTCCGTGCTCATCGTCTTGGTGGCTTCCTCCAGCGCGTAGGCGAAGCGGGTGATTTTTCCGGTAAAGGAGCGACCGGGCAATTCATCCACGAGCACTTGCACAGGCAGATCGTTGGCTACGTTGGGCACTTCCGGCTGAGGCACGGCTACCTGCACACGGACTTTGCTGAAATCGCTGATCGTCACAACCGCTGAGCTTTTGGGTGAGCTGCCGGAGGTTGCTGCGGGCACCAGCGCACCGGTATCGACCCAGCGTTTCGTGATTACACCGCCGAAGGGCGCGGTGATTTTGGCGTAGTGCAAAAGGGTTTGCGTCTGGCGAATCCGCGCGGCGACCACATTTTGATCAGCCTGCACCATGCCTTCACTGGCTTTGGCTACGTCCCGTTTCGCTTTGGAATCATCCACCTGCTGGGCGACGACGAGGTCTGGCGAACGCTTCGCGGCTTCGCCCAGACGCTGGTATTCAATTTCGGAAGCGGCCAACTCTGCTTCGGTCTTTTTCAGGTCCGCTTTAAGTTTGGCCAACTCAGCCTGATTGCGGGCCAGTTCCGCCTCCAATTCCGGCACTTCCAGTTCGGCTACGGTCTGGCCCGTCGAGATGTGATCGCCAATATCCACGCCGATGGATTTCACATAGCCCGTGACTTTGGCATAGAGCACGGTTTCCTGCTCGGGCCGGACGACGGCGGGCAGCATGATGCTGCGGGTGATTTCGCCTTTGAAGGGGTGTGCCACTTGCACAGTGGCAGGCGGATTGGCTCCGTGAAGGCCGGCCACGCCCGCGAGCAGACCGGCGCCAGCCAGAGCCAGACTATAAATCGATGGGGAAGCTTTCATCTTTTTTATGCGATTCAATTTTTAACCGCTGGAGAAACGTAGTGACTGCTTTCCGGATCGTCCGGATCGAGCGAACGGGAAGTGAGCCGGCTGCGGTCCCGCACCAAAGCGAAGACAGAGGGCAATACGAGCAAGGTGGTCAAGGTGGCGGCGATCAAGCCCCCGATCACAGCCCGGCCCAGCGGCGCGGTTTGTTCTCCGCCATCGCCCAGGCCCAGAGCCATGG
>JBEHZA010000246.1:0-7525 GCA_048497895.1 Verrucomicrobiota bacterium
GAGCCGGGATGAAACCGTGTCACTGGCTGAAACAGCCGGTTGCATAGTGTTGACGAGTGCTCCGGGTCGGGGTGGTCAGTTGCGTTTGGGGGCTGCTCAAGCCAGGGGAGAAGTGGTATTGCTATTGCACGCAGATACCTGGCTGCCGGAAAATGCGGGCCGGGCGACGCTCAATTGTCTGCGGGATGTCACCGTGGCAGGGGGCGGTTTTTGGAAACAATTTCGTGCTCCGGCTTTACTGATGCGTGGTTCCCGTTTGCGTTGTGTGCCGCGGCTTCTGCTCGGCAAACGGGTTATGGGTGATCAAGGGTTGTTCGTTCGGCGAGAGGTGTTGGAGCAATTAGGGGGAGTGCCGGATGTGCCCTTGATGGAAGAGTTTGAATTATGCAAACGCTTGCGTCGTGCCGGACGAATCGTGCTGGCCGGAGCTACCGTGAGCACTTCCGCCCGGCGATTCGCCAAGCTGGGAGTGGTTCGCACTTATCTGCGGATGGGGCAGGTTACCTGGCTCTATTTGCTGGGATGGTCACCGGAAGAGTTGCGACAGATTTACGAACAGGAGTAACGAAACGGTTGCAATTCTCAAAAGTGCAGCCGGCTGTGCGGATTCGTTCAGGGACTTTCCAGCCAGGGCAGGCCTTGCTCAAAGAGTTGCAATCGCTTTTGAATTTGGGCCGCTAATTCGCCCTGCTGACGGCCTTCCGCCAGACGCAGAGCTGTTTTGGCGGCGGCCACTGCTTCAGGGAACCGTCCATTCGCAGCGTAGGCGGCAGCTAAAGTATCAAGCACTTCAGCGTTTTGATGTTGGGTTAATTCATCCGCCTTGGTTGCCAATCCCAATGCTTCCGGGGCGTTCCGGATTTTTTCATTTTTGTTGGTGGCGCGCAAACGGGCCAGCAAAGTCAGGGCGGCAGGAGCATTGGGACGCAGCCGTAGAGATTCACTCAGCAATGCTACTGCTTCCTCGATTTTTCCCTGTCGCAGCCGAATGACCGCCAGACGATAATGCGCGTTGGCGTGAGTGGGGGACAAGCGGATCGTTTCGGCAAACTGGCTGGCCGCCGGGTCCAATTGTCCAGTCGCCATCAAGGTCAGGCCGAGATTGTAGTGCGTCTGCGCCAGGTTGGGATCGGCCTTGAGAGCTAAAAGATATTGATCCATGGCGCTGGCGGTTTGGCCGGCAGCAGCCAGGAGCAGACCGAGATTATTCCGGGCCTTGGCGTAGTTGGGCTTGAGCGTGACAGCCTGATTATATTCCCGGATGGCCTCTGGATTTTTACCTTGTTGTTCAAAGATGGTGCCCAGATTGAAATGAGCTTCGGCATCTTTGGGATTCAGCTTAATGGCCTGATAATAATTGGTGATAGCTTCATCGGTTTTACCCAACGCGGCCAGTGCTGCGCCGAGATTATTGTAGGCGGAAGTCAACGTTGGATTCAGGCGAATGGCTTCGCGATAGGCAGTCACGGCTTCGGCGGGGTGCCCCAAATGATCCAGCACGGCTCCCAACTGCCAATACGAATAACTGTAAGGTTGGATTTCAACAGCGGCTTGAAAATGAGGCAAAGCTTCCTCCCAACGGTTATGCTCCAGCAGGGTCATGCCGAGATTATAATGGGCAATATCATTCCCCTTGGTCACTGTCAGCGCGCGGGAGAAGAGCGTTTCACTGTTGCGCCAACTGGATAATTGAACACGAGTCAGAGTGAGACACGCAACGAGGGCAACGGCTGTCGTAGCTAAAATAAAGATGCGCTGTTGCGGCCATTTTTCGCGAAGCTGGTCCACTCCCAGAGCCGTTAAGACGCAGATGCCGATTCCTGGAATATAGAAATAACGATCCGCCATGGAATGTCCGCCAATCTGGATGATTTGGATGACCGGCAACAGGGTGCCCAGATACCAGAACCAACTGCTGAAATAGTGCGGAGAACGTCGCAGTGTTAGCAGCGTTGCCAGCGAGACTGCGATCAGGCCCAGTACTGCGGCGGTGACTTGCCACCATGGCCAACCGGTCGGGTAGGGGTAAAAAACGGCCAGTTGGGTCGGCCAGACAAAGTTGCCCAGGTATCGCCAATAGGATAAGACGGCGTTGCTGCCACGCTCGCTCAATGGAAGGCCCTCGATTGATGGCACAGCCCCCGCCCCATGTTGAGTGAGGTAAGCCACGAAGATCCACCCTGCCGTGAGAATAAAGAGGGGGATTTTTTCCTGCACCGCAGCACGCAGAGAGAGCGTCGTTGGAGACGGAGTTCCCATCAGTTGAAGCCGGCGCAAAGGCCATATATCCAGCAGCAGCAGTGCGAATGGCAACGTCATCAACATGGGTTTCGACATCAGCCCCAGCAGGAATGACAACAGCAGCAGGGTGTAATTTTTCCAGTTTCGCTTCTCAACGAAACGCAGGTACGCCCAGATCGTCAGGAGCCAGAAAAAGCTGCTTAAAATGCCCTTTCTTTCAGAAACCCAGGCGACCGCCTCTACTTGCACAGGATGCCAGGCGAAAAGGGCGCTCGCGATGGCGCTGAATCCAATTTTTCCGGTGAGCCGGACCAGGCCGAAAAACAAAAGCGATACGTTAGCTATATGCAGCAACAGACTGGCCAGATGATGGGCTCCGGGGTTGAGTCCGAAAAAATGGCCCACCGCCAGATGAGATAAACGGTTCAGGGGGTCATAATTTCCCATGAAACTGCCGGTGAAGGCCCACTTCAGGTTATCGACCGTCAAGCCGGTGGCTACGTGCTGGTTTTCGATGATGTACGCGGGATCGTCATAATTAACGAATTGATAACCCGACAACGGCCAATACAGCAGGAGCGTAATGAAGGCCAGCAGTCCGCCTATGATACGTGGGTTGCGCACGGTGAATGAAATCGTAAAGTTCCCGCTGAAAGTTCGGTCTGATTCTTATTTTCGTGTTACACCATGACTATGGAAATTCATGGGTAGAATGGTGTTCCATGGCCAAACTGGCGAGTGTTTTTTGCCCTTTGCACACCCATGGGCAGCCGTGCCATATTAGGCCCGATGTTTCGTTTGGGTTCACTTAACTTGCGGTCCAATTTGTTTCTCTCGCCTCTGGCGGGTTATACCAACCTGCCGTTCCGGCTGGCGTTGCGGGAAGTGGGTGGTCTGGATCTCGCGACGACCGATCTGGTGAACGCGCGGTCTTTGTTGGAGCGCAATCCCAAGGCGTTGAAACTGATCGAAACCTCTCCGGCAGATCGCCCGCTGGCGGTGCAATTGTTTGGCTCCGTGCCGGAAGAAATGCGGGATGCGGCCGTGTATCTCGAATCCATCGGGGTCTCGTCCGTGGACATCAACATGGGTTGTCCCGTGCGCAAAGTCTGCCGCGTCGGCGGCGGTTCCGCCATGATGACGGAGATGGATAAAACGGCTGCGCTCGTCAAGGGCATGGTGAATGCCGTGAAGATACCGGTGACGGCCAAAATGCGATTGGGCTGGGATGATCAGAATCTGACGGCGCCGGATTTGGCACGGGTATTGGAAGATGTCGGAGTCGCTGCCATCTTTGTCCATGGCCGCACGCGGGAACAGGGGTTTTCCGGCACCATTAATCTGGCAGGCATTCGCGCGGTCGTGCAAGCGGTGAAGCAGATACCCATTGTCGGCAATGGGGATGTGACCACGTCCGAAGCGGCAAAAAAAATGTTTGATGAGACGGGTTGCGCTGGCGTGAGCATTGGCCGGGGAGCTTTTTATAATCCGTGGATTTTTCGCCACACCGCCCACTATTTAAGCACAGGGCAATTGCTGCCGGAGCCGTCTTTCGACGAACGAGTCCGTGTCATGTGCCGCCATTTGGACCTGATGGTGGAAGTCTTTGGGGAAACGCACGGGTGCCGGATGTTCCGGAAAGTGGCCCCCTGGTACACCAAGCGGTTTGGACCGGTAAATCAGTTCAACAAACGCGTGGTTACGCTAACCTCACGCGCGGAATTCCACAGTATTCTGGAGGATTACCTGCGCTGGCGTCAGCAGTTTCTGGATGAAAACGGCCAGCTTAAATCCCAATACCAGCCCCCGCCCATGGTGGCTTCGTTCATGCAGGAGCCGGGTGTGGCGTTACGCGAACACATTCCCGTGCCCAAAGGGCCGGTGGAAGTGTGGTAATGGGGGTGAAGTTGCCCGATCGGCTGCTTACGGCTTGACCGTGACGGCTGCCCAGTTCATCGAGTGCCGTTCGGCATAAGCGGCAAAAGCGCGTTCATGCTCCATCAACACCGCGCGAACCACGCTGGAATCATCGGCATGGCCAATGTCCGGCACCGAATCGGGAATCAGGTCAAATTGACGATGCGCGTAAACCAGGGCGAAAACGGCTCCGGCAACTGCGATCATCGGAATCTCCGTATCTGCATTCTCAGCAAAGTCTTCCACGACATCGGCCAGAAACTCCAATTGATCCACCAAGTGTGGAAATTTGGGGGCGTTGATCTGGGCGAATTCAACTTTCAACATCGGCAGTTTCTTATGCACACCCGCTAAGATTCGGGGCGTGACCTGCGAAGCGCCGCGATGAACAAATTTCACGATTTCAGACATGCGCTTAGATTGGTAAAAAAGGTTGAATAAAACAAGACCTTATCTATTTTGTTCGGTCGTATACGTCACCACGTGTTTGGGGAAAGGTAAACTAAAACCAGGTGCGGCCTGTTCGAGCGAGTCGTTGTTCGTTGGCGATCAATAAAAACCATAATTATTGTGGAGACCAGCTCAAATCGAGACCGCCCCGGCCCGCGCAACGAGGCCGATGACATCCTGCGGTTGCTGGAATCGGCGGTGCAGCACGCCAACGATGCCGTCCTCATTACCACCGCTGACTTGGACTCTCCTGGTCCATCAATAGTTTTTGTCAATCAAGCGGTTACGCGAATGACAGGCTATCGGGCTGAAGAGATTCTTGGGAAAAGCCCGCGTTTACTTCAAGGCCCTAAAACCAACCGCCGGGTGCTTGATTCTCTGCGGGAAAAATTGGCGCGCGGGGAATCATTTCATGGGGAGACGGTTAACTACCGCAAGGACGGCACCGAATACCATGCCGATTGGCGCATTACCCCCATCCGTAACAGCCGGGGAGAGATTACCCACTACGTCGCTATCCAGCGGGATGTCTCCGAGCAGCGCAAGATGTTGGAGGCGTTGCATCAAAGTGAACAATTGTATCGCACCCTGGCGGATAGTTGTTCCGTGGGCATCTGGCATATCACGCCCGAGGGCTATACCATTTATGTGAATCCGGCCATGTTGCAAATGCTGGAGCTGGATAGCCCGGCGCAATTGACCGGTCAGACCTACCATTCATTTTTCACCGCGGACAGTGTGGAGATTATTCAGCACGAACACACCAAACGCGCCCACAACCAACACTCCAGTTATGAAGCGGAACTGATTGGCCGTCGCGGTACGCGGCATGATGTGCTGATCTCTGGCGCGCCCATTCTCGATGATCAGGGGCACGTCCGCAGCTTGATCGGCACGTTCGTGGACTTTACCGAAGGCAAACGTGTGCGCGAGGCTCTGCGTTGCAGTGAGCAGCAATATCGCGCCGTGGTGGAGGATCAAACGGAATTTGTCGTCCGCTGGAATCCGGATGGGACGCGCACCTTCGTCAATGAAAGTTACTGCCGTCACTACGGCAAATCGCGCGAAGAACTGGTCGGCAGCAGTTTCCGGCCGGAAGTCGATCCGGAGGATTGGGCGCGCATTCAGCAGAAGGTTCGTTCCATGACGCCGGAACGTTCCGTTGTTTCAGATGAACACCGCACCCATTTGCCGAGTGGCGAGATGCGCTGGCATCAGTGGACCGATCGCGCCATTTTCGATGATTACGGCAAGTTGCTTGAAATCCAATCCGTCGGCCACGATGTCACCGAGCGTAAACGGGCGGAAGAGGAATTGCGCGAAAGCCGGGAATTGTTCCAGATCGTCGCGCGCGCCACGAGTGATGCGATTTGGGATTGGAACCTTGTCACCGGTACCATCTGGTGGAACGAAGGGTTGGAAACGCTGTTTGGCTATCAACGCACGGCCATTGGGCCCAAGGCCGATTGGTGGGTGTCCCAATTGCATCCGGATGACCGTGACCGCGTGATGGATGGAATGCACAAGGTCATTCAAGGCGTGGAGATCAATTGGAAGGACGAATATCGTTTTCGCCGGCCCGATGGTTCTTATGCCTGGGTGTCGGACCATGGCTTCGTTATTCGGGATGAGCACGGCAAAGGTGTGCGCATGGTCGGTGGCATGAAAGACAACACCGAGCGCAAACAAGGCGAAGAAGAAAAACTGCTCATCGAACGCAAACTTCAGGAGACGCAAAAGCTGGAGAGCCTCGGTGTGCTCGCGGGCGGCATTGCGCATGATTTCAACAATCTGCTCACCGGCATTCTGGGAAATGCGAGCCTGGCGCGCATGGAGATGTCCCGCACTTCACCGGTGCACAATTTTCTGGAACAAATCGAAGCGGCTGCCGTTCGTGCGGCCGACCTGTGCAAACAGATGCTCGCTTACGCGGGCAAAGGCCGTTTCCACATTCAGCGGCTGGATCTCAATGCGCTCGTGCTTGATACCACCGACCTGTTGCAACTCTCCATTTCCAAGAAAGCGGTATTGAAGATTCAAACCGCGCCGCGTTTGCCGGTGGTGCTGGGTGATGCCACGCAGTTGCGCCAGATTCTCATGAATCTGGTGATTAACGCTTCGGATGCCATTGGGGACAAGAGCGGCTTGATTTGCATTGCCACCGGCGTCATGCGGGCAGATCGGGAATACCTCACGGAAATGTATCTTTCGCCCAACCTGCCCGAGGGTGATTACGTTTTTCTCGAAGTCTCCGATAATGGCTGCGGCATGAGTTCCGATGTGAAGGCGCGGATTTTCGATCCGTTTTTCACCACCAAGTTTACCGGGCGCGGCCTCGGTTTGGCCGCTGTGCTGGGCATTGTGCGGGGCCACAAAGGTGCGCTGAAAGTTTATAGCGAGCACGGGCGCGGTTCCACGTTCAAGCTGCTTTTGCCCTGTGCGGATGGTCCGGCGGAGCAATTCCATTCCGGTCTTGAACCCGCTTCCACCTGGCACGGTCATGGCACCGTGCTGGTCGTCGATGATGAAGAGACTGTGCGCACCGTCACGGCCCGCATGCTCGAATCATTGGGCTTTGAAGTTATCATGGCGCGTGATGGCCGCGAAGCGCTGGCCAAATATCACGAGCACAGTTCCGTGATCCGGTTTGTGATTCTGGATTTGACCATGCCCCACATGGACGGAGAAGAAACCTTCCGCGAATTGCGTCACGTGAATTCCGCTGTTCGGGTCTTATTGATGAGCGGGTTCAACGAGCAGGAAGCCATCGACCGTTTCACCGGCAAAGGCCTCGCCGGCTTCATCCAAAAGCCCTTCCACCCCGACAGCCTTCGCGAGAAAATCAAAGAAGTATTAAATCCCGGTTGAACGGATTCTTTTAACCACGGATAAAAAAGATTCGGACTCCGTTTTCTCA
>JBEHZA010000247.1:0-7472 GCA_048497895.1 Verrucomicrobiota bacterium
CCCCCGCCCGTGCGTTCTGCAATCGCGTGAGCTGCATTGACGATTAGGTTCAAAATTACTTGGTTTAGCTCGTTGCGCAAGCACAACGCCGGACCAAAGTCCGTGCCCTTGTCGTTCACGCGGTGACACCGCGTGCACTGTGAGGTCTCGCGCAGGAATACCTGCTCGCCCCGTTTCACATCGCCGGTTTGCTTCAGCAAATCCGCCACGGGCGGCAGTGCCTGTGCGTTGGCGGATTGTGGCGGTGGCAATACCTGTGCTGCCGCCGCTTTCAATTCCGGCCAGCGCAGATTATTCAGTTCCGCCGTCGCTGTGAACTTCAGGTCGCTGGCCAACTTATCTTCCTTGGCCAGAGCGATTAAATCACTCGCACCCTCGTGCGTGCGCGCCAGTGAACGCACTGCCTGCTTGCGCAGGTTCACATCCGCTTTGACTTCCGTCACCACCGGCAGGAGCAGGGGAACCGCCAGTTTACTGCCGGAATTGCCGAGCGCAGTGGCGGTCTTCAAGGCGATTTCAGGTTGGCCGCTCGCCAGGGAATTTTTCAATAATGCCGGGTCTTGTTCCAGTAACGTGCGAATGACGTCACCACTCGATTCCTCCGTCGGATTATTAATCGCCACTTCCAGCAACCCCGGATTTTGATCCTTGATTTGGAATTGCTGCACCAGCTTGACGAATTGTGGCGTGCCGCGCGTTGCCTCCAGCACTTTGTTCAGCGCGTCCTTCAACTTCGGATTCGCATTGATTTGGTCCGGCGTCAACCGGCTCAGCGCCTCGATAATCATCGTCGTGCGATTATCCGCCGCCGGTTCCGCTGCGGCTGTTAGCGCCGTCAGGCAGAGACCAATCAATAAACACGCTGCTTTACGCATGGAGTGAGAATGAGCTGGAGCAATGAGGGTGTTCTCTCAGTTCTATAGTGCGCTTATTTCAACGCGTTCAACGCCAGTTCTGCCAGCGCTGCGTCCTTTTCTGCGCACTTCGGAATGAAGTCCATCGCTCGCAGATAACGCGGCTTTTCATTTTCCGGCGTGTTTTTATCTTCGAGAATTTTCACGAGATAAGCCGGCACATTCGTGCCGCGCGAACGCCACACGATGTCCCGTCCAGCGGCGGTATTCCACTGATCACCGGCCAGTTTCAACCACGCGCCAAAGAACACCGTCTCCTGTTTATCCGCGCCAATTCCCAGCGCCTCCACGTACCAACGGTCTTTGCCATCGTGTTGCGCCGCGAGTTCCGCCCATAATGTAGCCGCTTCCGGCGAGGTATTATGACGCAGTGCAATCGCGCAATCGCGCCGTACTTGCGCGGAGGAATCTTTCACCAGTTGTTTGACGTACGGTATCACATCAAATTTGAGTTCCCGGGCCAAACGCAGCCCCGCAATGCGCAGATCAGAATTCTTATCCTTCAATGCCAGCTCGACATATTTCTGTTCGCTTCCTTTGATGCGGGCCAGCAGATGCAATGCGCGTGCGCGCAGACGTTGATCGTCACCTTTCCACAGTTTGAGCAGTTCCTTTTCTGCTTTGCCTTGCATCTCGTGCAATGCCGTCCACGCGAGATAACGCGTGGCGAGGTTCGGCGATTCTAAAGCTGCCACCGCGCTCGCCGCGTTGGACAAATCCAATTTCGGAGCCATCGGCTTGGAGCCTTTCGGCGCCACGCGATACACGCGCCCTGTCATATTCGTCAGCTCGCGATCCGCCATATTGTGACCGCCTACTCCGGCATCGTTCCAGTCTGCCACATACAACGAACCATCGATACTCACGCACACATCAGACGGACGGAACCACGAATCCTTCGTCGTCAGAATATCCACCGTCTTCGCTTCATAACCCGCGCCGCTCGGCACAACCGGATAACTGCGCACGATGCGCGGGCCAGCATCGCAATGAATCACCTGATTGCGGAAAATCTCCGGCAGCAGTTTGCCTTCATACACGCAAATGCCCGTGGGCGATCCCGCTCCCGTGAACACCAGATTCGGCACTACGCCGGGATCATTCTGATGCCAGTGACGATGCGGAATGTCTTCTTCAAGGTTCGTCCGTTTCGCCTGCCAGCCCGCGCCCGTCATTTCATCGGTATAGCCGTAGTTGCCATATTCCATCACGTAGTTGATGCGCACCCCCTTGTTGCCGTCATCGTCATTGTCCGATTGCCAGAGCGTGCCGAAAGAATCCACCGCCACTTCGTAATTATTCCGGAAGTTCCACGCCAGCGTTTCCACTTCGCTGCCATCCACATTGCAGCGGAATACCATTCCCTGGCGATACGGCTTGCCCTTGTCGCTCACTTCGTTGCCGTCCAAATCGATGACCGGTTCGGAATTGTTTTTGATGTCTTCAGCCGAAATGACCCCATGCAACGGCAGGTCCTTCAGCTTGCCCGTCGGACGACGCAACTGCCGGCCCGCGTTGCCGAAGTTGAAATAAAGTTTTCCATCCGGTCCGAACGTGAAGGTGTGAATCGCATGATCATGTTGCTCACCGGAAATGCCCGTGAACAATAGTTCGCGCTTGTCCGCAATCCCATCGCCATCCGTATCCGTCAGCACAAACACGTTGGGCGCGCACGACACGATAACCTTATTGCCGAACACTCCAATGCCAAGCGCCGTGTTAATGCTTAAATCCTGGTAAAACGTCGTCGCCTTATCCGCTGTGCCTGTACCCTTCGTGTCTTCCAAAATCACAATGCGATCACCCTCCGCGCGCAACGGCGGCGTGGCCCATTTGCGATAGTTCGCCCCTTCCGTAATCCACACGCGGCCCTTGGCATCAATGTCCATGTCCGCGGGATTAACGATCATCGGTTCCGAAGCAAAGAGCGAAACTTCCAATCCATCCGCCACCGTGAATTTGCTCACATCCTGCTGCGCCGCTTCCGGACCCGATTTATGCGTCGAGCCATCTGCTGCCGAAGTCTTCGTGTAGGCTTCGCCGGGCGGTTGCGTGAATACCAGAAACTCTACGGTGGACCCGCAGCCCTGATCCGTGCCGCCATTATCATTACCAGCGGAGGATTGGAACCGGCTGACACCTTCCGGCAAGCTGTAATGAATGATCGAAACCGCATGCACGCCGATGCCGTTGCTGACCGGCTTGCCGCCAATTTTCAACGGACGGCCTTCCGCATTTTTATTAATGCCCACTTCACCGTGTCCGGACGCCGCGTTCTTCCACGTCAAATCCGTCAGCTTGATCGTCGTGCCATCCGTCTTGACCAGTTGCGGCTCCACCCAATCCGCCCAGTCACAACCAATGCCGTCGCCGCCGTCATTCACCACCAGGTAGAGATCCTTCGCTCCGGCCAGGTCCACGTCCATTTTGACCAATCCCGAATGAATCACGCCACTGCGATACAGCGGCTTGGCCGAGGAGGTCGGCGGTGTCGCTGCCGCGGGCTTCTTGCGCGCGGGTTTAGGATCGAGGTTTGCTGCCAGTTCTTCCGCCGTCACCGTGGATTGCACGCCATTCGCCGGCACTTCCGCCTTGGCCGTCCACAACAGCGCGTTCAACACAAACCGCCGGAAATCTTCATTGCCCCAGTTTGTATGCGAATGGCCGCCCGTGAAACCAAATCCCCGTCCGCCATCCGGACGCTCCACGCACCACGACAAAATTTCCGAACGCCCGCTCGCCGCCACAATATGCGGATACGGCCCGCGCGGCGAAGAACTTGCGCCCTGTCGTGTTTCATCAGACGGCTTGCCTACCAGCAGCGCGGTGACGCTGTTCGTATCCGGGCGGAACCGGATATTATAATACCATTCATCCGTTGCCTTGAACGGCTTCACGCCCCGCATGATCGGATGCGCGGGCAAATTGTTGAAATTCGCTTCCCAGTGAGGATTCGTAGAATAAGCGCTCTCATAGTAGCCGCCAATCCACTCCATGAATTCGGGACCGCCCTTATCCTTGGGCACCTCCACCCCATAGTGCATGCAGGCCAGACCCACGCCCTTCTTCATCAGCGCACCAATAATCTTCAAATGATCCTCTTGAATGATCGGATGTCCCGGCCCGCCATCCATGAAAAACACGACCGCATCCGCTCCGTCGAACGCATGCTCATCCTTCGGCCACCCGTTCAGGTAAACCGAGGCCTGAACGCCCGGCGTCTTATCCAGGCATTTCTTGAGCAGCAGACAACCGGCATTGAATTCATGTTCGCCGGGGCCATGGCTCGGGTGACCTGCCACCAGGACAATTTTCTTGTCCGCGGCAAAACTTGTGAGCGCCACGCAGGACAACAGCGCAGCCATCAGGAAAACGATCTTTTTCATGTTCATTTAGGGACGAGCCATCAGTGTAAGAAATTCGATGCCCATGGGAAGCCTGTAGTTTTCATCCTCTCCATTCCACCTTTTCATGCCAATCCGCACCCACAGAACCAGGTCTGCGTTGCCATCTTACCCCATTTTCCACTCCGCGTTTCGCCTCCCGCACTCGAATTATCCCGGAATAAGCCAGAATAGCCCTGACAAACCTCGATACCATTCATTCGTCTCATACATCTATCCTCATTTCTGGTGTGTTCCGCGGGCTGAAAGCCCCCAATGTGATAGCCTGGGCTGCAGGCCCAGGTAACCATTCCAGCGGTATCCTCAAGGCCTGCAAGGCCGCCACCTTGATCCATCGAACCCATACAAAGCCATACAATCCCATACAAGGTGCGTCCCTCCCTCCTTTGGGCTTATTCTTAATTCTCCATTCTTCCTTCTGCATTTAATTATCCCTGAATACCCCTGACACGAAGTTACGCTCCACATCGTTCGAGCCCGTAAGTATGGAGTTCCAGCTTTAGCTGGCTGGGTAATCGAAATTGCAATTGCCTTACAAATCAGATCATTCAGCACCTTTCTCATTCCCCCCCTTTAAAATTCTGTCTCTTCTGTTCATTCTGTCAAAATCCCTGACTTCGCACTTCGCGTTAAAATTATCCCTGAATAGCCCTGAATAAGCCTGACACGGAGCTACGTTCCACACCGTTTCGAGTCCGCAAGTATGGAGTTCCAGCTTTAGCTGGCTGGGTAATCGAAATTGCAATTGCCTTACAAATCAAGCCATACAGCACCTTTCTCATTCCCCCCCTTTTAAATTCTGTCCCTTCTGTTCATTCTGTCAAAATCCCTGATTTCGCACTCCGCGTTAAAATTATCCCTGAATAAGCCTGACACCACTCCAACCACGGCGCGTCCTCATCCGGCTCCCCTCCAGGGAGGGGCTGGGGGTGGGTTCATCGGCATCTCCCCATCCGTGTAAATCTGTGTTCATCCGTGGTCTAATTGTTTCCCCCCTTTCGCGCTTTGTCATTGGGATTTCTTTCGGATTTAGTCATTCGGTAATTCGTCATTTCCCCTCCTTCCTGAAGGTAGCACAAAACCACCCAATATCAAGCAGCTATTAAACAACTATTACCTGTAGCGGCAAGCATCCCTGCTTGCCGGTGATCGCGGCTTCCAGCCGCGAGTCGTCCTCTCTTTAGGTCAAATCACCCCCAATTCCCACAAACCTACTTCACCTTTTCCCTACTAAAATCCCCCGGCGCAAACCCCTTATTCACCACCATATTTTCATGCGTCTCCGTCGAAGTCAGCCCTTGGAATCCTGATTTCGGCAGGTTTGCGGCGATTTCCGGGTGCCGTTTGGCATTTTCCGCCATTATGGCGTTCATTGTCTCCGCGCTCGTCACCGTCCGCACCTGATGAATCAAAAAATCCTGCTTCCCGATCCACCACGTCTTGGTCCGGCCCTTTAAATCGCTCGTAAAAACATAGCAATCCACCGCTCCCACCTTCTTATCGGCCAGCCGTTTTGCGTTGGCTGCCGGACCTCCCAGCTGATTGCCCCAGCTCAGGTGAAAAAATGTTCCCGGAATGGTCGCTGCTGCGCTGCCCGAAATGCCCGTTGCGCTGCTCAGGGCCGTTTCCTGATTCGCCAGTTTACGCGCACCTTGCCCGATGCCCATGTCCAGATAATCCCCTTCGCCCGCCGACCACACTGCTCCTTGGCTGCTCGTTTTTAGGCCTGACGATTCCGTGCTCTGTTCCCAGTCAATCCGGTAAAAACCCGGACGCGCCAGCTTGATCGAGAACGTGTGGGTAATCGTTGCCCCATTGACATTGGCCACCGTTTTTCCCTCATCACTATAACTCGTCAGCGCGGCATACGTGTCCTGCGATTTCTTGAAAATCTCCTCCGTTGAAAGTTCCGCTCCCAGCCCATTTAGCCCTGATAGTGTCATCGCCAACAACGCCCCTGCCTGGATAAATCCCGAACAAGCGCCCGCTTTGAGTGAGAATTGAATATTTTTCATAGAATCGAAAATCCCTTATGGCTGTGCCCCGATCATAAACCCTCAACGCCCAATAGCAATCGCAGTATTCGTTCACCTTTCAGGCCCTAACTAACTCGCGCCAGCGTCCCGGACTGCTCCAGTCCTCTGGAGCTTTGGAGCAGGTCATCCTCCAGACATCAACGAGCCGAGTTCAGATTTTACCTCTGTCAAACCCCGTTGATTGACTTCTTAAAAAATCTCCACCTCCTGCATTGCCGCTTGAAGAGTTCTCCACTAAACTGCGTCCAATTCCCTGAAAGTAAACGCGGTGCAACCCATTTTGCCATGAACGCAAGCCTACTGCCCAATCGTTTTACCCTGCGGCGCTGGTTTTTCATCACCCTTATCTTAACTGCCGGTTCGTTGCTCACCCTCACCAGCCGCGCGCAGGTGAAAGATCAACCCGTCACGAGCGCCACCAACAAAATCTTCCGTGCCGGAGCCGCCACCAGCAATATCACGCCCCGCCTTGGCAGTTCCATCAATGGCAACATGCAGGATGGTATCGCCACCCACATTCACGACGACTTGCACGCCCGTTGCCTCGCTCTCGACGATGGCACCACCAAACTCGTCATCGTCGTCGATGACAGTTGCATGATCCCGCGCGAAATTTTTGACGAAGCCAAACAATTGGTCAATCGCGCCACTGGCCTGCCGGTGGAAAACATGCTCATGTCCGCCACCCACACCCATTCTGCGGCGACCGCTGGTTCCGTCTTCCAGAGCGATCCCGATCCCGAATATCTCAAATTTCTTGCCAGCCGTATTGCCGATGGCGTGCGCCGCGCCCTGAATAATCTCGCCCCCGCCAAAATCGGCTGGGCCGTTGGCAGTGAACCCAGCCAGGTCTTCAATCGCCGTTGGAAGATGAAACCCGGCACGCCGCTGCTCAATCCCTTCGGCGGCACCGATCAGGTGAAGATGAATCCCGGTGTCGGCAATCCCAACCTGCTCGAACCCGCTGGCCCCACCGATCCCGAAGTCTCCGTGCTCGCCGTCAAATCGCTCGACGGCAAACCGATTGCCTTATTGGCGAACTACTCCTTGCACTACGTCGGCGGTGTCGGCGGCGGTCATATTTCGGCCGATTATTACGGCGCGTTTGCGCGCCGCAT
>JBEHZA010000248.1:0-7453 GCA_048497895.1 Verrucomicrobiota bacterium
CCTTCACCTAAACCCGATGATAGGTAGAGCAAGCGGGCGGCCACCCGCCGGTAAACGTAGCGTCCGCGGCCTGTGAACTTTTAGACAGTTGGGTGACAGGCGAACGCCCCAATTTGGTTGTCTCGTTTCGAGACGCAAGTCGAGCGCAGGACTTGCGCTTCCTCGCCTTCAACCGGATGATAGATAGGATGAGAAGGCTTGCGCTTTCACTTGTCATTTTAATCTTAAGTCCAGTCGCTTCTGGGCAGACGGCGCTTCGCCCTGGCTCGCAAGCCGTGCCGTGGCCGAGTCCCAACACGCCCGACCCAACAGTTTCAACATTGCAGGAAGCGAAAGTTCTTGTTGTTCAGCCAGTAGTTGCAAAAGACGATTCCCAAGCAAAAAAAAATAATGGCAATGCTGCAAGTGCACCTCAGACGCTAGCCGATTTATTCAACCAGGCGCTGATGCAAAGACCCGGCGCGAGTGGAGGCGCTTACAATCAAACCGCTGGCGTTTCCAGCAACATTGCCAATGCGGACTTACGCGACTGTGGTGATAAAAAGCCCGATCTAAATGCGCTCGACACTATGATCTCATGTGCGAATCGCAAACTTTCGATGGCTAGCAATGCAAAAGGCGCGCTGGTGGATGTGGATCAAAAGGTGATGTTTATCGTGAATCGCGGTACACGCGAAGTTGAAGGGTGCGTGAATATCTCGACAGCGAAATCGACGGGCGCTGGAATTGGGCAAACACCTCTGGGCATGATGATCACGGGCAGCCACGACGGTGGGAAATATCAATCAAATGCGGATGGGACTTCGGCCGACTGCATCGGTTTACTTGCAGGAAATAGCAATGACGTGGATATTCGCCAGTCGATTGATTTTTGATTCTTATTAAATTTATTTTGTAAATTAGATATGCGTATGAAGTGGGTGTTGCCAGTTTGCTTGTGTTTGATGGTAGCCGGAGGTTGCGGCTCGAAAGAGGAAGCTTCCGCTCCTAAGCCTAAACCGCCCGTGAAGGTGCCCCAAGCGGCATCGGCGGACGGTTCGGCCGCTCCTGGAGCCCCCGTCCCTCCGCCTGCGCCCGAGGCACCCGCCCCAGCAGCCCCACAGGCTGATAGTCCTGTAGCTTCACCCGGCGCTCCGGTTGCCAGTACTCCGACTGGCGATCCTTTATTTTATTTCCGTCAGGGACCGAATGGGCAACGCAGTGATTTAGAAGCCCTTCAGTATGCGGTTGAATCATATGGCCGCACTGCCGGCATTAGCGAAGGCGATAAGCCCGCCCGGCCCAGCCTCAAAGGCAAAGATTTGTCACTACTGGTTTCGACCGGTTATCTGAAAGCCTTGCCGGAAGCTCCGGAAGGTCACCACTACTATTTAGATCCGCAAACACTCAAAGTATCATTGAAATAAAGTCAGGGTTTCACAGGGAATTTATGAACGAAATGAAAACATCTAGAAACGGCAAGCCATCCGCCTGGTACGCCTTCACCTTAATTGAACTGCTGGTAGTTATTGCCATTATCGCCATTCTGGCGGGCATGCTCTTGCCAGCATTGGCCAAAGCCAAGCAAAAGGCGCAAGCGACCTCTTGCTTGAGCAATCTGAAGCAGATGGGTACCGCACTGCACATGTACTTCAGCGATAACAAAGAAAAAATCCCTTACGCTAAACTGTACATCACCGGTGGCCAAAATATGTCCTGGGACGAAGAAATTTGGACCTACCTTGGCGGCTATGGTTATTTCGATAGTTATGCCAACGTGAACTGGGATTACGCCTGGGATAACTGGGGCAATCCGGCTTCCAAAAAGTCGCCCTTCAAACCGTATCTTTGCCCGGCTGATAAACTGACCTCGGGTTATGCCATCGGCAATACTCAATGGGGTGGGGTGAAGCGTAGCTACGCCATGACGCAACACGATGGTGGTACTGCGGTGAGCTGGACGTTCAATACGACCAACAACTGGCCGCCCAATTCCCTGAATACAACTGGTATCGGTTTGGAATTTTACCAAACCCCCGGAGCTGGCAATGGGAGCATCGTTAGAAACTCGTCTACCGACAACTCTGCCAAGTTTATCTGGAGAACCGATGCCATTGATGACGTGCAAACCGATCCGCGCTACGTGCGTAATCAACCGGCGATTCAGTCCGGTACTCCGCTCGAAAGCGACGGCACGATTTTCCTGACCGAGCGTCTTCATCAGGACAACCGGATTGGGAATGCGAGCAACGCCAGCACGCACATTGCGGACTACATGAATTTTTCCAATCCCTCTGGTGCCAACATTACAACCACGAGTCCGAGCATTCATGGCGGTGAATCCTACAACTTCCTGTTCCTGGATGGTCACGCTGAGTTCTTAAGCCGTCGCGCTACGCTTGGCCGGACAAACGCTGTGGCCTCTTATCAGACCGGCATGTGGACCATTATGACCGGGGACTAAACCGTAATTTGGACACAGTTCTGTTTTAAAACGGGAAGCGGTTCTTCGGAACCGCTTCTTTTTTTGTCCACGAATAACCCTGGTTTTGGCACAATACAGATTGCATTTGTTGAGTCTGATTTTCAGTATTTGAACGCACAATGAATCTGCCTAGCCCACCCCCCAGCCAGCTTCCACGATGGCTCCGTTATCTGCTCATCCTGTGTGGGGTGGTGGCAGTGGTGGTATTTGCTGCCAGTTTCTTAAAGCCATCAGTCAAGCCAGTGACAGCGGTTGCCCCTGTGCCCGTGCGCGTGCCGGACGAATACAAACGCGGCGAGGAATTGTCCAAGGTCGTTTGCTCTTCCTGTCATCTTTATCCGCCGCCTGATTTGTTGGATAAGACGACGTGGGCGATGGCCATTCTTCCGGCCATGGCGGACAAGTTGGGCTTTCACGAAGTTCCTTACGAGCAGTTGTTTTTGCAGCAACGGGTGATCGACGCCAAAATTATTCCTGAACGTCCGATCATGAAAATTGAGGATTGGCGCGCCATTTGCACCTATTATCTGGGAGCTGCGCCGCTGGCCACGGCTGAACCGCAGGCTCCGGCGCAAGTGGAGGTTAAGCTGGATCAATTCGAGGTCGTGCAACCGGAATTCCGCAGCCTTGGTTTTACCACGCTCACGAAGATTGATTCGGTCAATCACCGCATTTACTACGGGGAGTCGGTTACCAATGATCTGGTGGTGCTGGACCCGCGCGGACGCAAGTTGAGTCATGTTGACCTGCCGAGTCCGCCCGCCAGTCTGGAAATCCGAAGCAATGGCATGTACGTCACGCTCATGGGCAGCTATCGCCCGTCTGATGAATTGGAAGGGGAACTCGTTTGGCTGCCCGACCGCAAGGCGAAGAATGCCCAAGCCCGCGAAATTTTAAAAGCCCTGCCTCGCCCCGTCAAAACGCTGTTTGCCGATCTTAATGGAGATGGGCGTGAGGATTTAGTGGTCTGCGGTTTCGGCAATTTGCTGGGCCATTTTTCCTGGTTTGAAAATCATGGCACCAACTATGAAGAACACGTGCTGCTGGACCGTCCTGGAGCCATTGCCGCTGAAGTCTATGACTTTAATCACGACGGCAAGCCGGACATCATCGTCATGATGGCGCAAGCGCGTGAAGGTATTTATATTTTCTATAATCAGGGCCATGGAGAATTCAGCGCTCCGGTGCCGGTGGTCGAACATCATCCGGCCTGGGGTTCTTCCTCTTTTGAACTGGTTGATTTCAATCACGACGGCTTCATGGACATTCTGGCGACGAACGGGGATGAAGGGGATCATCCCAACTACGTGCCCCCATATAAATCCTTTCATGGCATCCGGCTCTACCTGAATGATGGAAAAAACAACTTTAAAGAAAGCTGGTTCTATCCCATGGCGGGTGCCTACAAAGCCATGGCCCGGGACTTTTCGGGTACGGGCACTTTGGACATTGCGGCCATCTCTTTTTATCCCCATTACCAGCGCAACGCGTACGATAGCTTTTTATATCTCAAAAACCTTGGGAACATGCAGTTTAAGGCGTATTCCTTTCCCGAAGCCTTGTCCGGTCGCTGGATTACCATGGACGTGGGCGATCTTTACGGCGATGGCCATTTGGATATCGTCCTCGGTTCGATGCAGGACGGTCCCAGCCTGGTGCCTTATGGGTTGCACGAAAAATGGAAAAAGGCCGGGCCCTCGCTCTTGATTCTGAAGAATACCCTGCACCCGTCCGTTCCGGCGCCGTTCTACCGGTGATAAGGGTGCCAGTTGCGGGATTTAATTTTTTGAAGGATAAGTAGCATCAGTGGAAGAATTGCAAAGGAGTATGGGTTTACGCGGTAAACGTAAAACGAGACATGAGTGATGTGTTAACAATCACGGGTTATTCCACTGCACTTTTTTCGACTTGGATTTTTGTCGAACAATTCGCGCTGTTATTGGATGCTGGGGATGGAGTGTGCGCCGGTCTTTTGCAGAAATCCCGCAAGATCAAGAAGGTGGCTATTACCCATCCGGATCGGGATCATCTGACTGGGTTACTGCAATTACAACAGTTGAATGCCCGCGAGGGAATTCCAGAAGTGTTCTATCCGGCAGATTGTGGATCGTTTCCCGCACTGGCGGAATTTTGTTGTCGCTTTGATCCGGGAAAGGGTGAGGAGGTGACCTGGACACCGGTAAAACCAGGGGAGTCGTTTGAACTGAGCGCCGGGCTGAAATTGAGAGTGATGGCGAATGATCACTTCCAGGAAAAACAGCACCTCGTCAAAAGCGTCAGCTACCTGGTGATCCGGGAAAATCGCAAGTTGAAGGATGAGTTTAAGGGACTGTTGCCAGCGCAACTGGCAGAATTATCCCGCGTGCATGGCGCTGCCTTTATCACGCTTAAGACTGAGGAAATGGTGTTGGGATATTCCGGCGACACCAATGTTGCTTCTGCCGATCGTTGGCAGGGCTGCAAGACGTTGATCCACGAATCGACTTTTCTTAACCATGCCGATGCGGGAGAGCGCGGAGACCGTCATCAACACAGTGTGTTGGGTGACGTTTTACGATTGGCGCACGAAGTTCGTCCAGAGCGTCTTGTTTTGAATCATTTTTCTTCACGTTACTCGCTGTCGGACATCATGGCGGCCATTCAAACTGAGGCGCGGGCGATAAATCTGCCCGTGCCAATTTTTATCATTCCACCCGGTGAAGTCGCTCGGGATATTTTAAAGTCGGCTCCGATTTGGAGCCCGTGATCCGTCAGGAGACTAAAGATATTTCGCCAGAATCGGCTTCAACTGCGCCTTGGTCTTCGCTGGCCACAATTTCTTATCCGTCATGATGGCGTTTTTTAAGCCGTCATGGCAGGACCAATTCGGTTCGGTGGGAATCTGCGAAATCGTTTGTGTGACGATTTTCTTGGCGGTTTCGGCATTGCGCATGAGGTTGGCAATGACCATTTCCACAGTCACGTGTTCCTCGTCCACTTTCCAGCAATCGTAATCCGTCACCATCGCCATCGTGGCGTAGGCGATTTCCGCTTCGCGCGCGCATTTGGCTTCGCCCAGATTGGTCATGCCGATCACATCGTAGCCCAGCTTGTGATTCGTCAATGATTCTGCGCGCGTGCTAAACGCGGGGCCTTCCATGTTGACGTAGGTGCCGCCGTCGTGAGCCCGCGCTTTCAAGGCCTTCGCATTCTTCAGCAGCAGCGCCCGGAGTTCTTCACAAATCGGGTCCGCAAACGCAATGTGCGCCACGATGCCGCGACCGAAGAACGTATGTTCAAAATCGCGTTTAGTGCGGTCGAGGAATTGATTGATCAACACGATGTCGCACGGCTTATACTTCGCTTGCAGTGAACCGACCGCGCTCACGCTGATAATCCAGGAAACCCCGAGCTTCTTCATCGCCCAGATGTTCGCCCGATGGTTCAACTCACTCGGCAGGATGCGATGCCCGCGTGCATGACGCGGCAGAAACACCACTTCGCGCCCGGACAATTCACCGGTCAAAAAATCGTCGGAAGGTGAACCAAACGGAGTTTTGACCTTCACCCACTTTTGCTTCGTGAACCCTTCAATGTGATAGAGTCCGCTGCCGCCGATGATGCCGATGCGATGATTTGCCATAAAATGTGTTAAATCCGGCTGCTTTGTATCCTCTCGACCACCTTTCCCGCAAGCTCGTTTGAAGTAACGGGTGCGATTGAAAGTGGTGGTCAAAAATGGCTGACGAGTGTTGCGACCAACGGGTTGGGTCTTTTCTCCTCGGCTGCGGCGAGAAAATTAGAGCGGATTAAATAATTATGTAGCCAAAAAATGAGGAATCGGCGCATTTTTGGAATCTCAATGGTTACGGAGTCATCGAAATATTCTGGTCAGCCAGCCATCTACCTTCCTGATCGGCGAGGTGATCCTGATCAACAGAGTGATTGTGGGCAAATCATCCCGAAGGGATTAAATCACTCAGCCTAGGGTTGCCCGCGTCCGGGTCTTCGCGGGCTACCCTGGGAAAGGGTTCAAAATGTCCATCTACTCTGAAAGAGTTGCATCGCTTCAGTCCCCGCGTTTGGCTTGGAATTAAGGCGCAAGGATAAAACTCTTTCAGAGTTTGTGCTTTTACTGACCGTTACCCAGGGTAGTCCCGCCGGGACACAAGCGGCGGGACAACCCTGGGCTGATTGATGGTAATCCCTTCGGGATAACGAATCCTCCCGGGCGGCGGCGGGTTTGTTCGTGATCTCGCATCCGGGATTGGCTCACCGTCACCACCACAAATAAAATCCCTGGCGCTAGCCCACAGCTTTTTAACTGACTTCGCAACCGTCAAGATGCTTTAAATATGCTGCTTTTGCGGCTACGTAATTATTTAAACCGCTCTAGGAAGAGTAGGCCAATGATCGTTCCTTCCAGTCGTTCTTTTCGCTCCCGTACGTTTATCTGCCTACCACGTTTAATCGCACTCTGAGGTCACCTCGATTTTGCCCGTTGCGCGGGCAAAGGGTGCCCGCGTTCAAAAAGATTCATTTCCAGCCTCTGCCGTGCTATTTTACTCCAACAATCTGAAACACACCCCGTAATTCCTGCCTATGAAACTCAGAATTGAACCATTATTGGGCTTGTTGGCACTTGGATTCATCAGCCTGGCAATGGTTCCCACGCATGGCGCCGAAGCTCCGTATCATTTGTTGAAAGAAATCACCATCGGCGGGGAAGGGGGCTGGGATTATCTCTCTATCGACGAATCGGCCAGACGGCTTTATGTGACCCATGCTACCAAGGTGATCGTGATCGATCTGGATAAAGAAACAATCGTGGGGGAAGTGGCAGACACACCCGGCGTGCATGGCTTTGCGCTGGCTCCGAAATTGGGCCGCGGCTTCGCCAGTAACGGACGGGAAGCGAAAGCCAGCATCGTCGATTTGAATACGCTAAAAACTCTCTCCAAAGTGAGCACAGGTGAGAATCCGGATGCCATTTTACACGAACCGGGCCAT
>JBEHZA010000249.1:0-7443 GCA_048497895.1 Verrucomicrobiota bacterium
GCCGCCCGTCTTGGTCCCTTCCAGCTGCACGGCCGGGAAGAACACCACCCCGCCGCCGCGTGCCTAGGCCGCGTCAATCGCCTGTTCGATGGCGGGAACATAGGCGTGGCGGGCAAAGAAAATCATCCCCACAGCGGCAATGACCGCCACCACCAGTTCTACCATCAACAAGCGTTTCAGCGGGGCGCGCGCAAAACTGGCCACTCCCCCCAGCGTCAACGGCTGCCACGGCAGCGATGTTGCCTCACTTGCAGCGCTCATTCCTGGGAATATAGACCCAATTTCCCGGCCCCACATTCAGCGCCCGGCGCGCGGAAAGGGCCTGGCCTCCGGCTTGCGGTCGGCGCCAGCAGGGAATTACTGGGCTGGCTCCGCCGCTTCGCCAGCGGGATTCGCATTCGGCGGCGGCACGACGACCACCGGCAGCGGAAAACGCACTTTCATCACGTCGTCCACCAGCACTTCGATAAAATAGATACCCTGCGTCTTGAATTCGATCTGGCCGAACACCGACACGTTCGTCGTGTTGTGCGCCGCGTCCTGCAACGCAAATTTCATCTGGCTCTGGCGGATCACCGTCGTCTGGTCCGGAGCAATCAAGCGCACGCTTTCATTGAACGCGCCCACGCCCGCCGTCCAGCGGTTGAACACGCACAACTTGAATGCTGTGACCGGCAATTGCGGCACGCGGATCAGGCCGATGACACCGATAATGATGAAGTTCCCACTGGCTTCCTGGCGAATGTCTTCGCACAGCAGAGAGCATTGTAAATCAGGCAGAATACGGGTTGGATTCATAATAGAATAATTGGAAAATTTCCCCTGGCGTTACGCACCGGTCGCGATTTCGGCGGCGCGCACCGTGTTTTGCATTAACATCGCAATCGTCATTGGGCCGACGCCGCCGGGATTCGGCGTAATCAAACCCGCGATCGGCTGCACGGCTGCAAAATCAACATCCCCCACCAATCGCGAACCGCCTTTGGCCGCCGGATCGCTGATGCGGTTCACACCCACATCCATCACCACCGCGCCCGGCTTGACCATGTCCGCCTTTAAAAATTCCGCCACGCCCATCGCCGCCACAATGATATCGGCACGCCGACAATGTGCCGCAATGTCCCGTGTGTTCGAATGGCAAAGCGTCACCGTTGCGCTGGCATGTTTCGCTTTCTGGATCAAAATCGCTGCCATCGGTTTGCCCACGATATTGCCGCGGCCCAGCACCACCACCTCCGCGCCTTCGATTTTTACTTTCGAGCGGATGAGCAATTGATGCACACCAGCGGGAGTGCAGGGGAGAAAACCGGTCGTGTCGCCGAGCATTAATTTGCCCACGTTCACCGGATGAAAGCCGTCCACGTCTTTATTGGCCGAGACCGTGGCAAACACCGTGGCCGAATCAATCTGTCGGGGCAGGGGAGCCTGCACGAGAATCCCATGAATGCTCGCATCCGCATTCAGCTCGTGAATCAGCTTGAGCAGCTCGGGCTGGGTGGTGTTCTCTGGCAGAACCAGTGTTTTGGAATTAATGCCCAGCCGTTGGCTGGTGCGTTCCTTCATGCCCACATAAACTTTGGACGCCGGGTCTTCCCCCACGCGCACAAACATCAAGCCAGGTTGAATCCCCCGGCTTTTCAGGGTGGCAATACGTTCCGCCGTTTCGCCATGGATTTGCTCCGCGATGGCGCGGCCATCAATGAGATTATCCAACGGCATTACGGCAGCGGTTCCAGGGTTTGAATCGTGATCAGCGGCGTGCTCAACCAGCGTTTGTCGAGCGCCTCCTCGCCGGAAATGCGGATGTTTTTGCCTAAATAATATTTCAGCTCCAACCCCGTATCGCCGACATACAAATAATTAATCGTCCGGCCCGTATTCAATTCCACCAGCCGGTACGGCGAAGGCGCTTGAATGCTGATCGTGCGATGCACCGTGCCTTCCCGGATCACAATGCGCGGCGGAGCCGGAGTCTTGTCAGCATCAATTGTTTCCGGCGGCGCAGGCGGCGGCGTCTTGGGGGAAGGCGGCACTGGAGAAATGACCACGGGTGAACTATCCACCGTCGGCTTGGGAGCCGGTGCGGGCAAGGTCTTGGGTTCGACGAAGGTTGCTTCCGGTTTTTTCTCCACCACCGGTTTCACCGGCGTATTGGCGGCGACCACGACCGGTTCCGGCTTCACTGTTTCCACCACCGTAATCGGCGGCGGTTCCGGTTGCTTCACTTCTGCCGGTTTCACTTCGGTTTTGGCCGGCTTATGCTTTTTCGTATCCGCCGTTTTGACTTCCGGCGCTTCCGTTTTGTCTCCGCTCTTGGCTAAATGCTGAAGCGCTACGAACGCATACGCATTCGTCGGCGCCACAATTTCCATCCAGGCATCCACCACGCGAATTTCTTTGATCTCCGTGCCCTTATCCACGCGGGCAATCACACTGAAATTTTCCCCCGGACCAGACCGCACGTTCAACACTTTGGGGAGCACGACGTGATTGGTGACAAAAGAGGCATTGATCCACACTGGCGTATTGGCGGGCAAAAGTATTTTAGCCCAGTTCGCTTCGTCCGCAGGCTTTGGTTTGTCGTGTTTGACCTCTTCGAGAATCGTGACCGTTTCACCCTTTTTTAATTGAGTGATGACTTCACTGAAGATGGACGGTTGCCCGCGCACGTTCAGCTTGTCTTCCTTCACGGTGGCAATTTCCTCGGCCGTTACTCGCGCCGCCAGCAATCCGGCAATCAGGAAAGCCCCACACGCCAGCCTATATTTTGTGGTCATACTTGCGAAAGTAGAGATTTTATCTCTTGTTCTGTCAATGCTCGCCATTTGCCGACGGGCAGTTCCCCCAGCTTGATCGGGCCGATCTGAACCCGTTGCAACCGGCTGACCGTCAATCCCAGCACTTCAAAGAGCCGCCGGACTTCGCGGTTTTTTCCCTCCGTCAGTTCCAACTCCACAATGCTGTGACTATTGTTCGCCTGCAACAGTTTCGCCTTATCCGCCTGGAGCTTTTCCCCGTCGTTTACCACGCCCTGCGTCAGTTTGGCGAGCATTCCGGAATCCACCCGCCCTTCGACTTGCGCCACATACTTTTTGCGCACGCCATGCCGTGGGTGTGAAATTTTAAGGCAGAAATCCCCGTCATTCGTCGCGAAAATCAATCCTTCGCTCTCGTAATCCAATCGGCCAATGGAGTAAAGGTGGCTCCATTCCTTGGGGAGCAGATCGCCTAACGTCTTGCGCTTCAATGGGTCTATGCGCGTGCAGACGTAGCCTTTCGGCTTATGAATCGCTACGTAGAGTTTGCGGCGTGGCTTAACCGGCACGCCATCGACGGCGATGCGATCGTGACCTGGTTGGATTTTGGTGCCCAGCGTGGAAACTGGTCGGCCGTTTACCGAAACCCGGCCGTCCACGATGTACTGCTCGCTGGCGCGCCGTGAGGCAACACCGGCGTCCGCGAGATATTTTTGCAGACGCACGAGCATTTGCTTAAAAGGGATAAACCGGCACGAGGCCGCTTAAAACCATCACGATCCACCTGTAGAGCAGGGGAAAACCGCTGGCTGGCCAGCCTGCCAATTAGGCTTCCGGCTTGGTCTTGGGCAGACTGGTAACGCGGTCACCGGCTTTCCAACTGCCGCGTTTCTTCATTAATTCAACGCGTTCAAAGCGCTTGAGTACGTTACGCTTAGCGCTCAATGCGCTTGCCCCACGGAGACTGCTGTGTTGTGACATATCAAATTCCAATGCTAAATTTTTACCGCCCGCCTGATGAGCGGAAAGGGACTTTTACCATAAACCCTCCCGAATGCAAACGGTTAATTTCAAGGAATCGGGTTCGCTGGTTTCACGAAGCCATACAACTATCTACGCTCCCATTCATTTTTACCTTCCCATGAACACTGGTGCTTTAGCCCAGTGTCTCTGCAATCCGCGATGGTCCAACCGTTTTGAACGGTTTTCCCGAAGGCATCAACCCTTCCGCACTTAAATTAGCCCTGAATAGCCCTGAATAGCCCTGAATAGCCCTGAATAAACCAGACAAGCTCCCCTACCCGATGGTGGGGCGAGACTCCGTCGAGCCTTGATACTCGATTGCTCCTTCGCATTTAACGCCCCCATCCGTGCAAATCCGTGGTTAAAATCCGCTTCCGTGAGATAACCTCGAATAGCCCTGACAGATCATGTATAGGAACCGCCTTTTTCCTTTCCGCGTATTTGGCGTATTTCGCGGTTAAATTCGGATTAGTGTCAGATTGAGCAGATTAGCGGTTTAATTTTTCTAAAATCGCCTTTGTTCTTTTCACTCCTTGTGCAAATCAGTAGCACACTTTCATTAATTTTACAATCGCTCGGTCGGAACATTTTACCACGGAAACTCATTTTCCCGCCTGCGCTTCCGCCGCCTTTTTATTGAGTTCTGCCTTCAACTCCGTGCTCCGCTTTTGCGCGGCGTTGATTTGTGCAAGTGACAATTGCCCCTCCAACCGGTTCCGGTTTTTCGATGCAACCCTGGCGGCGGGATCGCTATGACTGGCTGCCACATTAAACCACGCATAAGCTTCAATCAGGTCCTTCGGGCAACCAAGCCCATTCTCGTGCATAATGCCCAAATTATTTTGGCTTTGGGTTGTCCCTTGTTCAGCGGAAGCTTGATATGTTGTAGCCATTTCAACCAGTGCGTTATCCTTTGATAAACTGGCTTCTCCAATTGACTGATTGAGATTTCGGTTTTGATCCAGCAACCAGTTTCCATTTGGTAATTGGGAATTTTTTTGGGCCGCGTAAGTAAAGCCTCGGACGCCTTTTAAAGCGGCGCGATTAAACCATTTAATTGCTTCCGTATTATTTTTTTCCACCCCTTGGCCATTGGAATAGAGGTATCCCAGATTATACTCAGCGGCCCCATTGCCTTGCTCTGCCGCGAGGCGAAACCACTTGCCCGCTTCACCATAGTCTTGTGCCACCCCTCGACCAAAGTAATAAAGTTCGCCGATTCGGTTTTGGGCATGGAAGTTTTTATTTGTCGCTGCCTGACGATACCACTCGATTGACAAAAGGTAATTCCGTTCCATCCCGATCCCGTATTCGTACAAATTACCAAGAAAATATTGGGCATCTGATTGATGGTGAGCGGCGGCTTTGCGGGCCCATTTTTCCGCTTCCGGATAGTTTTTATCCACCCCTCGTCCAAGCAAATGAAGCACCCCCATCAGAAACTCGGCATTCGCCCGGCCTTGTTCTGCAGCTTTCTGGTACCAGCCGATGATAGCGTGGTAGTCTTCTTTTAATTCCAGATCGGCGGATCCGTAACGTTGTGATTGTGCCAATCGACGTTGGGCCTGAGCCCATTCTTGTTCGGCCGCCTTCTTATACCAACTCGTGGCCGTGGCGTAATCTTTTTCGACCACCGTGCCAGTTGCATACATCGATGCCAACGTTTCTTCTGCCTGCACGAGACCTTGTTCGGCCGCTTTCCGAATCCATTTTTCGGCTTCCTCAAGTCGTGGTTCTCCGGCCATCCCTAGCAGATTCAACATCCCTAGCCTGAACTGAGCCCGGGCATCTCCATCTCGGGCCTTTTTTTCCAGTGCCGAAATTGTGTTGTTTTTTTCCGACGAATGAGTCGATTCTGGCTTGTTTGCGACCGGCTTGGCATGTTCACAAGCGCACGGCACCCACAGCAGGAGGACCGCCCATACCCGGATGTCAGAAACTATCGCCCTTATTCTCATAAGCTCCTCAATCGACAAATGGTAGGGGAGTTGCGTGACAGCGTCAATCCAGACTCGGATATCTAATGTGGTGAAACGTGCCAGGTCACTTGAATTGAAGAAAAGCCGGGGCGAATTAAGCGCAACAGGTCCGATAACCAATTGCTATGATCGAATCTGTATGAATATGTGCACCTCGTGATCAAAGGTGATCTGGCACAGCGACTTCAGGTTTCAAACTAACGTGATTGCTATTGTTTATTGTCAGCCATCGCGCATCCAATAATGGCCACCGCTTTTTTAGTAGCCCCTCAAGTTCGATTTCAAACGCGGCAATTTGCCCGATTTCGAACGACTCCTCATAACGCAAACCAACGACATGAAAGGCTGTCCCTTTTGGGACAATTCCGATGAGGATTTTATGGGCAATTTCTCTATTTATTACACCTCTATCGAGCGTGTTGGGAAGACCTGGAACCTTTAACTTAGGATCATCCGATATTTGCCCAATCAACGGGTTGCCATGAGTTTGATCGTTGTAGCGAAAAACGTAGCAGTCCAGTTTTAAAACAAATCTTTTGTTCTTAGTCTCCAAAAGCGCAGGGGTCTCATCAGGGGCGTAAGTTGCTTTTGGGGTAAAGCATCCCGCAATAGAAAAAAAAGGAGTGAAATTAAAGTTCCAAGAGCACGTTTTTTAATGGGCGAAAAGGGCTCGAATCCAAGTTCGCTGTAGGGTGCAATTCTCATCTTCATGGGAGGGGCCAACCATACCACAACCTGCTTTGTGCTGTAAACCTCGACGCGACAAATCGACTTCTCAATTGGAATCCACCTTCCCCCCGCTTTCAGAAACTTATGTTGAAAATCTGACTGGGAAATCCGTATGGTTCTCCGTCCCCCATGGTTTTGTTAGGGGACCGCAACTCGATTCATGAAAAAGACGCTTGGAACTTTGGTTTGGCTGGCGGTTGCTTTGGCAGGCGCGTGGGCCTATCTCACGCTGGCGGTGCATCGCCAGGAGCAGATCAACTCCGCTTACATCCTCATCGCTGCCGTGTGCAGTTATGCCATCGGCTACCGGTTCTATTCCAAGTGGATTGCCGCACAAGTGCTCACCCTCAATGACCGTCGCGCTACTCCGTGTGAAGTCATTGATGACGGCAAAGATTTCGTAAAGACGAATAAGTGGATTGTCTTCGGCCATCATTTCGCCGCTATTTCCGGTCCCGGCCCGTTGGTGGGCCCCGTGCTCGCCGCGCAGTTTGGTTATTTGCCAAGCGCCTTGTGGATTCTGATTGGCGTGGTGTTGGGTGGGGCAGTGCAGGATTTTGTCATTTTGTTTTGTTCCATGCGGCGCAACGGCAAATCGCTCGGCCAAATGGTGAAAGAAGAACTCAATTCCACCTGCGGTTACCTCGCCATGCTCGCGATTCTCGCCATCATGATCATCCTGCTCGCCGTGCTCGGGTTGGTCGTGGTCAAGGCACTGGCGGAAAGCCCTTGGGGCGTCTTTACTGTGAGCGCGACGATTCCCATTGCCATGTTCATGGGCCTTTACCTGCGCTTCATCCGCGTCGGCAAAGTGATGGAAGTTACGGTTATCGGCGTTGTTCTTTTGCTCGCGGCGGTTCATACCACCACGTACGCTTACCCAATCGCGCGATGAATCGTTCCGGTTTGTTTTAAATGATAAAGCTACCTGTATAGGAAAGTCAGTGTTATCCGGC
>JBEHZA010000250.1:0-7424 GCA_048497895.1 Verrucomicrobiota bacterium
CACCTGTTCCCGCTGCTCCGCTGGCAACGCCATCAACTTCGTATCCGCCCGCAATCGTCTCATAATCTCTATTGGGTTAAGTTCACCCCCGTAGCGCAGCCATCCTTGGCAGCTCCCGCGACTGCGGGACAGGCATTCCGCCTGCCTCCGGTCCCGGGGTCGTTTCCGATTCCCCTCCATGGAAGGGCTAGGGGTGGGTTCCTTTTGTGCCTCTTGGTGGCCCAATTCTCCATTCCCCCATTAGAGCACACAAACCGTCCCATGTATTTCCCACCGTGGGAAATTCCCCCGGATTTTTGAAAAAATCCCCTCGAAAACCCTTGGTGCTTCGTCCTTCGGATTTCTTTCGGGCATTCGACCTTCGAGACTTCGTCATTTCCCCTCCCGTGCCATTTGCCTTCGCTCCAGCCTTGTCTTTGCTGGTGGAATCCCTTAAACCTCTTCCAGCAAAACCAAGCGAAACGTGCCTGCACCCCAACCAATCCTGGACCTGATCGAACGCTTCGAGCGCAATCTCAGCGCCTACCGTTCCGGCCAATACAACGAAACCCAGGTTCGCCGCGAATTTCTCGACCCCTTCTTCAAGGCGCTCGGTTGGGATATTGATAACACCTCCGGTTACGCCGAAGCCTACAAAGATGTGGTCCACGAGGATGCCATCAAAGTCGGCGGCGCGTTCAAAGCGCCGGATTATTCCTTTCGCATTGGCGGCACGCGCAAGTTCTTTTTGGAAGCCAAGAAGCCGTCAGTGGACATCAAGCAGGACATTGCCCCGGCGTTCCAACTCCGCCGTTACGCCTGGTCGGCCAAGCTGCCATTGAGTATTTTGACCGATTTTGAAGAACTGGCCGTCTATGACGGACGCTTCAAACCCTATAAGAGCGATCCCGCGGCCAAAGCCCGCATCCTTTATATTACCTACCGGCAATACGCCGAAAAATGGGATGAACTGGCGTCGATTTTCTCTCGTGACGCCGTCCTGAAAGGCTCGTTCGATAAGTTTGCCGAATCGAAAAAGGGCAGGAAAGGCACCACCGAATTCGATCAGGATTTCCTCAAGACCATTGAAGGCTGGCGCAGCGACCTGGCGCAAAACCTCGCCCTGCGGAACGCAAAGCTCACTCAACGGGAACTGAACTTTGCCGTCCAGCGTATCATTGACCGGATCATTTTCCTCCGCATTTGCGAAGACCGCGGCATTGAGGACTACGGACGTTTGCAGGGGCTTATTAATGGAAACCGGATTTACTCCCGCATGGGCGAATTGTTTGCCGCCGCCGATGCCCGTTACAATTCCGGCCTGTTCCACTTCAAGACCGAACCGGGCCGTCACGAAGAACCGGATGAATTGACCCTGGACCTGAAACTGGATGACGATCTGTTGCGCGACCTTCTGCGCGGCCTTTACTATCCCGAAAGTCCCTACGAGTTTTCCGTGATCTCCGCCGATATTCTCGGCC
The DNA here is from genome assembly GCA_048497895.1 of Verrucomicrobiota bacterium. Lineage (GTDB taxonomy): Bacteria > Verrucomicrobiota > Verrucomicrobiia > Limisphaerales > JBEHZA01 > JBEHZA01. Next base: position 1,461 of record JBEHZA010000250.1, read on the forward strand.
AGGTTTACGAACAATTTCTCGGCAAAGTCATCCGCCTGACGGATGGCCACCACGCCGTCGTCGATGACAAGCCGGAGGTTAAGAAAGCGGGCGGTGTTTATTACACACCCACCTACATCGTGGACTATATCGTCCGGCAAACCGTAGGCGAACTGGTGGCTGGCAAATCGCCCAAACAGGTCGAGAAAATCAAGGTGCTGGACCCCGCTTGCGGCTCCGGCTCTTTTCTCATCGGCGCCTATCAATATTTGCTCGACTGGCACCTCCAGTTTTATTTGGCCAATGACCCGGAGAAATGGGCCAAAGGCAACAAACCCGCGATTGTTCAGACCGCCAAAGGCTGGAAACTCACCATCGATGCCCGCAAACGGATTCTGCTGAATAACATCTACGGCGTGGACATCGATTCGCAGGCCGTGGAAACCACCAAGCTCTCGCTGCTGTTGAAAGTGCTGGAAGGCGAAACCGGGCAAAGCCTGCAAACGGTGTTCCACCATTTTCAGGAACGCGCTTTGCCGGATTTGGGCGACAACATCAAGTGCGGCAACTCGCTGATCGGCCCGGATTTCTACCAGCAATCCGAACTGCCCTTGCTGACGGATGAAGAACGCTACCGCATCAATGTCTTCGATTGGGAAACGGAATTCGCCGATATTTTCAAAGCAGGCGGGTTTGATGCGGTGATTGGGAATCCGCCTTACATCCGTATCCAGACCATGCAGGATTCTCAACCGCAGGAAGTCGAATTCTTCAGTCACGCGTACAAAGCCGCAAGCCAGGGCAACTACGACATCTACGTTGTTTTTGTTGAGCGCGGATTTGAGCTGTTAAATAAAAATGGCAAATTGGGTTTCATCGTTCCGAATAAGTTCTTTCGGACTAACTATGGAGAAGATTTACGCGGAATGCTGTCAGATAGCAAGGCTGTCAGTAAGATACTTGATTTCAGTCATAGCCAAGTCTTTGAAGCAACGGTTTACACTTGTTTGCTTTTTCTTCAAGGCGGCAAGTGTAGATCGTTTGAGTACGCTCAGTCTGAAGCGTCCGCTAAAGCTCTTTCCGAAGCAACTTTTGTGAGACATGAAGGCAAGTCGCTAACTGGAGCAGCTTGGACTTTTGATAGTGACGAGACAGCTTCGCTCTTAACTAAACTCCGTATCGGAACAACGCGACTGCTTGATCTGCCTGCTGATATGAGTCGTGGGAGCAGTACAGGCGATGATGAAGTTTTAGTTTTTGAGAGCGGAAGTTTGGATGTTGAAAAGGGAATCGTTCGTGATCCGATTTTTGCAAGCGATTTCGGGCGGTTCAAATTTGCACCATCTGGAAAATGGAAGGTTATTTTTCCATACGTTTCTAATGACGGTGATTTTACCCTATATACGGAAAAGGAACTGAAGAGCCTTTTCCCATTGGCTTACGCTTACCTGCAAGAGAACCAATTGGCTTTGAAGCGTCGAAAACAATTCAAGGAATGGTTTGGCTTCAGTGCACCTCGTAACCTCGCGCTACACGATCAGGCTCAGATAGCAGTTCCCTTGCTTGCGGACAGGGGACTATTCGCATTAATTCCGAAACAAACGCGAGGGCAACTCTGTCCGATGGCAAGCGGAGGGTTTACAATTACACTTTATAAGCAATCCGGGCTGAAACCAGAATACGTTTTGGGCCTTCTCAACTCGAAACTATTATTCTGGCGGTTGCGCGGCATAAGCAATTTTTTCCGCGGCGGGTGGATTACTTGTACAAAGCAGTACTTCGGTGAACTCCCAATTCGCACTATCAACTTCACAGACAAATCTGAAAAATCCATGCACGACCGCATGGTGGCTCTGGTCGAACAGATGTTGGACTTGCACAAGAACTTGGCCGAAGTCCGCACGCCGCAGGAAAAGACCGCGTTGGAACGTCAGATTTCGGCGACGGATGCCCAAATCGACCGCCTTGTCTATGACCTCTACGATTTGACCGAGGACGAAATTAAGATTGTGGAAGGCAAAGCCGACGCATTGCCGGTTGAAGTGGAAGCCGCTGAACCGGACACCCAGCCCAAACGGGCGCGCAAAACCAAGGGACCTTACGCCGAACCGCCGCCCCAGCCGACTCATCCCACCCAGACCCCGGAACAAGCCTATGCCGATGCCGCGCATCATTTCATCGGCAAAGAAGAACCGCCGCCTTACGGCGCCAAATAATTATGCTCACCGAGGAAATGACGCACGGTGCCTGGGCCGGTTCCCGCCGGCCAGCCGGGTTAAAAACGAATCGAGTAACGCTTTCACGCCGCTCGTTTGCGCCCGTGAAATCCCCTGTGACTGAACCGTCGCGTATCGAAACCGAGACGGTCATTTTGCCGGATGTGATTGCGCTGGGTGTTTGGGAGGAAGCGGTGGCCTGGCTCGATGAACCGCTGCCGCGCCGCTGGATTCGCCAGTTGGTTGCGCGCGCCAATACGGTGTACGCCCATAACGAGCGGTTCCGTCGCCGCCTCCGTGCCGAAGGCGACGCCGGACGTGATCATTTGTGGATGTTCATGCGGCACTGGCTCGCGGCAATTATCTTGCGGCACCGTCCCGGCCTGCACGTCCGTTTGCCTGTCGGCTACAATTCGGGCCAGGCTCTCCCCGATTCCCGCCAGGTTTAGGCGATTGTCACCAGGGTGCGGAACTTAAATTCGAGTGAATCCGTGTAATTCATGTCGGCCCCTCTTCGCGTTTTCCGTGCGGTTCGTGGTTCATCAATCGGATCAACAAGATGAAAAGCTGCTGGTATGAGGAGCGCGGACAGCCATGTCCGCCGCCCGTTGGCCTACTTCACCCCACTGACGAGCAGCGTTTGAAAATGCGGGGGTTGTTCTTCACGGGCGACTTCGCTGATTTCGATTTTCTTGAAACCGGCTTCTTCCATCCAGCGGTGCAGATCGCTTTCGGCAAAACCGAGCCAGTGATCGCCGTAGGCTTCGTGGGCTTTCTCGAAATTGTGTTTCAACAGATCGAGAATCAAAATGGTTCCACCCGGTTTTAAAATCCGGTAACCGGCGGCAATGGCTTCGCTGGGCTTGCTGGCGTGATGCAGCGCCTGGCTCAAGATGACGAGATCGACCGTCTGCGGTTCAATGGGCGGAGTCTCGAGATTGCCGAGCCGGAATTCGAGGTTCTTGAGGCCGTTCTTTTTCGCTTTGGCCGCGCCGAAAGCCACGATCTTTTCGGAGTTATCGACGGCGATAACTTTCTTGCAGCGGCGGGCGAGCAGTTCGCTGAGCAAACCTTCGCCGGAGCCTAAATCCGCCACGACGAGCGGCGGCAGGATGCGCAATAAGAGATGTCCGAACGCCTGCCACGAACGGCCGGGGCCATAGACGCGGTCGAAGCGGCCGGCGACTTGATTGAAATAAACCTGCGCCTGTTCTTTGCGGCGGGCGAGGATGCGCTTGAGATTGATCTGGTCGTTGGAGTAGTCCGGCATTTCCTTCGCGCCAGCGACGGCCAGTTGAATAAACCCACGCGTGGCTTCATCGGCATCTTCGCTCCAGCGATAAAAAGTGCGTTTGCCTTCGCGCCGGGATTGGAGCAAATCGGCTTCCTGCAAGAGGCCGAGATGGGTGGAGATGCGCGATTGACCCAAGTGTGTAACTTCCTGCAACTCGTTGACCGAGAGTTCGTCATGTTCCAGCAGAGCGATGATGCGCAGGCGTGTGGGATCAGACAGTGCCCGGAGAGATTTTAGAGTGGAACTCATAGTAGTGCTTAAATTTCCAAGGTTGAGTGATAGACCTTATTTTCCATGTTCAACTCGGAACACGATGTCGAGGGGCGGAGAGCTATTTCGGCTTTGAGTTGGAGGCCGGTCAATTCCTCCGTCGTCGATGCCGTTCTCCCCGACGCTATAAATCGTGTATCCTGTTTCTGTACACTTAAAGTGCAATGGCTGCCCATTAAATGGGTCATCCGGCAATTGCTCCAAATAAGTGGGGATTAGAACATCCAGGGACGTTGGTATTTTGCCATCGTTCGCTAAGCGCCAACGCTCCACAGCCAAAGCTGTGAGGCTGGAGCGTAAATATGCGTGTTGCGATGCGTTTTTTAATGGCAGGCGGGCAAACGATGGTAAAAGCATAGCGGAAAGCAAGTGCTGGAGCCGGAAAGACGTGGTCTGGTCTGAATTCACCGGCTTGTCGTCGAAAACCCATTTTTCCGGTGAGAGTTTGGCGTGCTCAATTGTTTTTTGCAGAGATTTGAGAAAATACAGGTGATCGTTTTCAAAATAGCCGGTCGCAATTAAAAAACCGCTCGTTTGACGTTTTTGAAATTCCGATTTGTGTTCCGTGTTGTCGCTTTGATCTTCTCCCAAGTGCGCCATGGCATCAGGGTCCGCCTGGATTTTTTCATAGGCTTCGGAATACATGGCTCGGTCCCCGATGAGTCCGTTCACCACGCGGTTGATGCTCTCCGTTTTTGAAAACTGGACGGCGAGCGATTGGAGGTCGCGAGCTTCCAGTTGCGCATGATTGAGCGTCCGTTCCAGGCTGCGGCAACTGGAGTGAATGATGCTGAAATTCAACAATTGTGAAATACCCAGGGGTTCATTGTCCAGTGAGGCGCCTAGCGCTAACGATGTCTTAATGGAATCTGCAGCGGCTTTAGCGTCGCCGGCGGTCAGGAGCGTCAGGTTCTCAAAAGTAAGCAAATGTTGACAACGCCTGATTTGTTTCAAATGAGGAACTGGGGTGGAAATGCCGGTTGTTAAATCAATCGGATACCGGGAGTGGGAGCGGAGGGCCGCTTCGTGCAGCAGTTTGAGCACATCGGAATTTTCGTTTACTAGGGCATGGATATCCGAAGTGAATTGATTTGTTAACGGTGACGTCGGAGCGGGAAGTTCCAACGGAACTCCCTCTGCGCTTGTAAAATTCTGCTGGCGAGGGTCCAGTCGGCTGAATGCTTCGGCATACACGCGGGCTGCGTTTTCACTGGCAGGCACTTCCGGATACCATGCGTTCAACTCCTTGCTATCGGTCGGGTAATGTTCTGCTCTTATCTCAGCTAAAGCAGCGTTTAACTGAGCATGGAGATGTAACCGCCACCCTATGAAGGTGACACCAAGAATTACCACCAGGCCAATGAATACGAAAGCACAACGAACGATAATGCGATTGTTTCGCGTGCGTGTCGAATATGGGATTGGGGGTGGCATGACGCAGGTTCAAAAGGTAGGGATTGTCTTTCGGCACCAGGATTCTCGTGGTTGGCTCTCTCCGGTTGTTTAAATAGTCACAATTCTCTGTTGACGGACGGGTAAAGGTATATATCTTCTTATCCTGATACGTCAATATGTCAGTTTAACCGCTGGCGAAATTAATAACTCAATGAGCAAAAATTACATCTTCTCTTCCGAGTCCGTGGGCGAAGGCCATCCGGACAAAGTGTGCGATACCATTTCCGATGCGGTGCTGGACGCGTGTCTGGCGCAGGACAAATACAGCCGCGTGGCTTGCGAAACCTACGCCAAGAGCAATCTCGTGGTGGTGGGCGGTGAAATCACGACCAAGGCCAAGCTCGACTTCAACGCCATCGCGCGCGCCGCGATCCGCGAAATCGGTTACACGCACGATGATGATGTTTTCCATGCCGACAAGGTGCTCATCATGAACGCGATCACCTCGCAATCGCCGGACATCGCCCAGGGCGTGGACGAGCGGGCGGCGGCCGGGAAAGACACCGCGGAGCAGGGCGCAGGCGACCAGGGTTTGATGTTTGGTTATGCTTGCACGGAAACGCCGGAATTGATGCCGGCTCCGATTATGTTCGCGCATTTGCTGGGCCGTGAACTGACCCGCATTCGCAAGAGCGGCAAAGTGGCGTGGCTCCGTCCGGACGCGAAGAGCCAGGTGTCCGTCCAATACGTGAACGACCAGCCGGTCGCGATCACGAACGTGGTTATCTCTACGCAACACGCGGCGGATGC
>JBEHZA010000251.1:0-7368 GCA_048497895.1 Verrucomicrobiota bacterium
GGCGCTCACGACGAACTTGTCGAGGCGCTCGATTTTTTCGCCGGCGGGCTGCGGAGGTTGTGGAGGCTCATGATTAAAGTGGGCATAGGTTATCGCCAGCCATTGGCGGGCTGGCTGGAGAAAAATCCGGCCGCGGTGGATTGTCTTGAAATCACTGCTGAACATTTTTTTGATGGCCACGCGCAACAGTTGCGCCTCTTGGCAGATCGTTATCCGCTTTATGTGCATGGCCTTGGGTTATCTCTCGGCACACCCGGCCCGCTGGATGAAGATACGCTGGAGCAATTCGCGCGTGTGGCCGGGCTGGCCCGTTGCGCCTGGATCAGTGATCACATTGCTTTTACCCGCTCGTCAACGATCGATCTGGGCCATCTCAATCCCGTGCCGCGCACTCGAGCGATGCTGGAAACGCTCGCCAGTCACGCCCGGCAGGTGAGTGCCCGGTGCCAGCGGCCAATGCTGTTGGAGAATATCACTTCCGATTTAAATCCCGGCGGTGAAATGAGCGAGACTGATTTTCTGAATCAACTGTGCGAACAGGCTGGCTGTCACCTGTTGCTCGACGTTACGAATCTGTTCATTAACAGCCGCAATCACCAGTTCGATGCGTTGGCCTGGCTGCACGAAATTGCGCCGGAGCGGATTCGTCAACTGCACGTCGTTGGTTATACGAAGCAGAATGGCCGCTGGCACGATTCCCATAGCGCGCCGATTCAAAACGATCTGATGGAACTGGTCGCGGAAGTAATCGCTTACGCCCCGGTGCAATCCATCATTCTGGAGCGTGACGATCATCTGGAGGATACGGAGGAGATCGCCATCGAATTGAGCCGGTTAAAGGAACTGGTGAAAAAATAGCCCCATGATTTCCTTGAATCCACCCCCGATCGACGTGATTAGCGCTCAGGCGCAGTTGCTGGCCAACCGCACCTTGCGGGCCGCTTTCCGTCATGATCCCGTGGCGACAGCGCGTCAAATGGGGGTGTCGAACGAGGATGTGCCGGTCTTTGCCTCGCTGTCGGCGGATCAACTGGAAACCCAAGCTCAAGCGCTGCTGGCCAAGCGTCAGTATGAAGTGAAGCGCTTCTTGCCCCGCTCATTTGCCGGTCTGGGTGAATCCGCTCGGCGCCATTTTCTCGCCTATGCGGAAACGTTTTGGCCCACTGGTCACCGTCGGCATTTCCACGATGCCGTCGCCTTTAGCGAATACTTGAACCGTCACCAGATCAGAGGCGGTTGCCGGATGGAAAGGAACTGGCTTCGATTTCGAGCGCAGCGCGCTTTACTGCGCGTGCATTGGGTGCATGCTGCTCCGGTTGGTTCCCGGCATCACCGCGGGCTGCAAATTCTTTTCATCTGGCGTAGCCGCCCAGGCCAATGGTTGCTCCATCTGCCGTTTTAATTCCCGACGCTGAAAGCTATTTCATTTGTCACGCGAAATCGTGTTCCCGCTCCCGCACCACCAGCACCGGGCAGGTGGCATGGCGGGTAATTTTTTCTGTAACGCTGCCCAGATAAACATGCTTCAAGCCCGTGTAACCGTGAGTGGCGATGACGATTAAATCCGCGTCGAGACTCCTGGCCACCTTGGCGATTTCCACCGCCGGATTGCCCTGTCGCACCAGGGCATCGGCCTGGAGGTAATGTTTTTCCCGCAATTCAGCCGCCATGCTGCTCAGTTTTTCCCGGGCCGCATGTGCGAGCTTGACGTTGGCTTCCTCCATCTCCGGCGGCACAATTAAGAAATCAACGGGATACAGCTTCGGTTCCACCACATGCAGTAGGACAATCCCGGCGCTGAACTGTTCGGCAAAGCCCAGCGCATACCGCAAGGCTTTCAACGAGGAATCTGAAAAATCAATCGGCACCAGAATCTTGCGCAAGTGCAGCACCGCCGGAATCAACTCAATGTCCGGTTGCGGCTGCGCTTGGGTACGGGAGGTTTTTGCGCTGTTTGGCTTCCGTTTCAGCCCGGATTTTTTGACGGATTTGGATTTCGTCACGGTTTTCATAGGAGTGGTTTGACAATTAATATGTAATCCCGTGGGACTGGGTCAGCCACTCCTTTTTTGCCGGGGCGCGAACTTTTTTTGTACTGTTGTTTGAGGATGCGGCGGGCGGTCTGGACTGTATGATTGCGCCGTCTGCCGCGAAGCGGTAACAATGCCGATTACAAACATCTGTCATGAAGCCGTTACCATCAGATTTCAGGAGCGTGTCTGATTCCGCCCGCGCTCTTTCCCGTTCCGATTGGAGCCGGCGCACCTTCTTTAAAAGCACCGGTTTGGCCATGACGGCGTGGGCGGTGTTCAGAAACTTTACCGCTTTCGGTGCTCTGCCTGGTTCCGCTCATCCGCTGAGTTTTGCTGATTTGCCTGTTGGCAATGCTCCGGCTCCCCTGCCACTGGCCCATTTCCCCAACCGGCTCTGCGCCTTTGTCTGGCGCAATTGGACACTGGTGCCGCTCGATCGAATGGCACGCGTGGTTAAAGCCCGACCTGTGGAAATCGAACAGCTTGGCCTCCTTCTGGGAATTGGGAGACCGCCTGAGATTACTGCCGATCAACAGCGCCGTTCCTATATCACCGTGATCCGCCGCAACTGGCATTTGTTGCCTTATGAGCAATTGCTGGAGCTGCTCGATTGGACGCCGGAAAAAATGGCCTTCACACTGCGCGAAGATGATTTCTTGTTTCACAAATTGGGTGAACTCAAACCGAAATGTGAACCGCTCCGTTACGCGCCACCCGACGATATTACGCTGGCACAATTGCGCGAACTGTCCGTGATCAACCGGCTCGAATTTCCCCGTGGCTTTGCGGAACCGGAAGCGCCGCTGTTCCATTTTGTCCCGCAATTATCCGCTCCGGTCAAAGCCCGGCAAAGCTCCCGCCCGCCCAATTCCAGTTTCGCTCTGCGTTTTTGTTATTCCTATTTCGCCCTCTACGGCGATCCGCTGTTGGAACAGGAATTGGACCCATATCCCGATGGTTATCTGGCCCGCCTCGCGGAATCCGGTGTGAACGGGGTCTGGCTGCAAGGCGTTTTGCAAAACCTGGCGCCCTTCCCGTGGGCTGCACAGACGGATGGGCAGTACGAAAAACGACTGCGTAACTTACGGGCTTTGGCGGAACGCGCACGTCGTCGCGGCATCCGCATTTTTCTGTATCTGAATGAGCCGCGAACCTTGCCCTTGGCCTTCTTTGAATCCCATGCGGAATTAAAGGGGGTGGAGGTGGCGAACCAACACGCCTCCCTCTGCACCAGTCATCCTGCCGTGCAGAAATATTTGCGTGAGGCAGTGGCTTCCATCTGCCGGGCGGTGCCGGATTTAGGCGGGTTCTTTACCATTTCAGCTTCCGAAAACCCCACCAATTGCTGGTCGCACAATAAAGGCGGAGCTTGCCCGCGTTGCGGCCAGCGAACCCCCGCAGAAGTTATTGCGGAAGTGAACGCCCTGTTTCAGCAAGGTATTCAACAAGCCGGGACCAGCGCGCAACTCATCGTTTGGGATTGGGGTTGGCGGGATGAATGGGCGGAAGCAATCATTCAACGGTTGCCCGCAGACGTTAGCCTGATGAGTGTCAGCGAATGGAGCATTCCGATTGAACGGGGTGGCATTAAAAGCGTCGTGGGTGAATATTCGATTTCTACCGTCGGCCCGGGCCCGCGCGCCACGCGTCATTGGGAACTGGCCCGGCAACGCGGCCTGAAAACCATTGCCAAAATTCAAGCGGGCAATACCTGGGAACTCTCTGCCACGCCCTACATTCCCGCGTTGGAAAATGTCGCGCAACACGCCGCACACTTGCGGCAAGCCGGGGTGGATGGCTTGATGCTCGGTTGGACTCTCGGTGGTTACCCCTCACCCAATCTCGAAGTCGTGGCGGAGATTGGCCAAAGCCCGGACCTGACGGTGGAGCAGGCACTCACACAAGTGGCACAACGGCGTTTTGGCCTTTCCAACGCGCCGGCGGTAGTCAAAGCCTGGCACAGCTTCAGCGCGGCCTTTCGCGAGTTTCCCTTCAATATCAGTGTGGTCTATCGCGCCCCCATGCAGTTTGGTCCCGCCAATCTCCTGTGGGCGCAGCCCACACATTACGCCTCCACTATGATTGGATTTCCGTATGATGATCTCAAAGGCTGGCGTTCCGTGTTTCCGCCCACCGTGTTCATTCAGCAATTCAATAAAATTGCCCAGGGCTTTGAGGACGCTATTGCGGAGTTAAACCAAACCTGCGCGTCACTGCCATCCGGCTGGGAACGTCAGGCGCTCGTGGCTGAATTGAACGTGGCCCGCGCGGCGGCCATTCATTTCCGCAGCACGGCCAATCAGGCGCAGTTCGTCGCGGCCCGGGAGGCGTTGGCGTTGACTAAAATCCCTGCTGAAATTGCGGCCTTAAAAACCATTCTCACGCAAATGCTGCGTTCGGAAATCGAACTGGCGAAACAACTCGCTGAAATCCAGCGCCGGGATGCACGCATTGGCTTTGAAGCGACCAATCACTATTACTACGTGCCGCTGGATCTTGCGGAAAAGGTTTTGAACTGCCACAATTTACTGAACCATTGGCTGCCCACCGTGGGAGCCTGATCTTAATTGGACTTGCTAAACTTTCAGCCTCAGCCGACGTTGCCTCGCATGAAACGGTCGCCTTTAATCTCAGCCGGTTGGCTGGCCTTCGCGCTGGCTTGGGGGTTCTCTCTGCTTCCCGGACAGGCTCAGAATAATCCGGCGGCGACGGCGTCCAACGCCGCTACCAACGAGACGACCAGCGTTGCGGGAAAATTGGTCCGGGCCGTCAAAGAACTGGTTGGCACCACTCCGCCGGATGCGGAGACGAACAAGGTGATTCACATTTTTTCCGGCGCCGACCTTAATCATTTTTACACCTGGCTGGATGAGAAGGGCACGTTTGTGGACCCGCATCGCGTTTTCACGGTCGAAGATGGCATGATTCATATTACTGGTGAACGACGCGGTTATCTGGCGACCAAAGCCGAATATGCGGATTACCGTTTGGTGGTCGAATACAAGTGGGGTGAAGCTCAATGGCGCGGCACCAATTTTCCGCGCAACAGCGGCGTTTTTGTTCACGCCACCGGGTTGGATAATCTGTGGATGAAATCAATCGAGTGCCAGATTGCGGAAGGCCGCTCAGGTGAAGTCGTGCTGCATGGCGGGAGCCGCCTGGAAGTGGACGGCGAGGCCAAAAGCAAGGACTTCACTACTTTTCCACGGAAGACGGAAGGCGAAGTGGAATTTCTCCACGGCAAATGGAACACCATGGAAATCACCTGTCAGGGCAGCCGCCTCATTGTCAAAGTGAACGGCAAACAAACCATGGATGCCTTCAACGCCTTTCCTAACAACGGCAAAATTCTGCTTCAATCCAATGAGGCCGAAATTTATTTCCGCCGTTTCGACCTCTACCCCTTGAGCGAAACCAACATGATCCCGTCCAAAGTCTCCAAGCCTGCCGAATAACCAGGACAGCGACCGTCCCCGGTCGCAGCAATGTTCGCAAGCACGTTGGTTTCAAAAATGACGCAAAATGGCGATTCGCAGCAGGGATATTCTGCCCCGCCCGAAATGACGGTAAGAGCGAAGAGTTTTAAATTTTTTTAACGCCGCTTGTCTGATTCACATAGCTGTAACCGGCGACGGTCGCTGCCCGGATACTCTTTTCTCGCTTAACTCTGCGGAATTGCCGTAATCTGCCGCATTCCATTTATGAACCTGCGCAAAACTGCATGGCCCATCTGGCTGGTGATGGTTGCTGTGCTTTCCTCCTCCAGTCTGGTCCGCGCTGCGGAAGCCAAAGCGGCCCACCCCAATATCCTTTGGCTCATTGCCGAAGACCTCGGATTGGACCTTGGCTGTTACGGCACCACGCAAGTCTGGACTCCCAACCTCGATAAAATGGCCGCCAACGGCATGCGTTACACCAAAGCGTTTACGACTGCTCCCGTGTGTTCCCCCAGCCGTTCGGCTTTTGTCACGGGCATGTATCAGACGACGATCGGCGCTCAGAACCACCGTTCACATCGGGATGACGGTTATGAATTGCCCGCAGGCGTGCGCGTTATTACCGACTGGATGCGTGACGCCGGTTATTTCACCGCGAATGTGCGGGAATTTCCGGAGGGGATTGGTTTCAAAGGCACGGCCAAGACCGATTGGAATTTCACTTATGAAGGCAAACCCTTCGATTCCAATAAATGGGCCGATCTGAAAACGCATCAACCGTTTTACGCGCAGGTGAATTTTCAGGAAACGCATCGCAAATATCATGCGCCGAAAAAGGCGGACCCCGCCAAGGTGGTCTTTCCGCCTTACTATCCGGATCATCCCGTGACGCGCGAAGATTGGGCCGGTTACCTCGACGACGCTACGGAGCTGGACCGTAAAATCGGTTTGGTCCTCAAACAATTGGCGGACGATGGGCTGGCCGATAATACGATGATCATTTTTATCGGCGATCACGGGCAATCGCATTTACGCAGCAAACAATGGTGTTACGAAAGTGGTCTGCATATTCCGTTGATTATCTCCTGGCCGAAAAACTTTCCTGCGCCCAGGAATTTTCAAGCCGGCACTGTCAGTGACCAACTCATTGAAGCGATTGACCTGACGGCCACGTCGTTGTCGCTCGTAGGCGTCAATAAACCGGCGGGCATGCAGGGACGTATTTTTCTCGGTGAACACTCGGAAGCGGCGCGGTCATATGCCTTTGGCGCCCGTGATCGCTGTGATGAAACGGTGTTCCGCATCCGCACGGTGCGGGATAAACAATACCGTTATATTCGCAATTTCACGTGGGAGAAGCCGTTTACCTCCCCGAATAAATACAAAGAGGAAAGCTATCCGGTGCTCAATTTAATGAAGCAACTGCATGCCGAGGGAAAGCTGACTCCCGTGCAGGAAGTCCTGATGGCTCCGCACATGGCCCCCGAAGAATTATTCGACCTGGATAACGATCCGTACGAAATCAACAACCTGATTCAATCCACGAAACCGGAGCATCAGGCGGCCGTAAGACGATTACGCGCCGAATTGGAACAATGGATCGAATCTTCGCAGGATCAGGGGCGCGTTTTTGAGCCGGCTGAAGTAGCGGCCCGCGAAGGCGTAACCAGGCCGGGCAACGATCCGAATACCGGCGCAAAATCGGCACCGAAAAAGAAACCGCCAGCCAGCTTGCCCAAATCAGATTAGGAGGGTAGTGCATCAGAGAAGCATTTAGTTGTCGCCATCGATCAGGCGGCCAATGCCACCGAGCACGGAACCCTCATCCTTGGAGCCGCCGCCATGCCGTGGCGCTGCGGCAATAATGCGATCCGCCATGCGGCTGAACGGCAGCGATT
>JBEHZA010000252.1:0-7365 GCA_048497895.1 Verrucomicrobiota bacterium
TCTATTCCCCTTTCTACAACTGGCTTCGTCCGCTGCGGCCTTTGGAAACGTGGGTTTATAAAACGCTTTTAAAAGCCCCGCCCCCTTTGAAAGGCCCTCGCAAAGGAAAATCGGCTTCGCAGGAAACGGATTCCCCCGCAGAAAAATGATGGCTTCGGGCCGTCAATCATGCTTTGATGGTGTTTACGTAAACAGTTGAATTGTATCCATGGGTTCTCAGTTTGCCAAAGACACGACCGTCGAAACGGCCGCCGCGCAAAATCCGGCGGCGGCCGCGCTTTTTCAGCCGATTCTGTGCGCCAATTGCGGCAGTGAGAGCGCGCGCCATACGACGTTGATCGATACGGTGGTGACGCATCCCGGTCATTTGAATGGTCAGCCGTTGCGGGTGGTCATTTGTTCCCAATGCGGGTTGACGTTTCTGAATCCCCAACCCACGGCCGCTTCCCTCAAGCGTTTTTACGAGCGCGAATATTACTCCGATAAAAAGGAGGCGGTTGATCCGCAAAAGCGCGTGAAGGAAAAGCTCTGGCAACGGGACATTCTCCTGACGTGGCTGATGGAACAACTGCCGCCCGTTCGCAACTGGTCCATTCTCGATATCGGCTGCGGTTATGGCGAATGGTTGCAACACTTTGACAAGTCCAACCGCCTGCTGGGCATTGAACAATCGGAATCTGCGGCGCATTCCGCTAATAAAGATTTCGGCGTGGACGTGCGGCAAATCGATTTCATGGAGAATGGCTACGCGCCGGAAACGTTTGAACTGGTCACCGGGTTGGCGATCATTGAACACGTTCTCGATCCGCTGGCGGCGCTGGTGGAGGTGAACCGGATTACCAAACCGGGCGGTTACGCCTATTTGCAAACGCCGGATTTGCGGGGCCTCGTTTTGCGCAAAGGAATCGCGCGTTTTTTTAAGGTGGTTCACACCTATTACTATACGGAAGCCACGCTCGCGAGCCTGTTCCGCAAAGCGGGTTTTGAAATCGTCGCGTCCCGTCGCCGTCCAGCGGTGTTGTCCACTTCAGATTTATTGCGACCGGGAAATTTCTGGGCCGGAGAACTGGACATTCTGGCGCGCAAGAAAAGCAACGTTACTCTCGCCGAAGCGAGAGCTGTGCCCTGGACGGGGGATCAGGCAGCGGAGACCATTGCCATTGTGGAAGCGGCCAAGCAACGGGATTTGGGCTACGCCAAATGGCAGGATTTTTATAAAATTCCCGTGGTGGGCAAACTGGCCAATCACGTGGTGCGCTTCGGCTTTCGCGTGACGGGCCGCAACACGAAACGGGTTAATTTCCACACCCGCCAGCTCGAAATGCTAAAGGCGGCCAAGGACGGCGTGGGCCGCCAGGTTTCCTGATGGGCACTGCAACACCTGCCACTTTGCCACAGACCGAAACGAAGCCGCTTCGTTCTGGTGCAGGCGCGCGCTTGGCTCCCTTGAAGGTGGCGCATTTGTATTTGTCGATGCCCGTCGGTGGAGCCGAAGATTTAACGGTCGGCTTGATGAATCAAATGCCGGAGGATGTGGTCATTCACGCCGTTTGCCTGCGGAGTTTTGGTCCGGTGGGAGAAGAACTCGCCCGCACGGGCCGGAACATTCATTTGTTCCCTGTGGCTCCGACGAAACGATTGAATATTCCGGGCCTGTTCAAATTATCGCGCTGGTTGCGGGAACAACAATTTGCGGTGGTGCATACGCAGGTTTACAACGCGCATGTGTATGGGGTGTTGGCTGCGCGTTTAGCCGGCTTGCCGTCGGTGATCCATCATCAGAAAACATTTCGCGGCATGAAATGGCACCGCCAGCTCATGATGAAATGGCTGACCCGTCAGGCAGCGGCGCAAATTACCCTTTCGGAACAAACCCGGCAGGATGTGTGTCAGGCGTTGGGCGCGCGCACTGAACGGGTAGCGGTGCTGCCTAACGCGGTGGATACAACTCTCTTTCGTCCGGCGGAAGATCGTGATGCGTTGCGACGTGAATTAAAATTGAACCCGGCCGCCTTCGTCGTGGGAACCGTGGCTTCGTTAACGGCGCCGAAAAATCATCCGGCCAATCTCAATATGTGGGCGGATGTTCGCAAGCAAGGCTTGCAAGGACAATTCGTGTTATGTGGTGAAGGCAACCTGCGCGAACCACTCACGCGACAACATGCAGATTTGAAGTTAGGGGACACCTTTACATTCGCGGGCAATCAACGTCCGGTTTATCCGTGGGTGCAGGCGTTTGACTTATTTGTGCTCAGTTCCACATGGGAGGGGCAACCGCTGGCCATTTTGCAAGCGATGGCGTGCGGGGTGCCAGTGCTGGCCAGTCGGATTGAGGGGAATGTGGCGGTATTGGGGGAAAATCATCCCGGTCTGTTTGATTTGGAAAAGCCGGACGACTATCCAGCGAAGGTCCTGCGGTTTCAGCGGGACCCGGCCTATCGTCGGGCCATTCTTGATTATCAAACGAAGCAAAGTCCGCCGGTGCCTTCGGTCAGCGCTTGTGCGGCGGCGCTCGCCCAACTTTATCGCTTGCTGCATTCCGGAAAAAATCTGGAGGCGATTCATCAAATCCGTTTGGATGCCAGCGGAGATTCGACGGTCCCGGTTTCATGAATTCACCTACGCGCATCATTCATGATATGTACGACGGCCTGTTACGGGTCGCTCGGGTGCCCTTGCGCAGCACGGAAACCGCTCCGGCAGCTCATCTGGCGGAGGAGTTGATCGTGCAACAACCCGGCTCCTGTACGTTGCCGAATTCGCTTGAAGCAGCGTTTGTGGGGCGTGCGCTTCCCGCCTTTGAATACTCGTGGGACGCGGCCAAGCTGACGGATTTACGGAATGTATATCTCGTCGGTGATCAGGCGCAGATCTTTTTTCCAGACGGCACGTTTTATGTGCCCTGCATCTATCCGCACCAAAAGCGGCTGGAGATTATGCGGATTCGTCGGCCGATTTATCGGGCAGCACAACACATTGAAGGCACGCTGTTCCATTTGAATGGGCGCAATCACGAGAACAAAGGGCATTTTCTTTTGCAGCATCTGCCCCGCATTCTGGCGGCGCGTTCCTACCTGGAAAAGCTCAAGGATTACCGGATTCTCGTGGCTCCCGGCCATGCCCGCTGGCAGAAGAATTTTCTGCGGCTCATGGGGTTTGACGAAAGCCGGGTGATTGAAGGAACGCAAGGGACGTTGCACGCGGACCGGGTGATTTACGTTCCGCTCACTTACGGAACGAATGCGCTTTGTCCGCCGGAAGATTACGCGCAGATTCGCCGGGCCGCAGCAGCGGTGGAGCAAAAAGCGCCGCCGGCTCAAGGGAAGCCGCTGTTCATTACGCGCCGCGATGCGCCGGATAAACGGTTGCTGAACGAAGATGAGATTATCGCCGCTACGCAGGCGGTGGTGGGGGAGGTGGAGATTTTTGATTTTGCCGGTAAAACCCTGGAAGATCAGATCCGGATCTTTCGCCGCGCGCCATTAATCATGGGGGCGATTGGTCAGGGGCTCTGCAACGCGTTGTTTGCGGAGGGGAAAGTGTTGGTGACACTGGCACCCGGTTCAGAAGACGCCGAGGTTTACGCGAGCGGCCACGGCACACAGTTGGCGTTGCTCGGCGGCAATCAGGCTGTGACGTTTTATAATGGGACAGCCGGAGAATCGCGCGGCAACTGGAGTTTCCCCCAAGAACGTTTCGCTGAAATGCTGGATCGACTGGTGCGTTTGCCTGGTCTGCAACATCTGGATCAACGTGGCCGGACGAAAGGGACGTTATGAAATCGCCACGTCGCATTCTGGCCATCAAGAACAAGCATCTGGGCGACATCATTTGCAGTCAGCCGGCGTTTTGGGCGTTGCATCGCGCGTTTCCCGAGGCCGAGCTGGATGTACTCGTGACGCATGGCACCCGTTCGCTGGTGGAAGGTTTTCCGTGGGTGCATCGGGTGATTGAAGCGCCGCGCAAACAGAACAGTCTTTCCCGCGTGGGAGCGGAATTGAAAGTGGCCTGGGAGATTGCCACGGCCGGTTACGATTTATTCGTGGATTTTACCTGGAGTGACCGGGCGATGACGTATGCCGCGCTCAGCCGGGCGCGGGATCGCTGGGCCATTCAGGTGACCGCCGGTTCAGCGCTCAAGCCGCATATTTATAACGGTCATGGCGGCAAGCCGGATAAGTCCTGGCATGTCATTGAACACGAGCGCAATTTTCTCGTGAAAATGGGACTGCCCCATTATGAGCCGGAGTTTTTCTTTCCGGAAACCAAGCCGGAGGATGCCAAAGTGCTCGCCTGGCTGGCGGAGGAAAAAATCGATCGCTCCCGTTTAATTGTGGTGCATCCCACGTCGCGCTGGTTGTTCAAGTGCTGGAATGATGACAAGGTCGCGGGGTTGATTGATTGGTTAAAAAACGAAGGCTGGCAACCGGTAGTGACATGCGGCCCGTCCGATGAAGAGATGGCGCGTGCCCGGGTGATTCTGGCGCTGACCAAATCGCAGCCCGTCGTGCGGATTGGAGACATGAGTTTGCGTGAACTGGCCGCTTTGATGCGACAGGCGCGGTTCATGTTTGGGATGGATTCAGCGCCTGCACATTTGGCGGCAGCGGCGGGTTGTCGCACGGTGGTGCTGTTTGGTCCGTCCCAAATTAACCGCTGGCGGCCTTATGGCAAAAATCATGTGGTCATTGCCGGGAATTGTCCTTGTCTGGTAAATCGCGATCCAGCGTGTGACAAGAGCGCCGTCGTAAAATGTTTAAACGCCATCACGCTGGAGCAGGTGAAAGCTGCTATTACTACTGAGTTTCGTCTGGCTTGAAACGAGCCGGGCATTTAATAATCCGAATACGCAAGCCATGAAAAAAGTCCTCTACCTGGGACCGCCCGATTTCCAAGCCACTATCCAACAAGAGCTGGGCTCCGACTACACGCTGGTCTGGACCGCGGCGGAATTGGAAGCCGTGCGTTCACAACTGGCTGACACAGTCGTCTGGTTTGATGCTTCGATGAAGATTCCGCTGAAAGGCGAACTGCTCGCTCAGGCCGCGCAATTGAAGCTGGTCATTACGGCGACGACGGGCGCTGATCATATCGATCACAAAGAACTGGAAGCGCGCGGGATTCCGTTGTTGACCTTACGCGGACATACGGAGTTACTGAACTCTCTGACGCCAGCGGCAGAATTAAGCTGGCTCCTGCTGATGGCGTGCGCGCGCCGGTTGCGGAGCGCCATTCATCACGTGGAAAATGGCGGTTGGGACCGGGAATTGTTTCCGGGTTGGATGTTGAAAAATAAAACGCTGGGATTGGTCGGTTGCGGTCGCATTGGCGGTTGGATGGCGCGATATGGTCAGGCGTTTGACATGGAGGTAATTGGTTACGATCCGCACCTCAAAGATTTTCCGGCGTCGATCAAGCAGGCATCTCTGGATGAAGTGTTGTCCCGGTCACATTTCGTTTCCATTCACGTGCCGTACAATGAACAGACCAAAGGTCTGCTGGGAGCGCGCGAACTGGCGTTGCTGCGGGATAATGTGGTGCTGGTGAATACTTCGCGCGGAGCCATCGTGCAGGAACAGGCGTTACTCGACGGTTTGAAGGCCGGTAAACCGGCGGCGCTCGGCGTAGATGTTCTGGAAGGCGAACCGGACATTCGTAAGAGTTTGATCTGGCAGCATGCGCAAACGCACGACAACGTGGTGATCACGCCGCACATTGGCGGGTTCAGTCCGGATGCTCTGGAAATTGTGCTTCGTTTTACTGCGCGACGGATCGTGCAGCATTTTAAATAAATCACGCGCATGGATTTCAACGCCTTCGCCGATGCCTTTACCCGCTTGCAGGGCCGTTATGCCTTTGGTGTTCCCGGTGGCGGCCCGAGTTTGCAATTGGTGGATGCTTTGAGCCGTAAAGGAACGCAATTCATTACCACCGGTCACGAAACCACGGCAGCTTTAATGGCGGCGGCGGCGACGCGACAAACGGGGAATCCCGCGCTAGCCATTACGATCAAAGGACCGGGTTTTGCGAATCTCGCGCCCGGCCTGCTTTCAAATGCGTACGAAGGTTACGCTCACCTTTCAATGGCGGAGGCTTATCCCCCCGGCAAAGGTGGCGCGCGCAAGCACAAATGGCTCGATCACGCGCGGCTCGGTGGCGAATTTCTGAAAGCGCACCGGCAATTTTCATCGGCCCCCGATTTTCTGGCGCAGAGTTGGGCGGAAGCGCAGCAAGAATTTCCCGGTCCAGTGCAGATCGATTTAGCGGCGGGAGATAATTCGGCAGTCGCGTTGCCCGCGGCTTCGAGCGACGGTTTGGGCAATATCTTATCTACGGTGCGTCAGGCTGAGCACCCCGTGTTAATTGTGGGTTCACTGGCGCTGCGTTCAAGCTGGCGGATTACGTTAGCGAAATTACAGATCCCCATTTTTACGACCGTGGCGGCCAAAGGGGTATTGCCGGAGATTTCGTCCTATGCGGCCGGAGTTTACACGGGCGATGGCAAATCGATTACACCGGAGAAGGTCATTTTACCCCAGGCGGACCTGGTGATTACGATTGGCGTTCGTTCGGGGGAGATTCTGAACCCGGCGGCACCTGGTGCCAAATGTATCGTGCTTGATTCCGTGAGCATCAAAGGGCGCACGGTATTTCCGGAAAACCGCTTTGGTGAAACGTGTGTTTATCTCCACGACGCGGAGATAGCCGAACTGCTGGCGGCTTTGGAGTCGCGCGTCTGGGGGGAGACGGAAATCGCAAAAGCTTTCACCGCGCTGGATCAACAATTGAGCCGTTACGCTTGGTCACCGGTCATGGCGTATCGCCAGTTGCAGACTTTATTGCCCGCAGCCACGCACGTGCTCGATACCGGTAATTTCACGGTGGTGGGCGAGCATTGTTTGCGGGTGGCGGATGAGCGGCAGATTCTGGGCACCCCGAATGGACGTTATCTGGGGATGGGCGTGGGCTATGCGCTGGGCGCGAGTGCCGTAGCGCAAGCTAACCCCGTTGTGCTCTGGATTGGCGATGGCGGGTTGCGCGCTTTCTTTAGCGAGTTAAGTCTGGCGGTGGAAAACCGCTTGAAACTGCTCGTCTTGGTCATGAAGGATGGTTACTATGGGAGTGTTCGAGGTCGGGCTCTCTCTCAGGGCTGGACCTGCGATCCACTCTTGATGAAGGACCGTCATTTCGCCGGAGTGGCTGCTCGTATGGGGCTATTCACCGCGCAAACTACCAGCGTCACGGCGTTGGCGGAAGCGGTGCAATTATGGCGCGACGGAGAAGGGCCGGGACTGATCGAGTGCGCTTTTAATGCGGATGAATAGGCCTCACGCCCCTCGAGGGCTTGGTCATGGGCACGCGCTC
>JBEHZA010000253.1:0-7361 GCA_048497895.1 Verrucomicrobiota bacterium
CGCCATCTTTGAGGTAATTGGAGTCCGTATAAAAATCCACCTCACAAGGCCGCTTGAGCGCTTTCAGACCTTCAATCGCCGCTTGCAGTTCCATGCGGGTGTTGGGCGTAGCCGCCACACCGCCGGAAACTTCTTTCTTATGCGGACCGCTCGACAAGGTCGCCGCCCAGCCACCCGGTCCAGGATTGCCATGACACGCGCCGTCAGAATGAATTACGACTTTATCCATGTAAACGTTCCGGCGATTACACTACAACGGGACTGCCGCGAATAGATTGTTAAGTCCCTCAGTCATCGTCGGGTGCGTCAGCACCGCATCGCGCAACGCGGTATAAGGCAATCCCGCGACCATCGCTATCTGAACCGTGCTGATCATTTCGCCGGCCTCCGCCGCCAGCAGGGTGCAACCGAGAATGCGTTGCGTCCCCTCCTCCACGACTGCTTTGAGCACGCCCTGCGGATGGCCGGAAGTCCGGGCTCGCGGCACCACCGCGGCAGGCACTTTGGCCGCGCGCACAGCCAAACCCCGGGCCCGCGCTTCCTTCTCCGTAAGGCCAATGTGCGCCAGTTCCGGCTCGGTAAACAGGGTGGAAGGGATCAACCGGTCTTTCGTCGTGCGGCCGCCTGCGCCAAAAACGTTGGTTTTCACTATCCGGTAATCATCCAGTGAAGCGTGCGTGAACTGGGGACCGCCATTCACGTCTCCCAACGCCCAAATGCCGGGCACATTCGTTTCCAGGCGTTCATTCACCTGAATGAAGCCTCGTTGATCGGTCGCCACTCCGGCCGCAGCCAACTGCAAATCTTCAATCACCGGTGAACGTCCAAGCGCTACCAGCACATGCGAGCCATGAACCTGCTGAATCCCCTCAGGAGTTTTAAGGCTCACCCCTACCCCGTCTCCACTTTTCTCCATCCGCTCCAATGCGGCGTTCAGGTGAATTTCAATCCCTTCACCGCGCAACAACTTAGTCAATTCCACCACCACCTCCGCATCTTCACGCGCCAGCAATTGAGGACCACGTTCAACGACGGTAACCCGACTCCCGAAACGACGGAACATCTGAGCAAACTCCAGCGCAATGTAACCGCCGCCTAAAACAATCAAATGCTCCGGCAGCGCCTCCAGCCGTTGGATGCTGTTGCTCGTGAGCGCCAACGGTCCAATCTCGGCGAGTCCCGGTAGAGGCGGTAGCGCAGGACGAGTGCCGGTGTTGATAAAAATCTTTGGCGCGGTGAGTTGACGCAAGCCTCCTTGCAGGTCGCGCACTTCGATCGTCTGAGGACCAAGAAAACGGGCCGTGCCGAGGATGAAATCCAGCTTGGGCGCACTGGTAAAATTCTTGTGATTCATCGCCCGCAAGCCCGCCACTACACCTTCAACGCGCTTTCTTACTTCCAGCCAATCCACCGCAACTGGACCGGTGCGAATGCCATACTCGCCGGCATGTGCCGTCGCAAAAGCCAACCGCGCGCTGGCGATAAAGGTCTTGGTCGGAATGCACGCCACATTAATGCACGTGCCGCCGATCATGCCGGGATCGCGCTCAATCAGCGCTGTCTTGACGCCGTGATGCCCCAAATCGACCGCGAGTGTCTTGCCCCCTTTACCACCTCCCACCACAATCGCTTCATACTGCTCAAAATTGCTCATAACCATCCTGTTGTTTCACCGGTTGTTTGGTGGGCAGCATAGTGGCCACGCCAGCATCCAGTAAACAGCTTTTGCAATTACGACTTCACCGGGAACCAATATTCGCGCATCAACTCCCGTGACCACGGTGGTTGGCGCACGGCTTCGCGTGGCAGAAATTCCTGCATCACCGGTTTGATATCAAGAACCGGCGTGCCGTGAACCGCATCCAACTCCGCAACGATCAGCACACGGCCTTCCCGGCGCACAATCCGCACGATGGTGCTACCAATCCGGTTGGGACGATTTTTACCGCGTTGCGCGAAAATGCCGACTTTGGGCCAGGCAGGGTTATTGCGTGGATGACGTGACCCACGAATAACCTTCGCAGGGGTCACCTGATCAAACACGTAAATGATTTCGGCGTGAGAAAAATCTTCAAGGCCAGCCAGTGCCTCGGCTTCCACAGCCTCTGTGAGCACGATCCGCGCTTCCAGGCCGCCCCAATAATCATCCTCCACGTTCAGGCGGGCGCTCTCAACCCAGCCGATGGGTTCCATTTCAAACATAATTTCAGTTTAAACCGCCGGTTTCACCGTGAAACCGGCGGTTTGACTGTTTGAAAGGCTATCCCACCAGTATGGGCGGCGCAAGCCGGGGTCAGATGCCAACGGTATCGATTTGCGCGTAGGCGTGGTTCAACCAAATCTTGACGCGTTGGCGTTCCAGCAGTCCCAAACCTTTGGTGTCCGTATCACTCTTGTTTTTAGCGGCCCAGAAACTGGTGCTGCCGGCATCGATCTTGGTGATGACCGGTTCATGCAGTCGTTTGAGGGAGATGATTTTGGCGTTGAGTTCTAATGCACGTTCTTTTTCGCCGGACTTTTCAAAAATTTCAAAGTTCTCGCCACGCAGTTGATTGAGCACAAGCACGTAGTTGAGCCGGGAACCGAAACGATCCAGCACCTTCTTGAGCAGATCGACGGAATCTTTGCCGGAATCCATCACGTGCCAGTAGGTATAGGCCAGCCCAAGTTCTTCCGCCATTTCCAACACGCCGGATTCATCCATCCATTTCACAAGCGGATCGTGCGTTTGCGCAGCGAGATCGACCAGGATGCGTTTCTCCGGATTCTCACTCGCGGCTTCCACAATGGTGTCCAGGCTTTCGTAACGATCCACCACCACGGGGGACGCGTAGTCGGTATAAAAGCGGAGGAGCGAGCCATGGGAACGGTCCGTGTCAAAGCCCAGGAATGGGATGTTTTTGTCGATCAGGTATTGGGCCACCACCCGGGCCACGACGGATTTGCCGACTCCGCCCTTTTCGCCGCCAATAAAGTGTATTTGATTCATAATCATTCTGAAATTTCGTGACGGGGAGAGACAGTTCTTCCGTCATTATTTAATAACGGATGAATCCGTCGAAAATCATGCGCGGGTGAGAGTAGAGACGAGCCAACCAATAGCGACACAATTAGCGGGAAACTGCATGAAAAGAATTAATCAATCGCGAACTTTTGCTTATACCTGAGAACATTGAAATTCTACCGGCAGGCCAACAAAACGGCCATAATGCTCGGCCGCCGTGGCCAGCGCGGTTTTCTCCGCTTTTTTGAGGGGTGCAAAAGCATTGACCGTAATGATTATCCCTTTTTTGCGTTCTACGCGTTTCCATGTGCCGACGACGCAGCCATCAATCACCGCCGTAGCCAAAAACATGCCATTGCTGCCGGGAACAATTTTCTGCGCATGCCGCGCTTCCAGCACTGCTTCGCGCTCTTTGTAGCCCAAAATAAACTCATCGAAGCCCGGCAAGAGAAATGCAGAGGGAGCAGCCGGAGACAGATCCGGCAAATCCGCCGACAACCAATACGTTTTGCCCGCCACGACCGTTTTTATCAGATGCTTTGAAGCGCCCTCAATACCCGCGCGGGCATCCGCCGCTTTCAAACCCGCCCAGCCGACAAAATCGGCCAGCGTCGCCGGACCGTGGCTGGTGAAATAACGACGCGCCAATTCCGTGAGCGCGGCTTCGCGGGCCGGACTTTTCACCGGCGCGACCCACTCATCGAGCAGCACGAAGGTATGCTGCTTGCCTGAGCGCGGGCCGAAACAAAGAGTTCCTTCCTGGGAGAGCCGCCAGAGAATGTGATAACCCCGCTGATTAGCGGTGGAGATGCCATTCGCATCCAGCAAAGCCAGCATGGCGTCACGCGTTAGCTGACGTCCGCCTTGCAGGGCGCGCTCGAATAATTTCCGGCAACGGGCGAAAATCGTCGCATCCAATTCGAGCCTTTGAGAACGATGTTTGCTCCCGGCAATCACACGCGGGGTTAACAATTCGAGCATCCACCGCACATCCGCCGCCGCCACAAAATGCAGCGTGCCACGCATCGGCCACGTGCGCACCACCACGCGTTCTGCAATAGCTTGCTCAATCGTTGCTTCCGTCGCTGCCGGCAGGCGCAAACCAATGGCCCAGAGCACGCCCGGATAATCCTGCGCCTGCATGGCGCCGAGCGCAGACACCACGGCTTGCGGATGCGTCTGACCAGGGACGGCGATTTGCTGGCTAATCAAACGTTGCCGGGCAATTTCCGAAAGAGCCGCTGTGATCATAGAATTAATGAATCCTTCTGCCTCACGGCCGACCGGGGGACTTACCCCAGAGATTGGCATTTGGTGTTTTGTTCAAGGAGGCTTATGTTAAGTTAGAATGTCTGCCGAATCCTACAGTTTTATCCGGGAAGTATGGCAGCAAAAACCGATGATCATTCTGCTCTTGGTCGGCGGCTTGATCATTTTCTTCGTGCTGGTCATTGATACCCATCGTCACCGGAAGAAACTGAAAAACCGGAACCGCATCCGGCATATCCATTGAGCAACATCCGAAGGTCAATGTATCGGAAACATCAGACCGGTAAACACGAGGGATTTCAGCGTTTTTTATTTCACTGGAGCAAGCTTGATTTCTTTAAGACTTAAAGCTTTCCACCGCTTCGGATTATTGGCTTTAGCTTTGACCGTTTGCTCCCCGGCCTGCGCCACTTCAATCACCCCACCCCGCCCTTCCTCATATTGCGTAGCGCCACCGGTGGAATGCACGGAGACATTAACCCGTTGCTGGTCAATTTCCAGGCTCAGGCCAAATTGCTCTTTCGCCACAGTAGAATAGGTGGCTGAAAACCGGTATTTGCCCGGTTCGGGAAAATTCACTTCCCAGGAAACCCATTCGCTGGGCACAGACCATTTGGCTATGACCTGCTCACCGCCCCGCGTCTCCATCTCAATGCGGTTACCGTGGAGTTCGCCTCGCGAAGCAGACAACGTAACCACCCCATTGCTGTCAGGTTTGATCACGTTATTGCCCGTCCCTTTTATCGCGCGGCTGACGGCATTTTCCAAATTGGCTGCGTCGGGATTGCTGTTTTTGATAACGCCATTTTCGTCGAGAATAAAAAACGCGGGGAACGCTTCAACGTGCCACGCGGTCGCAACCGGCCCTTTCGAGCCATCCGCCAGACTGGCCCAGGTCACTTCTTTCTCGGCGCGGAGTTTGCGTAGTTGCGCCGGGTTATCCGCATTGACGCCCAGCAGGGCGAAAGATCGTCCGGCATTAATGGAAACCAGGCGGCGCTGTTCGGCGTACAGCTCGCGACAATCGGGGAAACGATCCGACCAAAACGCCACCAGCACAATCTTGCCGCGAAAATCGCTCAACTTCACCGGTTTGCCATTTTCATCCACGCCTTCAAGTTTGGGTGGGGTGCGGCCATTGACGAGGTATTTCAGTTTATAAGCAAGTTCACCGGCCGATTGGCTCATTTTTGAACCGCGCAATTTCACGTCCGGCAATTCCTTGCTCACCCGCTCCGCCCATTTCAAAGCTTCATCTGCGCGTGCCGGATGTTTGCCATCGCCATCCAGACTAATGGCCAACGCCAGCCAGGCTGCCGCCCGCGTGCGCTGGTTGTGTGTTT
Organism: Verrucomicrobiota bacterium; assembly: GCA_048497895.1. Classification (GTDB taxonomy): domain Bacteria; phylum Verrucomicrobiota; class Verrucomicrobiia; order Limisphaerales; family JBEHZA01; genus JBEHZA01. The sequence continues at coordinate 5,617 of JBEHZA010000253.1, forward strand.
GTTCACCGAGCTTTTGCAAAAAATCCGACGCCTCTTTCAGCCGGGAAGTTTGCAGATTCAAAGCGGGATAAACAAATTCCGGACTGTCCGCGTAATTGGCAATTGTACGGGCCGCTGCTGCTGTCACAATTGAACCGCAATTCGTGCTGCATTGTGGATTGGCCACCATGTACCAGAGCAATTGCAACGCCAGAGATTCCGCCGGTTTGCCTCGATACTTTTGCGCAAATTCCCACACCCGCGGCACATAATCCTCCGTCGGGGAACGCTCCTTCTTTCTCTTCATCCGGCTGCCGAAGCCGGGAAACCAATAATCCTGGTTGCCAAATTCCTCCGCCAATTCGCGCAAATCCTCCTCCGGTCCGGTCAATTCCGCCATCGTTACCAACCCCTTCCCGGTTTTTTCCGACAGAGCAACAAGATGACGAACATCCGAAGCAAAACCGAGCTTTCCACCACTGCCGGCAGCCCACGTAATCACGCCCAGCACTTCACCCTGCCGGTTCAGCAACGGCCCGCCACTGCTCCCCCCGTCAATCGGGGCGGAGGTTTGCACCCAGACATTGCTTTCGGGCGCGCCAATCCAATCGGAGAACGGTTGCGGCAATTCGGCGGTGGTGTAAACCCCACTGATAATTCCCAGCGAGGGTGTGAATTTAAAACCATAAGGATTGCCAATGGCGATGACCTCCGTGCCGACGGGCCGGCTGAGATCGCGTTTAAGTGACAACGCCGCCAGATTTTTTGGCACTTCCGCCAGTTCGACAATCGCGAGATCTCCCAGTGCATCCCAGGCCCGCACGCCTTTGATAGCGACTTTAGTGCCATCCGCCAGCGTGGCCGTCGCCCCCGAAGCTCCCCGCAGCACATGATAGCAGGTTGCAACCAGTCCTTTGGCGTCAATGACAAAGCCAGTGCCGAGCTGCACATCCTCACCTTTACGGTTCTGGCAATGGATCAGCACGATGCCGCGGTCATAACGTTCCAACGTCTTCGTCAGATCGCTCGTTGGTTCAACCGCATGGCTGGAAGTGACCGCTTCCAGGCTCAAGGCGATCAGTAAGGCTCCGATCAAAAATTGGATGCTTGATGGGATTCGTAACGATTTGGGCCAAGCGAATGTGGCGCGGCCATCTCCTCTGCGGGTGCTCATGAACGGGAGGCTAAGCAACGCTCGCATGGCGTCAAGGTGGTTTTTTGAGGTTTAAGCGGTCTGCTACAACTCCGCAAGTTGTGTTGATAGAATCACACCACCCACCACGCCGCATTCGTTCAAGGAGCCCCAGAAACACTTGCGCTGGCAGGAACGGGAGCTGGATGTTCCTTGAAGAATTTCACGATCAAATCCGGAGCGGCTTCGGAAAAATTATGCGCACCGGGATGGATGAAGGTGACGCACGGTGTGCCGGTTTTGGAGGGATATTCGAGACACAATTTGTCCCAGCTTTTACCTTCGGCAGCGCAACTGTTCAGTCTGCGTTCGGCTGCCATCATTTTCTGTTGCCATTCAAATTTTACGAGGGTGTCTTGTTCTCCAGCCAGGTGCATCACCGGCTTGGGTTTCAATTTATCCACGTATATCGCCAAGGCAGCGGAAGGCGCCATCGCCGCGAAAATGTCACCGCGAGCGGCCCACAGGAGATACGTGAACCCACCGCCGTTTGAATGGCCGGTGCAATAAATGCGTTTCTCATGGCCTTCCTTGCGGTCGACCGTGCCTTCGACGATGAGGCGGGCGATGTCCT
>JBEHZA010000254.1:0-7336 GCA_048497895.1 Verrucomicrobiota bacterium
TCGAACAGGATATGATCATATTCCCGGCGAGCCTCTTCGATAAACTCACGGGTAACCGGGCTGATCAGCAATTCACCCGGATTCGCGGGCAATTGGCCGGAGGAAATGATGTGCAGCGTCTTGAGAGGCGTTTCCCGCACGGCATCGCTCCAGTGGAGTTGTCCCCCCAGTACTTCCGAAAGACCGGGCTCGCGGGAATATTCAAAGTAATGATGCACGTTGCCGCGCCGCAGGTCCGCATCCACCAACAGCACCTTGGTGCCGGCATTCGCGAGCGTGGCGGCAAAATTCACTGTAAAGGTCGTCTTCCCGTCACCCGGAACCGCGCTGGTCACAATCATGACCTGCTTCCGCTTGCCTTGCGTGCCGAACATCACGGCCGAACGCACCCCGCGGATCGATTCCACAAACATATTATGCTGCTGCAAATGCGTGATCAGCAAACGGCCTTCCTTCAAATCGGTCGTGTCCTGTTGCGGCACCTGGCCGAGCACCGGCTCTTCCAACTCATCTTCGATATCTTCCGCGAGTTCCAACCGGTCATCCAGGCGGTGCAATAAAAAGATAATCGCAATCCCGACGCCCAGCCCCATGGCAAAGCCGTTAATAATCATTTTCTTGCGTTCCGGCCCAATCGCCGCCGGACTGCCTTCGCCTTCTTCCATGGCCGTAATCTGCTCTTCCGACGTGTTCATCTGCAACGTGTCATCCAGCTCTTTGCGCCGGGAATCCAGCGAGCGTTCACTGGAAACTTCCTCTTTTTGCAGACGGTCGTATTCGTTTTGAATATTGCCGGATTTGCGGACTTCCTGACTCATTTCCTCGATCAACGGCAAATAGCTCTGCTCATCCCGGCGAAGGGATTCGAGACGTTCTTGTTTCTGCGAACGGATGTCCTCCAACCGGGCGCGTCTTTGATCGGCGATCAGGTCTTCCTGCAACTTCAAGTTGACCTGAATATCGCGAATATCATTCTGCAATTTTGCCAGGTAAGGATGCTTCGGTTTCAAAGAGGTCAGCCACTCCTTGTATTCCGCTTCCCGTTTTTTCAGCGTCAGCTTGAGCTGATTGTAGGCGTTGTCCGTGTTATACGGATCATCCGTACCCGCCGTGTCCGTGGGTTTTTTGGCGCTTTTTTTATCGCCTTCTTTGTCTTTGTCGTTAAAACCGTCTTTTTCCAATTCCTCAATCGTCTTGTTTTCCAGCAGTTTTAACCGGGTAAGAATGGCGAGATGTTCCGTCTTCAGATCATCGAGCCGCTTCTGAGCCGCGCGGCCTTCATCCAAAGCGCTGTTAATATTATGTTCCTTCCGGAAATCACTCATTTCGGAACGGGTCTTGGCCAACGCTTGTTCGTAGCGCAAAACCTCCTGCCGGATGCTGTTCACCTTGTTATCGATGGTGGTCGATTTCAGCTCTTCCTTGTATTTGATAAATTCACGAGGCCAGGCCACAGCATAACGCCGCGCGTATTCGTAATCATCACTCTGCACGGTCATGAGGAACGTTGAGCCCGGACCTTTCGCAGCGTCCGCCACCACAAACGTAGGCGCTTTCCCATCGGCCTTGCGGTAATCCGCCAAACCACGTTCCACCCGGCCTTTGATGCCGCGCATGTACTCCAATTGGTTATCGTAGTAATGATCCAGCGCTTCCTGATATTGGCTTGGGCTCTCGTTCGCCGTGATCACCCGCGGAGCAATGCCCAGCCGGGAAGAGGATTGAAAGACATCCGGCGTCGTGTTCGCCTTATAGATGGCATTCCCGGTAGCCCCCACCACGCAGAGCAGCAGGATCCACCAGCGGCGCGCGAACAATTTAAAATATTTCCGCAGATGGATCGAGATGTTCATTCGATCCACGAGCGAGGTGCCGCCACTGGTAGGCGGATACGGTAAACTTGATGGTGATTTACTCATCCTGGCACATCATTTAATGTTAAACCACTTCTGCGAAACTTTCACGTAATCCCCATCCTGCAAGATCAGGTCTTTAGAGCGATCGTTCTTGTTCAGCACCGCATCGATATCCACGATAATCGGAGCGGCAGGCTTGCCGTTATTCGACGGATCAGCCCGGGAAACTTCAACCTTCTTGAGGTTGGCAAATTCTGAATAACCCAATTGCACGAGCGCTTGCGACAGGGACTTCGTTTCTCCCGGCGGCAGGGATAGAATGCCGCGCGTTTCTCCTGTGAAAATAACCTGACCGGCTTTCCGGTTGGGGTCCAGCAAACGCAAGCGCACCGTCGCCTTGTTATAATATTCCGCTTCCAGTTTGGTTTTTAATTCCGCCTGCACTTGCGCCAGAGTCTTGCCTTTGGCCACGATGGGAATTTGCGTATCCTGAAAGCTGACACTGACTGGAAAATACACTTCACCGATGGCACTGACGGTCAGCACCAGAAAGTCGTTGGCTTTCACCGGGTCTTCATCAATGTGATAACCAATCTTATCCTGCTGCCCCAGGATGTAAGTCGTGAACTGCACTTCTGTCGGCGTTAAGTTGGTGGACACACTTGCCGTGGCGTTCGTCCCTGTCGCATTGGTGCTGGTGGTTGATGCGGCATTCGTGCCTTCCGCAGAGGCAGTAGCATTCGTGCTTTTGGCAGCCTTCGAAGAGCTATTCCGGTCCGCCGCCAGCAGCAGGCCCGAACAGCCGAGCCAGGCAGCCAGGCAAATCGCAGTGAGTTGAAATTGTTTCAGCATAACCTCAGAATTGGCGGGTTAAATCCAAAGTAACACGGTTTTGGACATAATCACGCCCTGGTTGATTGGAGTCTTTTAAAGCAAACGTATAGGCCACCCCCAAACTCCACCGGGGTGCGATGCGGAACGCCGAGCCGAGGGTGAAAACAATTTGGCTGGCCTTCTCCACCGCCGAACTGGAACCTTCCAGGATTTCATAAGCGGCCAGGGCATTCACCGTGACGGCACTGGTTAATTGAGCCGAGATGTCGTATTGCAAAATTGAAGTCTTCGTAAAATTACTGCCCAGCCCAATGCCGATTCCCTGGCTGAAGCGCAAATCTTCATTCATGCGCTTGTTAATCTTGTGACTAACACCCACCTGATAGGTCAACCCACGGTACGAAGAAGTATCCCCAATGGTGCCAGAGTTGTCATAGGTCGAAACACTGTAACCGACCGAGGCATCAAACGTAAGGAACTGCGTGGCCTTGTAAGTGGCACGGGGACCAATTGTAAAACTCCGCCCGTTATTCTGAATCTGCTGCAGATACTCGCTGATGGTATAACTGGCTCCCAACCCTACCGTTAAACGGGATGAGGCAGCGTAATTAACGCCCGCGGAAAAAGTGTGGTCATCCACATCCAACTGCTGGAACTGTCCGGAGAGCGAACGCTCGATCGAATAATCGTAACCGGCATAGATCGTCGTTTGCTTGTTGGCCCGCCATTCCGCAACCAAACCAGCCGTATTCAACAAGCGCCGGAAATTGAGCAGCGTCGTCGGCCCGCCGCTGACCTGAGCCAGATCCGTCGGGTCCACCTGGATGGAGAAAGAATCGTGAATATTGATCCGTACGTCTTCGATGTACAAGTAATAATCCAGATGGGAATTATTCTTGGGCGAGATCGTAAAAGTGTTGATCGACGGACTGTTGACGTACCAGCGATAACCGGCGCCAATGTCCAATTGAAGCACGTTGGATTGAGAAATCGGCCAGAGGAATCCAATTCCCACTTCCGGCCCAATATAAAAATCCGCTTTGCGATGATTTTCGGACAAATTAATATTGTCGCTGAATTCGGAGACGACGGAAGCAGACAGGCGCCCCGTCACATTGCCCCATTTAAGGTTATATTGGGTGGCATCCGGAGTGCGATACGGAGGAGTCGGACTGGTCCGGCTCAAAAATTGATCCTGATTTTGCGCCACTGCATTGGGCACTGCCACGCTCAGGCCAAAGATAACCCCGCAAGCCGCCACCACCAGTTCACGACTGCCAGTCGAGCCCATCAATGGCTCGCTCATATCCGGTTGTCGATTTGCTTTCGATTTAAAGTTAATCACGATTTGACCTTACTGTCTTAAAACCGTTTTTTCACTGACCCTCAAGAACCCCATAGTGCCGCTGATCTTACTGCCCATTGAACCCGCTCACCGAAGGCTGCAAGATCCGCGAACTGTCGATTAGATCACCAGTAGGCGAAGTTGGAATTCCGGCCGTCAACCCGGTCGGCAATGACACTGGCGCCGGCCCTTTGCCGAACGCATACGCACTGCCGCCACCGGCTGCTTCATAGAAAATAATGGTGCCTTGAGAACCCGCCAGAGAGGAGGTGGCATTGCCTACCACAAAAGTCAGCGTGGAATCCGGCGTCAACTGCGGGAGAAAGCCTTCACCGGAATTGGCGCTGATCGATCCGGCGTTGCCCGCATCCGCACGGACCGTAAAGGTGCCTTTGCTGGGATCATAATCAAACCGGACGGAACTGCCTTCCGGAACATCGAACGACCAGCCATTGATTGGCTGCACCGTGACTGAATAACTGCCGGCATTCGCGGTGACGGTGATGGCTCCGCCCGAACCGTATTTCACTCCAAACTGTCCCACTTCCTGCACGTCAAAATTCACTTCGGTATCCGGTTTGACAACTTTAATGCCCATGGGACCGCGAAGATCCAACGCACTGCCCGGCTGCCACGAAAGGCTCAAAGTGGGTTTGCTGGTGGCTGCTCCCCCAACGATCTGACCGGCCTGGAAAAGCACATTGCCCTGAGCGAGGTCAAAGGATTGACCGGTAGCCGAGCTGTAGAGCGTCACCCGGTTTCCGGTGCCGGACGCCGCAAAATTATCGCAGTCCGTAAGCTGCGCGTATTGGAACAACGATTGCGGATAAACTCCGGCAAACGCGCTCACCGACATCGTGCTCAAAATCACTTGATTGGCCGGCACCGTATTCGTCGGCGAGCGGTTGCTCAAATCCACACTCTTGGAACTGGTGTCCCATTGCTGATTGGCCGCCTGATCCGTCAGGCCAGCCGCCGTAAAGCAGCCGATTCCCACTACGTGGAACATGAAATACCCTTTCTCAACGCTCCAATTCAGCGTGTGATATTTCGGGTCCAGCTTGAGCATCACTTTGGAGCCGTTCGCAAGCGTCATCGAACGCGTTTCGTCCTGCTTCAATTTGGTCTGTTCAACATCCAGTTGCACATCCAGCGTGTCCATCATTTCGCCCAAAATCCGGACGTGCTTGATAGGCGAGAGACGTTGCATGTGTTCGATGCCGGCTTTGTCCTTCACCTTGACGAGCGGACCACCCGTCAGTGGACCGCGCAAAGGATTCACCACCAGAGAACGCCCATCCGCATTGACCGCTTCTACCCGGCCATGACCTGAAAAGTAATAGGACTCATCCTTAAACAAATCGAATCGCGCACTGGAGCCCGCTGACACGGCCGCCTTACCGCCATCGCTGAAACGGAACAAAACAGCATTAGTGCTGTTCGCAGCGGCCGTTTCAAAATCAATCAACAGACGTTTGAAATCCGGGGCACAGCGCACTTGATCCCCCAGCGGAACCCGCATGGCCATTCCTGAAAAACCGGAAAATTCTACCACTGCCTCCCGGGAAGCCGAGGTAATCTGAATGGAACGTCCATCCGATAACATTGCCAGATTCAAGCCTTTGGCTTCGCTGGAATTGGCATGCGCATTGAAACCGGCCAGGGATTGCGGCGCTTGATGATCGGTCGAAACCGTTAAAGCTCCCTGCTTGTCCACACCGAAAGTCAGCGCGGTACGGGCAGGCGCGTTGGTTTGAGCAGGTAGCAGAGTTTGCATCCCGAAGGCCGCACCCACTACCAAAACGCATCGTAGTAATTTAAAACACCTATACATTACCCTAATGTCCATTTCGCCCCGTATGCAGCCAGTGTGCTACAATGGGGCATTCTAAGCAAGTCAGAATATACCTTACGGTAACGGGTTACGTAATTCGCCGAATCAACGCCTGATTCGCTAACCCTTTCATGAGTCTGTTGAGTGCCCTGCTCCCTATCACTCACCAGCATTAACAGAGAAATTCTTCTCTTGCCATATTCTCACTTTAACGGAATCTGCCTGTTGAACAATCCGTATGCCATGGTATTTTGGGCTGTATGCAGCTACGAAATCAACTGCAACCGCCTGTTAACAAATTAATTATACAACTTAATTCTGCCCGTAGCTGGCATAAGGCAGATCAGCGTTTTCCAGCGCCGTGAATAGCAATTTTTTGATGAGCCTGAACCACTATGGGAAAAGAAATTGAATTAACTTTAAAAGTGGGTGATCCCGCTCCGGCTTTCACCGCTCAGACCAGTGGTGGCGGCACCGTTTCGCTGACGGATTTGCAGGGTCAAAACGTCATTCTCTACTTCTACCCCAAAGATGATACGCCGGGTTGCACAAAAGAAGCCTGCGCCTTTCGCGACTTCTTTGCCGACTTTCGCAAAAAAGGGGCGGTGGTGTTGGGAGTCAGCACGGATTCCGTAAAATCTCACGATAAGTTCGTGAAGAAATTCCAGCTCCCTTTCACCCTGTTGGCCGATGAGGATAAAAAGATCGTCGAAGCTTACGGAGTTTGGGGGCAGAAGAGTTTCATGGGCCGGAAATACATGGGCACTCATCGGGTGACTTTTTTGATCGGACCGGATGGCCTGCTCAAAAAAATCTGGCCCAAGGTAAAGCCGGAGGAACACGCCCAGGAAATCCTCGCCGCATTGTAGGGTGTGGCAATCGTTTGACACGCAAATGACCTGTGCTATAAACACAGGCCTCGAAGTAATTAACCTTTAATTGACTACTACTATGGCAATATCTGTTGGCTCCAAAGCCCCTGACTTCTCCCTGAAATCCAAAAGCGCCACCGGTTTGGCGGACGTTAAGTTAAGCGCTAACTTCGGCTCCAAAAACACCGTCATCCTGTTCTTCCCGCTCGCCTTCACCGGCGTCTGCACTCAGGAAATGTGCGACATCACCGCGGGCCTCTCCGCTTACTCCAACCTGAATGCCAATGTTATCGGCATCAGCGTGGACAGCCCCTTTGCTCAAGAAGCCTGGGCGCAAAAAGAAAAAATCGGCATCACCCTGGCCAGCGATCTGAACAAAAAGACCGCCGAAGCCTACGGCGTGCTGCTGCCTGACCTCATCGGCCTCGGCGCTGTCAGTGCCCGCGCGGCCTTCGTCATCGACAAGGCCGGCGTCGTTCAATACAGCGAACAGACCCCCAGCCCGAAAGAATTGCCTAACTTCGCCGCTGTCAAAGCCGCGTTGGAAAAGCTGCAATAACGCTTACCGTTTTCATTAACACGAAAGAGCGGAAGG
>JBEHZA010000255.1:0-7321 GCA_048497895.1 Verrucomicrobiota bacterium
TTCAACGCGCGGCTGAATGGTTGATGGATCAGGAAATCCGTTTCGCGGGCGATTGGGTGCATAAAAATCCGGCGCGGGTGGAACCTTCCGGCTGGGTCTTTGAATTTAACAACAAGTGGAACCCGGACGTAGATGACACCGCGATGGTGTTACTGGCCTTGCGGCTGGTGGGAACGAAGGACAAGCAACGGCGGGATGAATGCTTTCAGCGGGCTTTGAAATGGCTGATGACGTTCCAATGCAAGGATGGCGGCTGGGCGGCTTTTGATAAAGATTGCACGAAGAAGATTCTGGAACAGCTTCCGTTTGCCGATCACAACGCGATGCTGGATCCGGATTGCGCGGATATTACGGCACGGATTCTGGAATTGCTCGGTTACGAAGGTTATTCACCGGAACATCCGCAAATCCAGCGGGCGATTGAATATCTTCAGCGGGAGCAGGAGGAAGATGGTTCGTGGTATGGCCGTTGGGGCGTGAATTACATTTATGGCACCTGGCAGGTCTTGCGCGGAATGAAAGCGCTGCGGGTGGATATGAACCAACCGTGGCTGGCGCGCGGACGCGATTGGCTGCGCCGCGTACAACAACCGGATGGGGGCTGGGGGGAACGTTGCGATACGTATGATAATCCGGTGTTCAAAGGGATGGGGGCATGCACGCCCTCACAGACAGCGTGGGCCGTGATGGGTCTCTGTGCTTTCGGAGACCCTAACGACCCGTGGTTGAAGGCGGGCGTGGAATGGCTGGTGCAACACCAGAATGAAGACGGCTCGTGGAGCGAAGACGAAATCACCGGCACCGGTTTCCCGCGCGTGTTCTACTTGAAGTACGATATCTACCGGAATTCCTGGCCGCTGCTCGCGCTGGCGACTTACCACAAATTGCAACGGGGTTTGGCGGCCGGAGTCAACGATACCGAGTTGAGCGTGAAGCACTGGTCGTAACCACACGCAGCAGCCGTTATTTCACCAGCCAATCGGCGCCAGCCTGCCAAGGTTTGGCGCCGGATTCATACGCCCCAATATCCGGCGCTTTACCGGAGAATTGACTGGTAATTCCCGGAACATTAACACCCGCATCGACGGCTCCGGAACCCGGCGTGGGCAATCCCTGTGCATCGACGGGAAATTCTCCATTGGCTTCCAGCATTGGAGCCAACTCGCCTTTCACGAAATCCATTTTGCCCGTCACCAGATTATTAATAATGCGAGTGCCTTGCTGACTGGGAATCTTGCCCGGATAAGTGAAAACACCGAAAGCGCCAGCGCGATTCTTCACCACGGTATTATTGCAAACAAGATTGGAAATGGAGTCGCTGTTAAGGCGAATACCGACATTGCTGTTATTGAAAATCAGGTTGTGATGGATGACGAAGTTGGTGCTGAAATTATCGAGGTAAACCCCGACTGTATTCGGCCCCAGGTTATCATGCACCCAATTGTAAGCGATTACCGTCCCCTGCCCGTCCGTGCCCCAGCATTTGAGCGCACCGCTATCGCTGGAAAGCAGGTTCGCGCCGGAAAAATCATTGAAAGCCAGCCGCAATTGGCGGGAGCCGCTGAACTCAACCAATTCCCGGCCGGCACGGCGAATGGTGTTGTGCTCCAGCACGGCGCCCACGGCGTGATTCAAATGCACCGCGCTCGCATAAGCGCCCAGGTAATCGCAATCCTGAATGACACAATTGCGCAATTGATTGCCGACGCCCGCAATTTCAATGCCGCTGAGCGCCGCGCCGGTAATACTGCAACGTTCCCAGACGTTGCTCTGGCCGGTCATAAAATTATTTACGGACGGTTTCCGATAACCATCAATCTCCCGCGCGTGATTCACGTACCGCAAATGACAATCCTCCACCCGACAATGTTCAGCCCCGGTTAAATTAAGCCCGGCAGCGAAGATTTGCAGGCCGCGCAATTCGATGAACGAAAGTTTTTCGAGATCGAAGGCGTAATTGCGTTGCTTAACTTCGAGATTCAAATGCTCCAGGCGTTGGCCGGCGGGCGGATAGAAGTAAACGGTTTTGGTCGCGGCATCCTGAAACCAATCGCCGGGAGCCGTCACTGCCGCCAGACTGCCATAGAGGCGGTAGGGATTGCCTTTTTTGGGCTGGAACGGATCAAAGCCATGCAGGGTATCCGCATGGAGCGGACGAAAATCGCGATCAAACCGGAACCGCAAACCGGGTTCATAATTGGTGATATGGCGGGTGGAATTATTCCATTGCTCTCCCGGCCAGATCAGAACGGTTCCGCCATTCCAATCTCCCGGTGGCAAGGCAGGGTCCGCCAGAATTTCATATCCGGTTCCCACATTGGCCCGGGAACGATTCGTGGAAAATAACTGACCCGAATCCGGCTTCGGCCAGCACGCTTCCGCCAGCATCTGCCCATCCAGGAAAAGCTGCCCGAAGGAAACCGGACTCCCGGCGCGATAAACTCCGCCTTGATGCGGGGTCCAGGACAGTTTTAATTCATCCGCGCCGGAAACCGTAACCCGCTCGCCGGGAAAGGCTGAAAAAACCAACGGTTTACCCACAGCGCCCGAGTGAGGCGGTTTGACCGTTTCCCGATAGGTCCCGCCCCGCAAAACGCAATGATCACCCGGCTGCATCATCGCTGCAGCCCGTTGAATGGTTTTAAAAGGCTGTTCGCGCGTGCCGGGATTTTGATCCTGCCCCGACGGGGAAACGTAAACATCAACGGCGGCCAACCGGCCCCAACCCGACAGGCAGAGTAAAAAAACAGACAAGGTGCGCTTACACATAGGAAAGAACAGTGGAGACGATCAGGCGGACAGGTTCAAGCTTTTCACAAGGCGGACGGCATTTTGAGCCATTAACGCCATGACATCGCTGCGGAACACATTTGGCGAACGCTAATTCCGGTGTGGCTTTTTAAGTGGGATACGCCTAGAGTCAGCCACTTTAGTTTCAACAAGATACAGGAAGATCCGGCGCGCAAATGAATGAATAAGCAGGGTTTAAGCACGGTAACTCGCGTAATCATATTGGTTGCCTTTTATGTTGTGGCGGGAATCACTGGCAAGTCCTTCGCTTTTTCCTCCACCAATGTCTATCTGGTCTGGCCTCCGTTCGGGATTGCTTTGGCGGCGCTGCTGCTCTTTGGCCAACGTTTCTGGCCCGGGGTCGCTTTAGGAGCGGCGCTGTTTGCCTGGATCAACGGGGTCGATTCCGGCCTGGTTATCCTGAGCACTGTGATCGGCAACACGATCGGCGCACTGGTCTGCCAATATTTGCTGGAGCGGCTGGTCAAGTTTAAGAGCCCGCTCGAACGGGTGCGGGATGTGGCCGGTTTCGTCGGCCTGGCCTGTGCCCTGGGCACCACGGTGACAGCGGCCTTCAGCGCCGCCGGTGATTATCTGGTGGGCAGGATTGAGCTGGAGGATTTATTCAATAGCGTCGTCAGTTGGTGGGTTCCCAACGCCATGGCGGGTTTGGTCGTCACGCCGTTGATCCTGACCTGGGGTTCCGCTTCCAAAGTTCAATGGCGCCGCTACATGACCATGGAAGGCACTTTATGTGCGATCGGCTTGATTGCCGGCACCTTGATTTCCTTTCATTCGTGGTACGTTTACGGCATTCAAAATTATCCGCTGGCGTATTTGCCTTATCCCTTTCTGGTCTGGGGCGCCTTGCGCTTTGGACCCCGGGGCGCTTCCCTGGGAACTCTCGTGGTCGCCACGCTGGCCGTGCAAGCGTTGCTGTCCAAACGCGGACCGTTTGTCGCCAACACGGAAAAGGAAAGCCTGGTGCTCATTGGCACGTATCTGAGCGTGCTGGCGGTCACCAATTTGCTGTTGGCCGCTGCGGCGATGGAACGTGAAGTGGCAGAGCAAGCGGTGCGGGAAAGCGAAAAACGTTATCGCGCAGTCGTTGAAGATCAGGCCGACCTGATTTCCCGCTTTAATTCAAAAGGTCTTCTGACCTTTGTCAATGATGCCTATTGCCGGTTCTTCCGGAAAGAGCGCAACCAATTGCTCGGCACTTATTTTCTGGCGGATGTGCCGGAGCAGGATCGCGAAACGCCACTGGATTATTTCTCCACGCTAACCGCGGATAATGCAGCGGTTTCCTTTGATTACAAAGTCACCCTGCCCAACAACGAAGTCGTCTGGCATCACAGCACGATCCGCCGGCTGTTTGATGAGGCGGGCAAAGCCCTGGAATTTCAATCCGTCACGCAGGACATCACCCGTCGGAAAAACGCCGAGGACTCCATCCGCCGCGCCGAAGAGCGGTTGCGACTGATCCTGATGAGCCTGGTGGACGGGGTGATTGTCGTGGATCACGAAGGCCATGTAACCGCCTATAACATTGCCGCCGAAAAAATCTTCCAACGCCCACTGCTGGAAGTGCTGAATTATCCATTGGAGAACCTGTTTAGTGCGCCCGAAATGGCCGCGTACGAACAATGCCTTTCCCGGCAGGCCCGGCAACGTCATCTCGTGGTGATCGAAACGGAAATTACCCGTCCGGATGGCACACATTTACCGATCGACATGGCGGCTAACGAAGTCCCACTCGATTCGACCCGGCTGCGGATTATCGTAATCCGGGACATTTCTGAACGGAAGCGGATGGAAAACCAGTTCCGCCAATCCCAGAAAATGGAAGCGGTCGGCCGGTTGGCGGGCGGCATTTCGCATGATTTCAACAACATCATGCAGGCGATCGTGGGTTACACGCACCTGCTGCAAAGCAGCATGGAATCAACTCACCCGGATTTTGATCTGGTGCGGCAAATCGAAAAAGCCGCGGAACGCGCGACGGCCTTGACCAGCCAATTGCTGGCCTTCAGCCGCAAGCAGATGATGGAATTGCGGTTGATCTCCGTAAACAACGTCGTGCTGGACATGGACCGTTTGCTCCGGCGTTTGATCGGGGACAATATTCAACTGGAACTGCACTTGGCCGAAGATCTGGGAGTGGTGCGGGCCGACCCGGTTCAAATCGGGCAAGTGGTACTCAACCTGGCCTTAAACGCCCGTGATGCCATGCCCAACGGCGGCACGCTCACCGTCGAAACGAATGCCGTCGATTTGACGGAGCCGTTACTGGGTTTCGACACGGAGTTCCGGCCCGGCCGCTTTATTACGTTAAGTGTGATTGATACCGGAATAGGCATTTCGCAAGATGTGCAAAGCCATCTGTTTGAACCTTTCTTCACCACGAAAGAGTTCGGCAAAGGCACCGGTCTGGGATTATCCATTGTCTTTGGCATCGTTAAACAAAGCGGCGGGGAGATCACGGTGACGAGCACGACGCAACGTGGGACAACGTTCCGGATTTACTTACCGTATTTTGAAGGGAAGGAAGAACCGTTGCCCGTGATGGTTTCCAAACCGGCGGTGGGCGGGAATGAAACCATCCTGCTCGTGGAGGATGGCGATGCCGTTCGCGCGGTATTATCAGAGCTTTTCAAAATGGAGGGCTATCATTTGCTGGAGGCCGGCAACGGAGAGGAAGCCCTGGCGCTGTTGGACAAGCGCTCCACTCCGGTGGACCTGGTCGTGAGCGATATTCTCATGCCCAAAATGGGTGGCCGGGAATTAGGCGCGCGGCTGGCAAAGGAATATCCGGATTTGCCGGTGCTGTTCATCTCCGGCTATCCCAGCGATGAAAACGGCCAGCCGGATGCGTTGGAAGCAGCTTCCAATTACCTGCAAAAGCCCTTCCGCGCGGACGTGCTTTTGGCCAAGGTGCGGGCCACCCTGGACTCACGCAAACTGGTTTAGCCTCAGATCATCGAATACCAAAACTGATTTCTAAACTTGCAACTAAAGGCAAAGTTGCCGAATCTGACATTATACGTATGGCTAAGAAAGCGCTCATTACGGGCATCACTGGGCAAGACGGATCTTATCTTGCGGAACTGTTATTATCCAAAGGTTACGAAGTCCACGGGATCATCCGCCGCGCCAGCACCTTTAATACGGGACGGCTCGACCCGATCTACGACGACCCTCATTCCGGCAAGAGCCGGTTATTTCTCCATTACGGAGATTTAAGCGACGCCAGCGCCCTGTCGCGCCTGATCGGCAAAGTGCAGCCGGAGGAAATTTACAATCTGGCCGCGCAGAGCCATGTGCGCGTCAGTTTCGACAGCCCGGAATACACCACGGACATCACTGCCACTGGCACCATCCGCTTGCTCGAAGCGATTCGTGAAACCGGCATCAAACCCCGTTTCTATCAGGCTTCTTCCAGCGAAATGTACGGCATGGTTCAGGAAGTGCCGCAGAAAGAAACCACGCCTTTCTACCCGCGCAGTCCGTATGGTTGTGCCAAGGTTTATTCCTACTGGATTACGGTGAATTACCGTGAATCCTACGGATTGCACGCGAGCAACGGCATTCTGTTCAACCACGAATCTCCACGCCGCGGCGAAACCTTCGTCACGCGTAAAATCACGCGCGCCGTCGCTCACATCAAAGCGGGCCTGCAACAAAAGCTTTACCTCGGCAATCTGGACTCCAAACGCGACTGGGGGTTCGCCAAAGAATATGTGGAAGCCATGTGGCTGATTCTCCAGCAGGATGAGCCGGACGATTATGTGATTGCGACGAATGAGACGCATTCCATCCGCGAATTTCTCGATGAAGCGTTCAGCCATGTGGGACTGGACTGGAATAAATACGTCGAGATCGATCCCCGTTATTACCGTCCGGCGGAAGTGGAATTGCTGATTGGCGATTACAGCAAAGCGAAAGCCAAGCTCGGTTGGGAACCGAAAACAAAATTCAAGGATTTGGTCCGGATCATGGTGGATGCGGACATGGACTTGCTCAAACGCCATCTCGAAGGCCGGGTCAAAGTGACTGGCTAAGTCATGACCAAGGCGCTCATCACTGGTATCACCGGCCAGGACGGTTCCTATCTGGCAGAGTTGCTATTGGAAAAAGGCTACGAGGTGCATGGGGTCGTGCGCCGCACGAGTTCGTTGGAGCGTTCGCGATTGATGCACCTGTATCATGACCGGAGCATTTACGGGCACCGGTTGTTTCTGCACTATGCGGACCTCGATGATCCGACGACATTGCGGCGGATCCTCATGTCCACTGCGCCGGAGGAAATCTATCATCTCGCCGGGCAGAGCCATGTGGGGTTGAGTTTTGACATTCCGGAATCCACCTGCGAATTGACCGCGATGGGGACGTTGCGTTTGCTGGAAATGATCCGCGACCTGCCCAAGTGGCCCAAACTTTATCATGCGTCCACCAGTGAAGTTTTCGGGCAACCCAAACAGTCACCTCTGGTCGGCCTGGACGTCGACGCAGAGGACGGTCAGCCCGCGCC
>JBEHZA010000256.1:0-7298 GCA_048497895.1 Verrucomicrobiota bacterium
TGGACCCGCCTCCTGGTCCCGGCGGGTCCACCCCCGGCTAATGTCTGTAATCCCTTCAGGATTGGAGAAGAGGCCCACGGGTTGGACGGCGTGTATGGGCTTGTATGGCTTTGTATGGGATATTATGGGGCAATTTTAAGGGACCATACACACGGCTCCAAGAGGGTTGGCAAGGGATAAGACTCGCGGACTCGGCGGTCCGCGCTCCGGGGAAAAGGGGACACGCACTGGGTTTGTCAGGCTTATTCAGGGCTATTCAGGGATAATTTAAGTGCGGAAGGGGAGAAATGGGCAGCGTGTATGGCTTTGTATGGCTTGCAACGTGGAAAATAACGAATTACCGAAGGTCGAAATCCGAAAGAAACCTGGATGAACGTGCCTGGAAATGAGTTAAAATTAACGACTGCAATGGGTAAGGTTGGTTTAAGGAAGAATGAGGAGGCGCTTTTTGATCCCAAATGGGCGTGAACTATTCAGGTTGTGGGCGAAAAA
This sequence comes from Verrucomicrobiota bacterium, assembly GCA_048497895.1. Lineage (GTDB taxonomy): Bacteria > Verrucomicrobiota > Verrucomicrobiia > Limisphaerales > JBEHZA01 > JBEHZA01. The sequence continues at coordinate 493 of JBEHZA010000256.1, forward strand.
CGGGGTGCTTTTGCCATGATTAATATTGATTACAACGGTTCTGCTGTCGTCTATTCCTTGGTGATCACTCGTTAAACAGCATGAAATTCTTTCGTTTACAGGACACGGACCTTTGGTGGCTGGTCGCCGCGGTCATTTTAGGCGGTGGCGGCGGGATGTCGGCTGCGAATAAGGACGCGGTGCAATTCAATCGCGACATCCGGCCGATCATGTCGGATACGTGCTTTCATTGCCATGGGCCGGATAAGAATTCGCGCAAAGGCGGGATGCGGTTGGATATTCGCGAGGAGGCGTTGAAGCCGGCGAAGTCGGGGGCAATTCCCATTGTGCCGGGGAAGCCGGAGGAGAGTGAAATCATCAAGCGCCTGTTTACTTCGGACAAGGATGATTTGATGCCGCCGCCGGAAGCGCATAAGGAGTTAACATCGGCGCAAAAGGAATTGATTAAAAAGTGGGTGGCCGAAGGGGCAAAGTATGAAATGCACTGGGCTTACACGCCTTTGGTGCGGCCCGCGGTGCCGGTGGTGAAGGAAAAGGCCGCCGTGAAGAATCCGATTGATGCTTACATTCTGGCGCGGTTGGAGGAGTTGAAGATTTCGCCCTCCCGCGAAGCGGATAAGCGGATGCTCTTGCGGCGTTTGAGTCTGGACCTGACGGGTTTGCCAGCAACGCCAGAGGAGACGAAAGCTTTTCTGGCGGACACGAGCAACCGGGCCTATGAACGGCAGGTGGATCGTTTGCTGAAGTCACCGCGCTTTGGCGAACGGATGGCGGTCTGGTGGCTGGATGTGGCGCGTTACACGGACACGGTGGGTTATCATGGTGATCAAAATCAACGGATCTTTCCTTATCGCGATTATGTGATCGACGCGTTCAATCAGAATAAGCCGTTCAATCAATTCACGCTGGAACAGATTGCGGGCGATCTTTTGCCGAACCCGACGCCGGAGCAGATTACGGCGAGTGGTTTTAATCGCCTGAACATGATGACGCGGGAAGGCGGGGCGCAACCGAAGGAATATCTCGCGAAGTATAATGCCGAGCGGGTGCGGACGATCGGTGGCGCGTGGCTGGGGGCGACGCTGGGCTGTTGCGAATGTCATGACCACAAGTTCGATCCGTATTCGCAAAAGGATTTTTATTCGTTGCAGGCGTTCTTTGGCGATCTGAAGCAGTGGGGCGTGTATTCGGATTACGGTTACACGAAGACGCCGGAACTGGTGGGATGGAGCAATGAGCATCCGTTTCCGCCGGAGGCTTTGGTGGATAGTCCTTATCTGAAACGGCGGCAGGCGCGATTTGAAAAACAATTGGGCGAACATCTGGCCGCAACCACGGCGAAGTTGCGCGCGGATGGGCAGCAGTCGTTGGCTTACATTCAGTGGCTGGCGGAAAGCCGCGTGTATTTGCAGGAGCATCCGGAGGGTTGGATTACGCCGACGCCAGCGGGAGTGAAGTTGATGAAAGACGGCAAGGCGTCTGCTTATACAAACGCGGTGATCGATAGCAGTGCGGTGATTCACTTTTCGAAAAAGCCGGGCAAGGGTGAGGAATTCCGCATTGATTTCCGTCCCGCCAGTGGGCGGATGGCCTCGTTGCGGCTGGAAGCGATTCCCGGAAAGAAAGAGGAGGAAAAGCTCGCCAACGGAGCGCAAAAGACCGGATTGAAGTTGTCGCTCAGTGTGAAGGGCAAAGACGGGAAGGAGCGCAAGCTGACGGTGTATCATGCGGAGGCGGATTTCAAAGACCCGCGTTACCAGGCGACCGCGGAGGTCATTGGGGTGAAGTCGGGATGGAAACTTTCCACGAAATATGAGACCAGCAAACAGACGTCCGTTTGGCTGCTGGATGCGCCGGTGGAATTGGGGCCGGACGATACGCTGAGTGTGGAACTGGGTGGCGATACGGTGGTGCCAGTACGGTTTTCTATTTCGCCGTTTGGTGCGGAAGACCCCATGCAGACGGCCAATGAAGCGTTGCGCAAGGCGCTGCTGGCTTCTCCTCGCAAGCGCACTGCGGCGCAAGAACAGTTGCTGGTGAACACGTATTTGTTCAGCACGGCCTGGGATGCGGAAGCGTTTGCGCGCTTCAAATCATTGCACGCGGAAGTGCTCGAATGCCGGAATGGCAAAGCGTGGACGATGGTGGCGCAGGCGATGGAGCCGATGACCATCCGGGTGCTGCCGCGCGGCAATTGGATGGATGAAAGCGGCGCGATTGTATCACCGGCTTCCCCGCATTTTCTGCCGGGCGTAGCGAGCACGGAGCAAAACCGGCTGACGCGACTCGATTTGGCGAAGTGGCTGTGTTCGGCGGAAAATCCGCTGACGCCCCGCGCGGTGATGAATCGTTTGTGGAAACAATATTTCGGCAACGGCATTTCCGCAGTGGTGGATGATCTCGGCGCACAGGGCGAACCGCCGTCGCATCCGGAATTGCTGGATTGGCTGGCGGCGGAATTTCGCGACAGCGGCTGGGATGTGAAACATATGGTGAAGCTATTCGTGATGAGTGGCACATACCGTCAAAGCTCCAGCTTGCGGCCGGAATTGAAAGAGGTGGACCCGAATAACCGCTTGCTTGCTTCGCAGAATCCGCGCCGGTTGGATGCAGAGTTCGTGCGGGATAACGCGCTGTTCATCGCGGGCATGCTTAATCTTGATGATGTGGGTGGCCCCAGTGTCTATCCATATCAACCGCCGGGCTATTACGCGAACCTGCAATTTCCGGATCGCGATTACGTGGCTAACACGGATGAGCGGGAATGGCGGCGAGGGGTTTACATGCACTGGCAGCGGACGTTCCTGCATCCGATGCTGGCGAATTTCGACGCGCCGCCGCGCGACGAATGCACGGCGAACCGTAATGTCTCTAACACGCCGCAACAGGCCTTGACCTTGTTGAATGATCCGACGTTCGTGGAAGCGGCGCGGGTCTTTGCCGCGAGAATTCTGAAGAGCAATCTCAAGACGGATGAAGCGAAGTTGGATCTGGCCTTTCAATTGGCGGTGGACCGGCCGATCAAACCGAAGGAAAGAGATTCGCTCAAAGCCTTTCTAGCGACGCAGCGCGCGGAATATCGTGCGGATGATGCGGATGCGGCAAAGTTATTAAAAATCGGCCTGGAACCGCAGGCGCAAGGGATTGACCGGACTGAACTGGCGGCGTGGGCGACGGTGTGCCGCGTGGTGCTGAACTTACAAGAAACTATTACCCGTTACTGAGTCATGAAACCTAACTTCGATCCGCGCGCGTTTGCGCTGAGTGTTAACCGGCGTTCGTTTCTGACGCAATCGGCCTATGGTTTAGGCGGCATTGTGCTGGCCTCGTTGCTGGACCCGGGTCTGATCGGGTCGGCGCGCGCCGCAGTGGAGGCTAATGGTCCGTGGCGGGGCGTAATTACGACTCCGCATTTCCCAATCAAGGCGAAACGGGTGATTCATCTGTGCATGGCGGGTGGTCCGTCGCATCTGGAGACGTTTGATTGGAAGCCAGAGTTGAAGAAGCTGGATGGGAAAGCGTTTCCGGAATCATTTACGAAAGGGCAGCAGCTCGCGCAATTGCAGAACGCGACGCTCAAGGCGCGGGGACCGTTTTGCGGTTTCAGCAAGCATGGACAGAGCGGGTTGGAGATGTCGGATTTATTTCCGAACATCGCGGGTGTGGCGGATGACTTGTGCGTGATTCGTTCCATGCAAACGGAGCAAATCAATCACGACACAGCGCACGCGTTCATGAACACCGGCTCGATTATCAAGGGGCGTCCGAGCATGGGTTCGTGGCTGCTGTACGGGCTGGGTGCGGAGACACAGGATTTGCCGGGCTTCATCGTGCTGACTTCGGCGGGCAAGAGCGGACAGCAACCGGTGTCGGCGCGGCAGTGGTCGAGCGGCATGTTATCGAGTCAATTTCAAGGTATTCAATTTCAGTCCAAGGGCGATGCGGTGCATTACGTGGGCAATCCCGAAGGCGTTTGTCAGAGCACGCAGCGGCAGGTGGTGGAGGAGGTGCAGCGTTTAAACGGCATTCTGGCGGAAGACCGTGTCGATCCGGAAATTCAAACGCGCATTGCGCAGTACGAGCTGGCGTTCAAGATGCAGTCCTCCGTGCCGAGCCTCACGGACATGAGTAAAGAGCCGAAGGAGATGCTCGAGATGTACGGCGTGAAGACGCCGGGCGATGGGAGTTTCGCGTCCAATTGTTTGTTGGCACGGCGGCTTTCGGAACGCGGCGTGCGGATGGTGCAGTTGTATCATCGCGCGTGGGATCATCACGGCGACATTGAGAAGGGGATGAAGAATGCGGCGGAGGATGTGGATCGCGCGACGGCGGCTTTGATCAAGGATTTGAAACAACGCGGTCTGCTGGACGAGACGTTGATTTTATGGGGCGGCGAATTCGGTCGCACCCCGATGGGGCAGGGCACCGGGCGCGATCATCATATTCTGGCGTTCAATGTGTTCATGGCCGGTGGCGGTGTGAAACCGGGCATCGCTTACGGAGCGACGGACGAGTTGGGTTATCGCGCCGTGGAGGATGTGGTGAGCGTTCACGATCTGCACGCGAGCATGCTTTACCTGATGGGTATTGATCACAAACGCCTGACCGTAAAATTTCAGGGACTGGACGTGCGGCTCACGGGCATTGCGGGAAATCTAGTGAAGGGGATTGTGACGTGAGCGGGCCTTTTAAGGAGTAAGTTTTTTTAACTCCACTTGTGCGCTGACATATTCAACGAAGTCCTTCTGATTGGTCACCAGACATTGCTCGAAATCACGGGCGGCTTGTGGTTTGTCGCCAGCCAATAAGTGCTTTATCCCGGAGTAAAACCAATACTCGCAGCGACGTCCGTTTTGAGTGTAGGCATTCGTGGAACTGGAGGCTGCATAGAGGTCCTCCGCACTTAATTTATCCAACAGGAATTGCATAAGCTTGAACTCCCATTCCTGATCCGGTGGGTGTTGTTTCAAGTGCAGGGAGAGGTTTTCCGAGGCCTTCCGCGAATCCTGCTTCATTTCAATCATCCAAATGCGAATACGCGTATAAGTTTGCGTATCCGGATTGAGCTCAATATTGCGATAAAGATCAGCCAGCGCGCCGGTGAGGTCGCCGGATTCCTGCTTAACCACTCCGCGAATATGATAGGCTGCGGCGAACTTTGAATTTCGTGCGATGGCTTCGTTGAAATCTTCGATTGCCCCTTTGAAATCCCCTTGATTGCGGCGGGCATAGCCGCGCCGGGCGAAGCCGCTGAAATCCTTCGGTTGAAGTTCAAGGGAGCGCGTCAGAGAGGTTTGGTAGTTGGTGCCTTCGTTTTTTAACCGGCTCAAGTGCTCACGGATTTCCGCCGCATGAGCGTTATTGGGTTCCAGTTCGAGGGCGTGGTTCAGGTCTGCTAAAGCGCCCGTCATATCCCCTTTCGCTTGTTTGATATGGGCGCGACCGACGAGAGCATAAGCATTTTTCGGATCCAGTTCCAAAGCGTGATTGTAATCATTCAAGGCCCCGCTTTGGTCGGCATAGGAATGCTTAAGATATGCGCGAATATTATAGGCTTCCACCGACCGGGGGTTGAGTTCCAGCGCCCGATTCAAGTCCGCCATGGCACCAGCCTGATCATTCTGAGTACTTTTGATCTTCGCCCGTCCGGCATAGCCCTCTGCGCTCCCGGGAGCGATTTCAATGGCGCGGTTGAAATCTGCGAGCGAACCCGCGGTGTCACCCAGATCAAATTTGACTTGTCCCCGGTTGGCATAAAGCATGGTGTCAAAGGGGCGGATTTTAAGAGCGCTGTTGTAATCCTGTAGTGCTCCACGCGGATCGTTTGACAAGGATTTTGTTATGCCCCGGGCAAAGTGTCCGTTGTAATTATCCGGATCCAGTTCGAGCGCCTGATTCAAGTCAGCCAGGGATCCGGCTAAATCGGATTTGAGTTGTTTAACGGTTCCGCGAGTGACCAGTGCGTAAACGTTTTTTGGCTCCGACTTCAACGCGAGATTGAGATCACCCATAGCCCCCTTCAAATCCCCGGTGATTCGTCTCACCTCGCCGCGGGCGCTCAGTGCTTCCACATTTTCAGGGTCGATTTTGAGTGCCTGACTATATTCATACTCGGCGCCTTTCCAATCATGAGCGGCGAATTTCTCCTTGCCGGCCCGGAGATGCGTTGCCGTCCGGATCAGGCTGGTGAGTTGAACGAGATAAAAGGATAAGCCCACTACGGCGAGGAGGATGATCAAATATCTGGTTTTCGCGCTATTCATTCCCGGCATGCAGCCTTAATGCTTCGGTTCTGGTTTGCCCATCGTGACGCCGGTTTACTGCGCCCCGGTGGATTGCTCCTTGCTCTTCTGATAACGCTCATACGTTTCATCGCCTAAGATTTTGCGCAAGGATTTTTCCTGATCCAATTGCAGCGCGATCAAGGCGGCTGAGCGATCTTCGTCGGAGAGCGTGATGTCGTTGCGGATACGCTGGCGTTCCACTTCCATCGTGTGATTGATTTCATAAATCGGCAGCACAACCTCCGGAGCTGCCTGGAGTTGTTCTGCCAGTGACTTCGCATCCCGGAAAGTGGAGTCCTGATTGACTTTAAAATCGATATACCGGTCCGTGCCTAAGCTTTGTTTGAGCATCTGCTCGCGTTGACCTTCCAGTTCGCGCCGTTGTTTGGCGCTCACGGGATCGTTGCCGCTGTAGAGTATTTCAATCTGAGAATCAATTTGATCGCGCACGCGGAAGATGGCGCGGAATTCATCCGGCGACGCCGTGAAGTCATGCAGATCCGAGCGCAACCGGGCAGCCGT
>JBEHZA010000257.1:0-7238 GCA_048497895.1 Verrucomicrobiota bacterium
TGCCGGAAATATTTTAATAACATTGCCACGAAATAGCCCACTCATCGCGCTGGCCTTCAACTGTCCCTCGGCCAAAATAGCCAATGCCTGCATCGCCCCATTGCCAGTTGCCTTTCTCGGTTGAATCAATTTGAAAAACATATTCAGGAGATATTGGGTGCTGGTTCCACGGAGCCCAGAAGATTTCGCTTTGGATGAGAGTGGGCCAACCGCCCAGTTTTAAACCGTCCGTGTTAGAAAAGCGGTCATAATAGCTGTCTTTGAGTTCCGCAGGCAATTCAACTGGAATATCATCGTGGGTAGGATAATCAGCCTCAATGATTTTTGGTTTCATTTGGAAAGATCGTATACGGGAAACAAGTTTCGGTTCGACCAGTGGGACTAAGTCGTCCAAATTTCTATAAGCTCGTAAACACCATTTTGTTCCATTTGGTTCATCATTTGGCAAATGTTCAGGATCAATAAATATCGTGAGAAAGGCGATATCATCCAATCGCGGTGGGCGATACGGTAATTCGGTCAAATTGATTTGAGCCAGCGGGTGAAGAGGGCGGCCATCAGTAATTGGCCATGATTCGGACGGCGATGACCAAGTTATTCGTCCGAACCACGACGCTTTTGGGTTCTCGCTCGGACGGAAACCGCCGATATCGAAGACAATTGCACGACGGCGGATCGTTTCTTCAAAGGCATTAATAGTTTGATCGGCCATACTTAATCAAGATGCTGGTGTCTCCGGTTTTAATATCCGTTATGGATGAAACCGTTCCCCAATTGAAGGCATACATGGCGTCGCCATTTTGCCCAGTGCTGTCAGGTGGTCGGCAAAAGAACGATTCTAGCAGCTTTTTATGAAAAGCATGCCTCGCTTGCTCTTTCTCAAACGTCCAATCTCCCCAAGACGTGTCAAATTCCGGACGGGTGGAGCAAAGGCTGATGGAATAAATTGAATCAGCTAAAAAGCAAATATCGCCCGCATAACCTTCTCTCTTCGCTGTGACCGGCTTGAAGCCATAACGAGACCAAGGCTCATTTTGATTCTGAGTTTCGGAAATTGCAAAGAGCGATGAGTTGAGGAAATCCTCCCGTCGCATATGTCGTGAAATCTTCACGCACGGAAGGTCAAATTCAATGGTTCCATCCTCACTAACCATAGCTCAAAAATCCAACGCTTCCTGCAAACCCGCAATAATGGAGACCTTCCGCTTCGCCGTAATCCGCTTCATCGCCTGCGCCAGTGTGTTTCCTTCCTCCTGCATGAAGTATTTGCAAACCACCGCCGCCGACCGACTCTGCCCCGCATGGCAATGAACCAGCACGGGCGAATTCTGCGTGTTCAATTCCTTCAGCAGTCGAACCGCTCGCAAAAACACCGTCGGCGGATTTCCCGCTCCATCAATCAGTTGGACAACTTCCACCCGTTCGGCTCCAACCTCATCCGCCTTCTTCCCTGCCAAACACCCATCCAGACACAAAATCGATCGAATCCCCGCGCGTCGCAGCGCCTCTCGATCGCCTGCATCGATGAAATTCCCAATCCAAATTGTGTCCGTAATTTTGTCCATGGGGTTACTGGTTTTGTTGCGCGCGCTTCTGCGCTTCCCCAATCACCCTGAACGTAAACATCCCGACTGGCCGGCCATCTTTGAGATAAACCCAATCGTTTAAATCGCTTTCCGGCACGCACACATAATCCCCGATTTTCATTTCTCCGAGATTCGCTGGATCATTATCCAGATAGCCGTGAATTGCTCCCGCAGTTAAGCCCGCCACTTTCACCCAGATGAACTCCGTATTCTCCCCCTGCGTAATCGGCGCTTTCACGCTAAACGTTTGCCCCTCCGTGCGTTCGCTGAAAGCCTGCTTGAATTCCGGCCAACGGCTGCGGGCTTCGGCCACCGCCGCCTGCATCGCCGGATCGTCATCGGCAACGTGAATGACTGGTAACAACGGCATTTGTTTGAAGGCATCCAGTGGATTTTCTCCGCGCAACGTTTCTTCCAGACTCGGATCGTAAATATTAAATTTCCCGTATTGCGGACATAGAATTCCCAGGCAATCCGGCCCCGCCAGTTCCGCGATCACCTTGCCAATAGTTTGATACGCTTCCTGCTCGGTGACTCCCGATTCGCCGACCCGCATCAGATCGACCGACAACCACGCCTGATGCTCCAGAATCACTTTGCGCCTCCGCATCTCATTGCAACTCTCGGCCACTTCACTCGGCTTTTCAAAATAACTCCGGTCAAAATTATTGATCGTATAAATCGCGCCCCGATAGCTGGCGATAAAGAGCGGGCTTCGGCCGACGACGAAGGTGGCAGTCGCTGCGGGTTCGTTTTTCTCGTCATCCGGCTCACCCTTCGTTTTCACCCGCACGCCCCACGCACTGGAAAGGGATTGCGCCAGCACCACCTCCTCTAGATAGCGCGGTTGGCTGAGAAACAGCACCAGCGAGATCATCGGCTTCTTTTCATCCTCCGGATCATCTTCTCCGAGCGGGTCTTTATAGAAAGACCACCCGATCCACGCAGCGCCAAAGCTGATCAGGGCCTTGGAAAATGTGAATCCGGAGACGAAACCCAATCGTAAGTGATAGAGGCACACGAGAGCCATAATGGTCATCCCTGCCCAGCGCGCCCACTGTTGGCGGAACCACAAACCAAGACCCAGGGTGAGCAGCACCAAACCGATCAGCGGCGGCAGAATGAAGTTTTTAGTCCCCGGTAATAGTAAAACGACGAACCCGTATAGCCCGAGCAAAATCAGCATGACGGAATCCCACGTGGTCGATCCTCCCGGTGGCCGGAATTTAAGTTTCACACCCTTAATGTTTGTCCTCTTGTTGCGAGTCAGCAGTGAACCGCAATTGCTCCGCTAATTCAATCCTGAAATGTCTTTTGGTTCGTGTTTAATTCGTGCCTATTCGTGTCAAAAGTAATCACCGGTATTTGAAACATCGCTCTCGCTCTGGGCGACGGGTGTGCAGGTAGAAAATCCGGGGACGAAATAACCGCTTATTCCTCCTCAGACAAATCTATCGGTACGGGTGGCGGTTCACTGCTGGTTTTCGTCTTTAACAGAGCGCCCCCTGTGACCGCCATTGCGGCTAACAGGCTGAAACCGGTGACATAATCGCTGAGAACCTGCCTTGTTTCAGGTTTCATGGCCGGCTTTAGTGCCGGATCACGGCTCACGCAGATGAAAGTGATGATGACAAACAGAGTGAACCCGGCTCCAGAGAGCAGAATCAGCCCAGCTGGCTTCCGCCAGTTTTGAAATTGATCCAGGGCTGCTCCTGCCCAAAAGGCAATTAACCCGGGAATCGAGAAAACGCACAGGATGGCTAACTTTTCTCCGGTCGACGGCGCTTTGGCGAAGCCGATCAAGCTGACCATATAGCAGAAAAACCCGGCCCCAATATAAAGAATGATCTTGAACATTTACGGCAGGTTTTTTTTTGAGTGAGTGGAGAAGAACTGGTTGGCCGTCGGACGGAAGAGCAGGAATGTCACGATCAGAAAGAATATCACTCCGGGAATTGTCGCCAGCTTCAACGGGGAAGTAAACCAGCCGTAAAAGTGGGCCAATCCGGCCCAGGTCACGTACAAGACCCGCGCCCAGTTCCGTCCTTTCAACATTCCGACGCCCGCCGCAAAGGTGTTCACGAGGCCGACGATGCTGATGGCAATTTGGACATTGAAGGGAACCGGACTCTTGCTCATCAACTCGCGCACTTGGGTGTTATTGAAGGAGATCAAGCACGTGAAGAGGCCCAGGACCGCAGTGATGACCAGGAACCAGGAAATAATCGTCACCGAAGTAGGACGTTCATTTGCCTGTGGAACTTTCACCGCGCTGGAATCCTGTGCCACGGGCTCGCTTGTCAGCAGTCGTCCATCAATGTCGCAAAGCGTAGATTCGTCCGGATATTCTTTTCCACACCAATTACATTTTTTCATGTCAGATAGCGAGGAATTCGTCATTGAGTCCAACGGGTTTCACCTTTCCTCTGGCGGCGAATTTATTAGGTCGGATGGTTTTCGTCGAGCAGCAATATGGCCGGGCAGCGGGATTTACCGATGTGGTGCCCCGGACGGAGGTGTGTGAAGCGACGGCCTTGTTTGAATTTGAATCCATGGTCGATGGCCAGTTGCGCCGGGATTCAAAGCAATGACGGAGATTGTTCGCTGTTCCTACCGCCATTCAACCTGCAGGCTTTTCCCTTAGTTTTTCAGATTTACCAAACAGACTTGGATGTCCTCCCGTTGAAGAGAAAGGTCGCATTGTAAGCTCTGCCTGAACTTTACCTGACCGAGCGCGGCAGTCATTTTTTGATTGCTTTTTGCGCTTAAAAGAGTGAAATCTGAGTGAGTGTTGCTCAATTATGCTCAGAATATGGATCAATTAGATGCCCGCAAAATGTTCTCGGAACGGTTGAAGCTGATTCGCGAGCGGCAGGGCTTGAGTCAGGTGGAGTTGGCGGTTTTTCTTGGAGTTTCCAGCGGGGCGGTGGGAAATTGGGAGGCTTGTGCCAATTTGCCACCCAAGAATAAACTGAGTAAAATTGCTTCAAAACTGAGTGTTTCGGTGGATTATCTGTTGGGCCGCGAGGAAAGTATCGGCGAGCCGATGGTTTTATCTGAGTTGCCCTTGCCGTATGGAGCAAAAAGGGTTGCGCTGGAACGGGAGAAAATTAAGCTCATCCCCGTGGTTTCGTGGGCGCGCGCGGGCGTGGCGACGGATTACGCGGAATTGGCTGGTCAAATCGACGAGTGGGTGGAATCCAAATGCAGTGACCCGGACGCGTTTGCGCTGATCATCGAAGGAGATTCCATGGAGCCGGAATTTCGCGCGGGCGACCGGGTGGTGTTCGCGCCCAATAGCGAGCCGCGGAATGGGGATTACGTGGTGGCGCGTCAGGCAGAAGACGGCGGAGTGTTGTTTAAAAAATTCCGTCGCACCGGGCCGGAAGGCAAAATCATCCGGCTGGAGAGTATCAATCCAAATTATAAAACACTGGAATTCGCGGTGGAAAGTTTCCGTTTCATTTATCCGGCCGTGGATCTGAAGCGGTTGTTTCCGCGCTGATAAGCCGGACCGAAAGTTAAGCCGAAGGAGTTATGAGGAATTGGATTTATGGGCTGATCGCGCTGGTGCTGGCGGGTTGCAACCGGCAGCCGCCACCGCCGCCACCCGCTCCGCCGAAACCGGCGCCGGTCATCGTGAACGGTCAGATATTCATTACCACTAAAGGGGAGCAGGCCGTTAAGCTCAATGCCGTCGAGGTGAAAGTTTACGAGGAGAGCAATTTACGGAGGTTTATGGAGGAGCAACGGGCACTTGATAAACAGATCAAGGCCCAGATCCAAAAGGAAATCGCGAGTTTGGATGAAAAAATAAATAAGTTGCAGCAGGACTCCGATGCTTGGGCCGTCACTTGGACCAATCACCAGGTAGTGGCTCTGGCTAACAAACAAAAGATCGACGAGCTTGAGGAAGCCATGAAATCGGTAGGCTCAATCCGTCGTGCTCAATTGCAAGCCAAGGAGGATGAATACACTCCGTTGTTCGATCGCGCGTTTGCCGGCATGAAGGAATCGGCGTCGAATCTGGAAGCGATTGTGAAGGAAAAAAACGAAACGATTGCGTTGAAGCAAACTAATCGACGCGTCCTGAGCAAGCCGGAAAATGAAATTTTCTGGACCGCACCCTGGCCCCAACCGATCACGAGCGCGATTACTGATTCCAACGGAAAATTCCAGTTCACCCGTCCCACCGAACGCCTGACCTTGGTTGTGCGCGCTGCACGCCAGGTAGGCAAGGAAACCGAGGATTACCTCTGGGTGGAGACAATTACCGGGCTCACCGAGGTGCAATTGAACGGCCGGAATATGTTTTTGTTGCGCACCACGGGTAATTAATTAAGCGCTGACCAAACGGGAGCACCCGTTAAATTATGTTCGCCGCAATGGACGCAAAAGATGAATAACTGTTCCGGTCGTTCGTCACTCATGGACCCATGAGAAACTTCTGCGATAAGATTGCGATCGGCGTCTGTCTGCTGGCGTCACTCGGCTCCGTGTTCGCCGCGGATGCTTTGCCCGTTCCGAAGCTTAATCGCGCAGTGGGTGCGACGTATGAGTTGCGCGGCGTGGAACAGGAATACCTTCACGGCATCACGGAGAACTGGCTCTTGCGGATGCCGGACACGAATCCTGCGATTCTCCAGATGTTTGTTGATCGGGATAAAGACCCGCATCGCAATCTCCTCCCGTGGTCCGGCGAATTTGCCGGCAAATATCTGACCGGCGCGACGCAGGTGTTGCGGCTGACGCACGATCCCAAGCTGAAAGCGTACGTGGCAAAATTCGTCTCGCAACTCGTCTCGCTGCAAGCGGAGGATGGTTATCTTGGCCCTTTTTCACGCGCCAACCGGCTGGCGGGCAAGGCTCCGGGAGAAGTTGGGAATAACGGCGGCACCTGGGATGTCTGGGGGCATTATCACATTATGCTGGGCCTGCTGCTCTGGCATGAAGAAACGGGCGATCCAGCGGCGTTGGAGTGTGCGGTGAAGATTGGCGATCTGCTCTGCCGTAAATTCCTGCATAGCGGCCAGCGCATCGTGGACACGGGCAGCGTGGAGATGAATCACGCGGCGATTCATTCGCTCTGCCTGCTCTATGAAGTGACGAAGACGCCCGCGTATCTGGAACTGGCGCGGCAGATCGTGGAAGAGTTTCAAGACCTGCGCGCGGGTGATTACGTGCGCGTGGCGCTGTCCGGAAAAGAATATTATCAAGGCCGCAAACCGCGCTGGGAAAGCCTGCACTCCATTCAAGGCGTCGCGGAACTTTATTGGCTCACGGGCAACGACGATTATCGCAAAGCTTACGAGCAACTCTGGTGGAGTATTGATAAACTCGACCGTCATAATAACGGCGGCTTTTCCTCCGGCGAACAGGCGCAGGGCAATCCGTACCATCCGGGCGCCATCGAGACCTGCTGCACCGTGGCGTGGGTTGCGCTCGGCGTGGATATGCTGCGGCTCACGGCCAATTCCGTCGTCGCGGATGAACTGGAACTATCCACGCTCAATCAAGTGCTCGCCTACGAAAATCACACGGGCAAATGGTGCACTTACAACACGCCCATGGACGGCATTCGTGGCAACAGCACGCAACAAATCGCGTTTTGGCGCCTTGTGGACCAACAGCGGCGTATCGCAGCCCACCGCC
>JBEHZA010000258.1:0-7223 GCA_048497895.1 Verrucomicrobiota bacterium
CGCCGGTGCGGCCAATCGGCACGCGTAATTCAGAAGTGGTTTCCACGCTCCATAGTTCCGCAGCGGACGGGGCAATGTGCGCAAAGGGCACTTCCACCCGGTTGGAGTCGCGGTTGGCCTTGCCGACTTTGTGGATGAAATCGATGGCGAAATCCGGATTGGGCGGAAGGTCCAGCATGAGACCAGCGCCCGGGATCGCTTTGCTGCCCACGACAAATTCTTTGCCGCGGCTGCTGAGGCAAATGCTGCTCTTGCGCAATTCATCAGGCACAAAATCCTGCGGCAACGGCAAACGTTGATCCCAGTGAATCAAGGTGTAAACACCGCATTTTGCGCCGCTGTTGGCAATGCTCAACAACCGTTTAACCGCCGCTTCATTGAAGTTGGAGGGAAAATCGGCGACGACGAGAAAATGATATTTCTCCGCAATATTGCCCGCTTGCTCATTGTATTCGACAATGGTGTCGTAATCATTGCGGAGATACATCTGAATGACTTTCTCCATGTGTTCATTCAGGTCAGTCAACCGCTGATCGATCTGGCTGGCTTGCGTCCAAATGCGGCCATTGATCAAGTGATCGGCATAATCTGCCAGGTGCATGACCCCGGCAAAATTTTGTCCCAACCCCACCGGGTCAATCACCGTGAAGCTCAGTCGTCCGGGCGGGGCGACGGAAAGCAGACGTAAAATGGCGTTGTTCAGCGCGCCAATGGCCTGATCACGGCCGGTGTCCCGCGTTTCAAACAACACGGAACCTTGTTGCGGGAAAATCAACGAGACCGGCAGTTGAAACTGGGCCGGTCCCGGCAGAGCGAGCCGTTTGTCTTTCGGGACCGCTTCCGCCAATGTCTGCACGTTTACGTCCAGATGGGCAAATTTGGCCGCATGCGCAAAGGCAGCGGGTGGTGTCCAATTCTTCAGTGTCGAAGAATCCCAGGCAGGAAAAAGATTTTGCGCTGCTTCGCTGCTGCCATTAAAGGCAGCGTACAAAGGCCGGGTTTTGGTCTGCCATTCCGTTTCCAGTGCCTGCCATTGCGCCTGATTTTCAGCGTTCAGTTGATTTTCTTTTGCTTCGCAAACGGCGAGGACTTCCTGTTTGCGCGCATTGAAAGTGCCGGTCAATTTTTCGATTGTGGCGGTATGTTCCTGCTGAAGCCGGTCCAAGCGTAATTGATAAAGCCGTTCGTTCCGGGCGGAGGCCCGGGCGGCTTTGTCGTCAATGAACCGTTGGCTGGAAACCCGGCGTTGAGCATATTCTTCTACGGCCAGCTCCCACTGTTCGTGGGCAGCATGAATCCGGTTGTGCGTTTCGGTTTCAAGACGCTCAATTTCTGACTTATAATGCGATTCGGATTTTTCGGTGCACAGGACGTGCAGTTTATGCGCGCGCGCTATCTGGTTATGGATGGCGCTGGCGCCGGGCGCAGATTTGCTTCGGCCCACCACGTAGAGAATGAGGCTGAGCACGCTTAAACCGACGGCGGCAGCGATCCCATTTTCACGTGAAAACGAGTGATTGCCAAAATGTCCCAGTACGTAGGGCAGCAGCCAAAGCGCCACCGAAAGGGCAAACCAAAGCGGCCAGCAACGGGAAACCAGGGGCAGGAAAGATCTCCGGAATTTAATCAAATCCCGGTTCGTTTTATCGATGAGATCGTGCAGTTCGGCCAGCAGTTGGATTTCGGTCGCCGCCGGGTCTGAAGAAGTCTCTGTGGCCGCGGCGGGCTGGATAAATTTCTGGTAACGCTTGAGCGATTCCTGGGCGCGTTGTTCGACCAGCGACAGCGCGTGGTAATGGGCGGCCAGACTCGCCTTGAATTCTTCGTAAGCCGTTTCATTGGCCGCCAGACCGGCTTCGCGATCCCGGTCGGCTTGCAGCAATTCCGCTTGCAGTTTGAATTTCTGGCGGGCTTCCAGGTTGTCGATGTTTTCCAGCGCCCGCTTTTTGCTGGTCTTATGAGCGCTCCGGATGACGGCCGCCCGGTGTTCCAGGGTGACGGTGATGATTTCCTGCGCCGTTTGCAGTGTTGCCTCGACGCTTTCTGTCTGCGCTGCCAGTTCACGGGCAAACTGTTCGGTGGCGCGTTCGCGGATTTTGACTTCCGCCGTCATTTTAGCGCGAAACTCCAGGCTGAGCTTCTCTTCGCGTGACGCGAAATCGCGAACCACCCCTTTCAGGTTGTTCACCAGTTCCAGCGTTTTGGTTGCCCCCAGAATACTACTCACAATCTTTTCGAATTTTTTCTACGAGTTTATCCAGTTCATCAATCACCGTGACGGCTGAGTCCACGCCGATCAGAAGATCTTCGATATATTTTTTTTCAAATTCCAGACTCTTAGCATCTTTCCAATATTCTTTGGTGTCACGCCATTTGGCCAATAAATCTTTCGTGCTCGCGGTCAGCCGGGCGCGGTTGGCGTTCATGCTCACGCAGCACCTCCGGGAGTGGTTTCCGGCGGGGAAGCGGGTTCGCCAGCCGGTTCGGCTGCTTTCGCCGGATTGCTGGCGGCAACTGGAACCGGCGCTTCGATAATGGCGCTGGTTTCAGCATAGGCGTGCAAGGTTTCAATCTGTTTGCCCAGGTAGGCGCTGGCCTGTGGCAGGTTGTTGGCCAACAGGGTGTGCAGGCGTTCCAATTGCTTGGCCAGCGGTTCCGTCCGGGTATCGAACTCACGCGTCCATTTCTTCAGCACGCGCAATTTTTCCTCAGCCTCCACCAGTGAGCGTTTGGCGGCTTTGACGGCCATCTGCTCGGCGGTGGTGACTTCCCGCAGGTTGGCAATGCCGGCACTGAACAATTCCTGCTGTGCCTGTTCCAGGATTTTGGTCCGGCGGCGAATCTGGTTCTGCCAGTAGGTCCGCTGATCCTGTTGCACCCAGATGCGGGTGCGCAGCACATCCGCGCTGATTTCCTCCAGAGCGTTGCGCGCTTTGCTGGTATAGACAATCAGGTTGGCCCGGAAGGATTCCAGAGCGTCAACTGACGTGACTTTGGCGCGGGTGGACATGCGGTTTTAACGTTGGTTCAGGTATTCCTCAATGCGTTGCGCTTTGCGCAAGAGGTAAGGCGTGTGCTGATTGGAGACTTCCACAAATTTCTTCAAGGCGGCGAGCGTGTGTTTGAATTCGTCTGCGAATTTCCGGTGTTCCTGATCCTGCCAGGTGTCCCCCAGTGCGGTGAATCGGCCTTGCAGGGAGGACATGCGATCCTGCAAATCAGTGTTAAACCGTTTTAATTCCTCGGCAAAGCGCCGCACTTCCTGAGGGTCCATCACTGCCTGTGGCATAGTATTTCTTTCGTTAACGGTTTGGCTGCGCGCTAAAAAGCGGACGAACGCCTGTCACTCATCCGGCTTGCCTTAAATCTGCCATCTTTCGCGGTTGCAAGCAAACTGGTTAATTACCGCAGATTGCTTCGTAAAAGAGGGGTTTATAGCCGTGTTCTCGGACATTTGAAAGCTTTCGTCTGCGGAGTCCGGGGAAAATCAGTTTGCAGGTGCATACGGCAGACATCGTTCGTCTGTTGAATGGACAGTTGTGCCCGCGAGTCGTCACTGGATAAGTGGTTTTCTGGCGTTTCCGGACAGCGACCGTCCCCGGTCGCAGCAATATCCACGTGTGCAAGCGGGGTTGAAATATCTTGCACCGTTTGACCGGGTCACCTTGCTGCGACCGGGGACGGTCGCTGTCCGGGGCAGGTGAGGCTTGCCAGTGGTCGCAAGCTGCGCGAATCTATCGGGCAGTTGGGAACGCCGTCTCCTTTGAAACAGGCGCTCCCTGATGCTTGAGCAACATCGTTAATTCAAAAATTTTATGCGCCCTTTTGAAACTTTGACTGAGCGTGAAGTACTGGCTTTGGCCATTTCACTGGAAGAAGAAGATGCCCGCATTTACGACGATTTTGCGGAAGGTTTGCGGGAGAATTATCCGGAACAGGCGGATAAGTTCAAAGAATTGCGCCGGGAGGAGGATGGGCATCGGCATCGGTTGCTGGAGCTGTACCGGCAACGGTTTGGCGATCATGTACCGCTCATTCGCCGACAGGATGTCCGGGGTTTTGTGAATCGCCGGCCCATGTGGCTGATCCGGCCGCTGGGGCTTAAAGCGGTGCAAAAGCAGGCCGAACTCATGGAGCTGGAAACGAAGCGTTTTTACGAGGTGGCGGGCCGCCGCACCACGGATGCGGGGATTCGTCAATTATTGGGTGATCTGGCCGAGGAAGAGCGGAATCATGCGATTACGGCTGAGCAAATTGCCCAGACGAAATTGAGCGAAGGAGAAGCGGACCGGCAGAAGCGACTGTTTATTTTGCAAGTGATCCAACCCGGATTGGCCGGTTTAATGGATGGCTCGGTCTCCACGCTGGCGCCGATTTTTGCCGCCGCTTTCGCCACGAATAAAAGCTGGGAAACGTTTTTGGTGGGCATCGCGGCCAGCTTGGGGGCGGGTATCAGCATGGGTTTTGCCGAGGCCTTGTCTGATGACGGCAGTCTGACGGGGCGGGGCCATCCCTGGGCGCGGGGATTCGTGTGCGGCCTGATGACCACTTTGGGCGGGCTGGGGCATACGTTGCCGTATTTGATTCATGAGATCAAAACCGCCACTGCGGTGGCGGTCGCGGTTGTGCTGGTGGAGTTGGGGATTATTTCCTGGGTGCGCCACAAATACATGGATACGCCATGGTCATCGGCGCTGATTCAGGTGGGTCTCGGTGGCGCGATTGTTTTTCTGGTCGGCGTGTTGATTGGCAGTTCTTAAATTCCCGGACGATTATTTGAAATTTCCGGCATTATGTGCGACGTAGTTCGCACGACTATTTTACAGGAGCACTATGAATCTCAAATTGGAAAATAAACACGCGCTCGTTAGCGGTTCCACGGCTGGCATCGGTTATGCCATCGCGCTGGGATTGGCCCGTGAAGGGGCCAAAGTAATCATTAATGGGCGCACGCAGGAACGGGTGGATATCGCGATTGCAAATATTCACAAAGAAGTGCCGGAGGCGAAGCTGGGCGGCATTGCGGCCGACCTGGGCACAGCGGTGGGAGTGGAAAGTCTCATTCAGCAATTGCCCACGGTTGATATTCTCGTCAATAACCTCGGCATCTTTGAACCGAAAGCGTTTGAGGAAATCCCGGATGCGGATTGGTTCCGGCTGTTTGAGGTCAACGTTATGTCCGGTGTGCGGCTCAGTCGGGCTTATTTGCCGGGCATGAAACAACGCCATTGGGGCCGCATTATTTTCATCTCCAGTGAAAGCGCGGTGCATATTCCGGCGGAAATGGTGCATTACGGCATGACCAAGACGGCGCAAATCGCCATTGCCCGCGGGTTGGCAGAAAGCTGTGCCGGCACGAATGTGACGGTGAATAGCGTGCTGGCCGGACCAACGGCATCGGAAGGCGTCACTACCTTTGTGGCGGAACTGGCCCGGCAAAAGAATTTGAGCCCGGAGGAGTTTGAACAGGAGTTCTTCAAAACCATGCGTCCCACCTCGCTGATCAAGCGGTTTCTGCAACCGGAGGAAGTGGCCAATGTGACTGTGTTTGCCTGTTCGCCCGAAGCGTCGGCGATCAATGGCGCGACGTTGCGGGCCGAGGGCGGGCTGATCAAGGCGGCGTTATAAGCTCCGGAACGGTCAACGGAATTGCTTGTAGAACATCACCGCGGAGATCACCAGGCCGATGGCAGTGATGATTTGGCGGACGCGCTGCTGCGGGATGCGTTGCGAAATGTGCGCGCCCAGGTAATAACCGCCTAAGGCGCCGGTGGCCATTACAAGCGTTTTAGGCCAGTTGATCAAACCGCTGAAGACGAAGTAAATTGCGGCGACGAGATTGATCAAGGAGCCGAGCACATTTTTTAACGCATTCATTTCGTGAATGTTCGTCAGCCCCAGAAAGCCAAGAGAAGCAAGCATCAGGATGCCAATGCCTGCGCCGAAATAACCGCCGTAGATTGCGACGAGGAATTGAAAGGTGACCGCTACCCAGAGCGCGCTCTGATGCGGGGCTTGGGCGGGCTCCACTTTGTCCGCAAACCCGGCAAAACGGCGGATGGCGCCCTGACTCAAAAAAAGCACCGTGGCGAACAGGATGAGAAACGGCACCATCTTCGCAAAGACCTCCTCTTTGGTGACAGTTAGCAAAATGCTGCCGATGAGGCCGCCAAGCAGGCTGACGGGCAGGAAACGTTTCAGCCAGGGTTTGACGACGGCGATCTGCTGGCGGAACCCGTAAACGCTGCCCGCCGTGCCGATGACCAGCGCGAGGGTGCTGGTGGCGTTGGCGGTGATCGGTGAAGTGCCGAAGAAGAGGAGCACCGGAAAGGTGATCATGGTTCCGCCGCCGGCAATGGAGTTCATCACTCCTGCGGTTGCTGCTGCCACCATCAAACCCAACACTTCAAAGCCGGACATGGAAAGAGCATCCCTTAGCGCCGGGATTAATTCAACCGTCCGGAAAAAGTATAATGGCGGCTAAGGCTGCGCTGAGCGTTCCTTATGCCAGCAATTTCTCCACCAGTTCACCATGCACGTCGGTCAGCCGGAAATCGCGGCCCTGGAAACGATAGGTGAGTTTGGTGTGATCAAAGCCAAGCAAGTGGAGAATGGTGGCATTCAGATCATGCACGTGGACTTTGTCCCGCGTGGCGTTGAAACCAAATTCGTCGGATTCACCGAGGGTCAATCCGGGTTTCACGCCGCCACCGGCCAGCCACATGGTGAAGCAGTTCGGGTGGTGATCGCGTCCGTCGTTGCCACCTTGCACCATGGGTGTGCGGCCAAATTCGCCGCCCCAAACGACCAGTGTGTCATCCAGCATGCCGCGTTGCTTGAGGTCTTTGATCAAGGCGGCGCAGGCTTTCTCGGTATTCTGGCAATTCTTCTTGAGGTCCTTGGTCAGGTTGCCGTGTTGATCCCAGGCTTCGTGGAAGATTTGCACGAAGCGCACACCGCGTTCAGCCATGCGGCGGGCCAGCAGCACGCTATTGGCGAACGAGGATTTACCCGGTTCCGCGCCATACATATCGAGAATATGCTTCGGCTCTTTGGACAGATCGACCAATTCAGGCGCGCTGGCCTGCATGCGATACGCCATTTCAAAGGAATTGATGCGGGTGGCGATTTCCGGGTCGCCGACGAGATCGAAATGTTTCTGGTTCAGATTGCGGATGCTGTCCAGAGTGTCGCGTTGCAATTGCTGATCCACGCCTTTGGGG
>JBEHZA010000259.1:0-7220 GCA_048497895.1 Verrucomicrobiota bacterium
CATCGATCGGACTGAAGCGCCCACGCATAATGCCGGAATTGAAATTGAGCGGGAACTTGACGACGCCGCCTTGAATCGTGTGATCGACTTCTTCATAGAGCACTTGAAACAAAGTGCATTTGCCGTACGAGGTGTGCAGCATCTGGCCTTTGAACGGCCCCCATTTGTCGCTGTTTACCCACACTTCACCGCCGCTCGAATTGTCCTGCTGATAGGGAATCCAGCAGAGCGGGGGATCGTAACTTGTCGGCACTTCCTTCCGGTGCGCCGTGCCAACAAAGCCGTAAAAACCGCCCGGTTTTTCCACATTGATGCGGCAGACCGGCGTCCAGTTACCTTCGTTGTCGCTGACGGTGATTTCATCGTTCGGCCCGATGCTCATGCCGTTCGGCGCGCGATGACCGGTGGTGATTGCTTCCAGTTTGCTGCCATCCCGCGAAACCCGGATCAGGCAGCCGTGATGTTGATGCGTGGCTTGACCGAGATTGCTGCCCTTGACGAAATAGAAGTTCCCTTTGGAATCGGTGTCCAGGTTCAGGCAGAACTCGTGATAATGCGAAGAGATGGCGATGTCGTTGTTGAAATTCTCGTAGTAATCCGCTTCGCCATCGTGATTGAAATCGTGCAGTTTCGTAATTTGATCACGTCCGAGCACGTACACTTCTTCATTCACGATCTTCAAACCGAGCGGTTGGAACAAGCCGGTGGCAAAACGTTTCCAGGTCAGCTTTTCCAACTTGTTATCGACTCCGGAAATAATCCACACGTCGCCGCTCACTGAGCAAATAGCCACGCGGCCATCCTTGAAGAAGTCAAAACCGCTGCAACGAATCCACGATTTCCAGGGATTATCTTCCGGGATCGTAATATTATCCACCACGTAAGGCCCGTCTTCCGTGCCGGCTTTGCCCACCGTGGTAACCGGTGTTGTCCACCGGGCCGTGTCGGATTTGGCGAGCGTCTTCAAATCGGGCAGGGCGGTCTTTTCAGATTTAACTGCGGCCGCGAATTTATCGAGATCCGCTTTGGGTCCGTGCCAGAGGGCGATCTGCAAAGTCACCGCTTTGTTGTTCGGAGACAGTTTCAGTTGAATGCGTCCTTTGTCCGTGGTTTCCAGACTGCCTTTGACTTTGCCCAGCAAGGCAGCCGCAGTGCAGGTGGTGCCGGTAGCATCCGTAAGCACAGCGACATTCTTTTCCACGTTGCCACGCGCTCCATCTTCTTCCGCGACGAGCGCTACATTGGCCTCTTTGGTTGCTTCAATTTGAATGGTGCGCGTCAGGATGGTGAGGCCATCCGCGTGTTGGACGCCGGGCATTTCCAACACACTGGTGCTGCCCGCCGTGTAGGAAAGAATGACCTCATGCCCATGCAGATAAAATCCCTGCCACTTCGCCCAATCGCGCGGCAAAGGGCCTTCGGAAACCCATTCATGATCTTTGAAAATAACCGGCGACGGTTCGGCGAAACTGCCATCTTTCGCCCAACCCGGTCCAAAGTGAGTGGCAAAAACGCGGTCACCTTTGGCTTCGGGCACACCTTCAAGTCCATCGCGTTTGACCGGCAGTTTCAAAAACCCGCCGGTCCAGCCATACGCCATCCGCAATTGTGCCGTGTCGAAACAAACGGCAGCTTCATCGTTTGTCCCGAGTTTGATGGAGATGCCTTTGAGCGCAACGTTCGGGCCGGATTGCGTTTTTCCGTTCGCTCCCATTTCCTTCAAGCCGCTGGAGAAGAACGGGCCCACGTCCATCGAATCCCATTTGGTGGAAGTGACCGCCGGCGGCTTGGGCGTGGCAGTTTGATTCTCTGCGCCCTGAACCAGGGCAGTCAAAGCCGTCAGCAAAGTCGTTAATAATACAGTCGTGCGCATAAATATCGGTGAACGTTGGTAAAATGAAGGTGGCAACTTTTAAACCCGAGGCCAATGAAAAAATCCGATCATCCCTTTAATCAGCATGGCGGCTCCACCAGTAAATCCCACCCATGATGCCAATGCTGGCCAGCGACATCCAGAGCGCGGACTCCACAAAATAGGAAACCACGATAATCGCCGCTCCTCCTGCCATAGCCGGGGAAGACATTTGTTTCTTTCCGTAAAGAAAATAGCCTCCGCCCACCGATCCCCAGATCAGCGAAGCGACCATCAGGTTCGACTCATTGGCGGTCAGGTTCATTTCATCGCTTTGGACGCGAATTGCCCCCGGGTTGTTCAGTTTGAGCTGAAAACAATTTTTCCCTGCCACCATTAAAGCAAAGACCGCAAAGGAAGTCATATCCTTTGCGGTCTTAAATCGAAGGAGTTATTTAATGAAATTAACGGCGATTCAGCTTCGACAGCAGTCGCAGGATTTCCATATAGAGCCAAACCAGCGTAATCATCAATGCGAAGCCGGAATACCATTCCATGTATTTCGGAGCGCCGCTCTGAGCGCCTTGTTCGATCATGTCAAAATCGATCACCAGGTTCAGCGCTGCGATGACAACGACGACCAGGCTGAACACAATGCCGAACGTTCCGCTCTCGTGAATGTAAGGCATATGAACGCCGAACAGGCCGAGCAGGAAGGACAATCCATAGACGAGGGCAACGCCGGCAGTCGCGGCAAAGACACCCCGCTTGAAATTATCGGTGGCCCGCAGAATGCCCAGTTGATAGCCCGCCAGCATCGCAAACAGGGTGCAGAACGTAAGTCCTACAGCCATCAGAACGATGCCCTTGAATTGGGCTTCAAACATGGCCGAGATAGCGCCCAGGAACAAGCCTTCCAGCAACGCATACAGCGGAGCGGTCACCGCCGACCACTCTTTCTTGAAGATAGTGACGAGTGCCATAATGAAGCCACCAATGGCTCCACCGAGAATCCAGCCGCCGGCGTCTTGTCCGGTCGTCGCCATTTTCCACGTGTAGGAGGCGGAAGCCAAAGCGAGCAGGATGAGGATGTTCGTCTTATAAATCGCGCCTTGAATGGTCATGTTGGCGTCGTCGGTGCGCACTCCGGCGAACGTCTTCGTACTCAATACAGGATTTCCAGTAATCATCGTGCCGGACAATATCATCGGAGTCGTGGAAGCTCAACCCCAATCAAGCCCGCCAGTGCTTTTTTTCCGGTTGATTTATTTTCTTTGCGTTCAGCCGCAATTGAGTGAAATTGAGCCGTTAACTATGAGTATTGCAGCTACTACCAGTGTCCCGGACGCACAAGGTCATTTTGGCCCGTATGGCGGCCGTTATGTTCCGGAAACGCTCATGCACCCGTTGCAGGAGCTGGAAGCCGAATATTTTCGCGCGCAAAAAGACCCGGAGTTTCAACGCGAACTGCAATATTACCTGCGGGAGTTTTGTGGCCGTCCCACGCCTTTGTATTTTGCTGAGCGGTTAACCCGTGAATTGGGCGGAGCCAAAATCTACCTCAAGCGCGAAGACCTGCTCCACACCGGCGCACATAAAATTAATAACGCCATTGGCCAAATTTTGCTCGCCCGGCGCATGGGCAAAACCCGCATCATTGCGGAAACAGGCGCGGGTCAGCATGGGGTCGCAACCGCAACTGTCTCAGCCATGTTCGGTCTGAAATGCGTAATTTACATGGGCGCGGTCGATTGCGAGCGGCAGGCGCTGAATGTTTATCGCATGAAGATGCTTGGTGCGGAAGTAGTGCCGGTTCACGCGGGGCAGAAGACGTTGAAGGAAGCCGTCAATGAAGCGATGCGTGACTGGGTTACCAATGTCCGCAGCACGCACTACATTTTGGGCACGGCTTACGGAGCGCATCCGTATCCGATTATGGTGCGCAATTTTCAACGTGTTATTGGGGATGAAGCGCGGCGGCAGATTTTGGAAAAGGAAGAGCGCCTGCCTGACTTGCTGATTGCCTGTGTGGGCGGCGGTTCCAACGCGATTGGTTTGTTTTATCCCTTCCTCAATGATGAATCGGTGAAACTGCTCGGGGTGGAAGCGGGCGGCGAAGGAATTCTGCCGGAGAAGCATGCCGCCCGTTTTCAAGGCGGTTCGCTGGGCGTTTTGCAAGGCACGCGTTCCTATATTTTGCAGGATGAGCATGGCCAGATCCAATCAACGCACAGTGTCAGCGCCGGTTTGGATTACGCCGCGGTGGGTCCGGAACACGCCTGGTTGCGCGACCAGAATCGGGCGGAATATTCCTACGCCACAGATAAACAGGCGCTGAACGCGTTTATGAAGCTGGCGCGTCTGGAAGGGATTATTCCGGCGCTGGAATCTTCGCACGCCGTGGCGGCCGCTATTGAACGGGTGCCTAAGATGAGCAAAGACCAGCTTGTGATCGTGAATCTGTCCGGTCGTGGTGATAAAGATGTTTCGCAGGTTGCGGCGAAGGTAAAGCTTTAGCCAGCCAATATGTTAATCGCGTGTTCCGAAGAGGTTAGTGATTCGGATCACGTCAAAATTTTGTTCGCTTGCGCCCGGAAGTTTCCCCATATTCGTTGCACACATGAAATCAATGACGGGCTATGGGCGCGGTGAAAGCGCTCAAAACGGATTTAAAGTCACAGTTGAGTTAAGCTCGGTGAACCGCAAGCAAACGGATATTTCCGTCAATCTGCCGCGCAACCTGGAGCCATTGGAAGCGCGCATTCGCGATGAAATCAACCGGGTGGTTTCGCGCGGCCGTTTGGTGGTTCGCGTTTCCCTGCATGCCGCTGAAGGCAAAGCCTCCCGTCAGGTGCGCCTCAACAGTGATCTCGCCAAAGCTTATACCCGTGAATTTGAACGGTTGGCCAAAGAGTTGAAATTAACGGGGCAAACCACACTCGATTTAGTATTGCGCGCGCCAGGGGTCTTGCAGACGGACGAAGATCTGGCGGATGCGGATGATTTTTGGCCCGGCGTCGAAAAGGCTGTGCAAACCGCGCTCTCGGCGCTGGTCAAAATGCGCGAACGGGAAGGCAAACATCTCGAAAAAGATTTACAGGCCCGGATTCAGACTATCCGTCAGGCCGTGGGCCGGATCGGCAAACAAGCACCGCAAGTACAGATTCGTTACCGCGAACAATTGCTCGAACGCATCAAGGCTGCCGGCCTGGAAATGCCGGGTGTGGAGGATGAGCGTTTGCTGAAAGAAGTTGTATATTTTGCCGATCGCTCGGATGTGACCGAAGAATTGACGCGGCTGCAAAGTCATTTCAAACAATTTGAAGATTGTTTGAAAGCGAAAGAGCCGGTGGGCCGGACGTTGGATTTTCTCTCTCAGGAAATGAACCGGGAGATCAATACCATTGGCTCCAAGGCCAATGACGCCGTCATTTCGCGCGAAGTCGTGATTATCAAGGCGGAACTGGAACGGTTCCGCGAACAAGTCCAAAACGTGGAATAAACCCTATGGCTATCGCTCCATCCCAGGCTTTATTACTGCTCATTGCTGCGCCTTCCGGCGCCGGCAAAACGACCATCAGCCAGCAGTTGCTCAAGGCTTGTCCGGGAATCGTGCGCGTCATCACCTGCACTACCCGCAAGCCGCGCAAGGGCGAGCAGGACGGAGTGGACTACCATTTTTTAAGTGCCGACGTTTTCCGGAAACGGATGCAGGCGGACGAATTTCTGGAGCACGCCACTGTCTTTGAGAATTATTATGGCACATTGAAATCGGATGTGTTGAAGCCGTTGCGGGCAGGCCAGGATGTGCTTCTGAGCGTGGATGTGCAGGGCGTTGCCAATATCCGTGCCCAGGCGGCGCATAATGCGGAATTGGAGCGGGCGCTCGTGACGGTTTTTCTTACGACGCCGACCTTTGCCGAACTGGAAAAGCGGCTGCGTTCGCGCGCTACCGATTCTGAAGAGGCGATTCAACGCCGCCTGAAAACCGCCCGTCAGGAGATTGCGCAATGGGAAAGCTTCGATTATTTACTGATTAGCGACACGAGGGCAGAGGATTTGCGCCGTATGCGCGTCATCATCGAGGCTGAGAAGCTGCGCCAGTCCCGATCCTGCCCGCCTCCGTTCTAAACCCAGTGAGCGCCAGCCAAAATATTGTTCTCGGTGTGACCGGGTCCATTGCTGCCTATAAAGCGGCTGATCTGACGAGCCAATTGGCGAAGCAGGGTTTCTCCGTGAACGTAGTCATGACGGCGGATGCGCAGAAGTTTATTACCCCGCTGCCGTTTAAAACCCTTTCGCGTAATCCCGTTATCACCGATCTGTACGCGGAAGAAGAAGGGTGGAAACCGACGCATATCCGGCTCGCTGACGAAGCCCATTTATTGTTGGTGGCTCCGGCCACAGCCAATGTGCTGGCTAAGATGGCTCATGGTCTGGCGGATGATGCCTTGACCTGCATTGCGCTGGCTTTAAATCCTCAGGCCAGAATTCTCATCGCTCCCGCCATGAACGGGAAAATGTGGCTGCACCCTGCCACACAACAAAATGTTGCTACCCTGAAGGCGCGTGGCGTCGCCTTTATTGGGCCGGAAGAAGGCATGCTTTCGTGTGGTTACGAAGGGATTGGCCGTTTGTGGCCGGTAGAAAAGATTGCCGCCGCAGCCATGGAATTATTGGCGGGTAAATCGTAGGCGGTAATTACGGGTACGCATGATTAACCGGCAAACAATCAAGGATTTTGCCGCACTGCTGGTGGGGCAACCCATTGACCCGCGTCAGCAGGCGGCCCGGATTGCCTTCATGGAGGAGAATGTTTTGCTCCCCGTCAAAGCGGTAATCCTGAGCCTCATTGCTTATTTCCTGTTCATTTCGGATTGGTTTGAGGGTGTGGCCGCCATCGGTGACGTGCCGATGAAATTAATCCGCGCGGTTTTTCTGAGTTACCTTTTCCTCCACATTGGCGAAGCGGTGCTGCTGCGGCGCATGGAGAAATTCTCCATCAACACAATTCAATGGTCGGTGGTCATCGTCAATTTCACGGATGCCATGTTTCTCTCCTCACTCGTATTGTTGACGGGGGGACTGAACAATATTGCCTACTGGGTATTCCTTGGCCTGATCGTTCGCAATTCGGTCAGCGTACCGATTCCCGCCATGCAGATCATGCTCAATGTGCTGGTGATGGGTTGCTATGCTTATCCGGCTTACGTGGATAAGACGCTGATCGAATACGAGATTGAGCGCCCCATTGACATGGATGACGCGGTGATGGCTGCGCACAGTGTGGTGGGGCCAGTCACGAGCTTCGAGCCTTACATCATCCGCCTGTGCCTGATGCTGCTGTTGCTCATCTGCTGTTATGGGG
>JBEHZA010000260.1:0-7220 GCA_048497895.1 Verrucomicrobiota bacterium
CCGCGAGTTTCGTGTAGACTCGCGGCCGTGACTTTTCCGGTATTGCCCGGCGCTGAGCCGTGGTCCTCGCACGGCACGGGTGAACGCGCTCGGGTCGGGCTTCCAGCCACGTGTCCTTCCCCTCCGCTTACCTTGAATCTCTGTTGTTCCCGCTGTTAACCTACTGATAATCAGGATATTCTATGGGAGCGCGGCGTTCACGCCGCTTCACCACCCAAACAATCCATCGTAACCAGACCTTAGACCAACTCTCGAATCCTCGAAAGCCTCTCCGCTCACAAAACAAAATCGCAACAATCTCCCATCCAACGCCTTCCATTCGTATTTTGAACTTCCTTTGGATTTAGTCATTCGGTAATTCGTCATTTTCCCCTCCTTCCCCTCCGTTCTCTCCTGTAAAATCCTTTTTAGATTCCATTTTTCCCCTTAAAATAAGAGTTGCCACCCGGTCCCGCTCTGGTATCGTGCCAACCCTTTTTGTTGGGAAAACCAACAGAAGGAAAACGGCCTTAAACCAGCCTGTGTTCGCGTGAATGCAGGGGGCCATAACAACACATAACATGAATCCCGTTTTCCGCGGGATGGTTTGCCTTAAGGTTTTTACGGCAGACTGTTAACAATGGAAAATTAATGAGCACAGCGACCACGATCGGTGTTAAAGAGTTATTAGAAGCCGGCGTCCATTTCGGACACCAAACGAAGCGTTGGAACCCGAAGATGAAGCCCTTCATCTTCGATGCCCGCAACGGCATTCACATTATCGACCTCAGCAAAACCGCCACGCAGCTTGAAGCCGCGTGCAAATACCTGGCCGAAGTTGCCGGTAAAGGCGGCAAAGTGCTGTTCGTCGGCACCAAGAAGCAAGCCCAGGAAGCGGTCAAAGAATCCGCCAAGACCTGCGGCCAACTGTATGTCACAGAGCGTTGGCTCGGTGGCACTCTGACCAATTTAAAGACGATCAAGCGCTCGCTCAACCGCCTGCGCGAAATCGAGAAGATGGAAACCGACGGCTCCATCAACGACTACGTCAAGCAGGAGCAATCCGCGCTGCGTCGTGAAGCCGCCCGCCTCTTCAAGAACCTCGACGGCATCCGCACCATGGATACTCAGCCGGACGCCATGTTCGTGATCGACATCAAGCGCGAGCACAACGCCATCGCGGAAGCCCGCCGCCTGAACATTCCGATCATCGCGATTACGGATACGAATTGCGATCCGACCCTCGTGGACTACCCGATTGCCGGCAACGACGACGCGATCCGTTCGCTCCGTCTGATCCTGGCGGCGGTTACGCAAACTTTAGTGCAGGCCCGCGCCGAGTACGAAGCCAAATACGGCCGTCGCAACAAGAAGACGGAAGAAGCTGCTCCGGCCCCTGTGGCCGCAGTGGAAGCCGCTCCGGCTGCGCCCGCCGCGGAACAACCCGCCCAGGCTTAAGCGAATCTGGTCTGACCAGGAACTTGGAGGCCAATCCGGGCCTCCAAGTTCGTTCCTTTTAACCCCAAACAGAAAAATAGTATGGCTGAAATTACTGCTGCTTCCGTCGGCAAACTCCGCGAGATGACCGGCGCAGGCTTGATGGATTGCAAAAAGGCACTGACTGAATCCGCCGGCAACGTGGATGCCGCCGTGGACATTCTCCGCAAAAAAGGTGTCGCCAGCGCCGCCAAGAAAGCGGACCGCGCCGCCAACGAAGGCGTCATCGCGCAGCACATCCTCCCGGGCGCCAAGACCGGCATCCTGCTGGAAGTGAATTGCGAAACCGATTTCGTTGCCAAGAACGAATCCTTCCGCGCCTTCTGCGATGAACTCGCCAAGAAGATTGCGTTGAACCCGAGTGTCGATCTCGAACCCGATCGCGTCGCCATCGTCGCCAAGATCGGTGAAAACATTAAGATTTCCCGCCACCACCGCTTCGATGTTTCCGGTAACGGACTCGTTGCGGCCTACATCCACACCGGCGCCAAAGTCGGCGTGCTCGTGGAAGTCGGCGCTGGCAAAGAAGCCACCGTGGCCAGTGAAGATTTCAAGCAACTCGTGCGCGACATCACCCTGCAAATCGCCGCTGCCAGCCCGAGCGCGGTTTCCCGCGAAGGTCTTGACCCGGCCATCGTGAATAAGGAAAAAGAAATCGCCGCGGAACAAGTGAAGAACAAGCCCCCGCAAGCGATTGCCAAGATCGTCGAAGGCAAGCTGGAGAAGTTTTATCAAACCATCTGCCTGCTCGATCAAGGTTTCGTGAAGAAGAATTCCGAAATCACCGTCAAGGAACACGTCGCCGCCGTCGGCAAACAACTCGGAGACGAGATTGCCATCCGTCGCTTCGTCCGTTTCCAGGTCGGCGAACAAGCCGCCAGCTAAGCGATTTGAAATAATCGAATCTGTTTTCTCAGACGGGCATTCCGCCAGGAATGCCCGTTTTTTATTTCCCCCCGGGACAGCGACCGCCTGTCCCGCGAAGCGGTGATTCATGGTCGCAGCCATGTTCGCCAATCCATCGTTTTAAAAACCCGCCACCAAATTTCCTTCCTACCATTAAACCCATCAAACCCGGTAGGGCGGTGCTGCCGCGCCGCCCCAATGACGAGCCGTTTCTAACGGCTTCTCCTCGTCCCGTTCCGCACTCTTCGACTTTCCTATGTCAGTAACGGGTGCGATTGAAAGTGGTGGGTGATTAGGGACGGAACGCGGCTGTGTTCCGCTTGCGGAACCAGCCGCAGCATGTCCATCCACTTGTTTCGTGCGAAATATATTCCACCGTTCCTGCACTCATCAACTGCTGCGCCTGGTGCTCCGCACACAGGCGCGCTCCGTCCAGGCATTGCCCAACCAGCCTCAATCTGCTTGTCACGCTTGCTTGCTCACCACTTCCAATCGCATCCGTCAGTAACACAAGCCATTGCCAAAATTCTTCACGCATGCCACCTTCCATATAGGTTGGAGACCGAATCACAGGCGCAGACATTAAAAACTTTCTCGAAGAAACGGAGACTTGGGCCGTGAGAAATTATTACAAACGTGTGAGCGCTTCGTTATCGAAAATACTATTGGTAGTGTCGGTCGCATTTATCCTTGCGACGGTCGGCTGCGGTCACCCTTGGGAGGACAGAATTAAGAGCACAAAAAAGCAGTACAAAGCAGCCGACATTCGTCGCACCTTGCTTCCCCTTTTTACGAACTACCATTTCGATCCCAAGGCTGTTCCTTGGGGACCACCGAATTATCTGTTGCTCAGTCCAATTCCCAAGGAAGTTGCCGTATTGCCGCTATTTAAGAACTTAGAAGCGCACCAGCAGGTGTGCATGGGTGCTTTGGAGAATGATACCAATGCCTTCATAATTTTCACCGAAAGCACCATAGATAAGTGGGGCATCGTTGTTCATCGGTATGAGAATACTAAAGAGCTTCCCCTGGTGTCGGGTCAGGAGTTTACGCTCTGGGATCATGGCGTCTTTTTTTTATGTCGGAGGCAGTTTTCCTCGATGAAAATTATGGGTCATGAAGGAGGGGCATTGCTGATATGACGGCGGCAACCAAAAAATTCTTCATCAGCTTTGCAACCACCGCAGCCATATTCCTGTTTCTCAATCTGCTGCCCTATCTGCGGACGTGGGGTGTATACAATGCTGACGGTTATGAGCTAATCGGTTTTCCATTCGCCTTTCGGCGATTGGGTGGATTCGCTGGCATTTCCGAATTTAGTGCAGCGGCCTTGATGATGGATGCTATCGTCTGTCTGGCGATCGCACTGATGGTCGGCTCTGTGTGCGTCAGGCGAGGGCGTCAGCAGAGTGAATTGTGAAAAACAAAGCCGCTCACGCACCAAGGATCGCAGGTTGGATTTCTGAGTGAATCGAGTTTATGAACCAGAACGCTCCTATTTATCTACTCCCCTTTCTGATCGTTCCTATCCTTTGGTTCGCCGCACGACTTATAATATTTCATTGGCGCAAAGACTGCTTTCTTCGCCGTCTCTATGAAAACCACCGCGACATTTGGGAGGAATTGGGCAGGCCGTGCGGATGGCAATGGGCTCCCCCCGGCCGGTTCCGAAGTCCGTTTTCTATGTTCTTCTTTGAATGGGATTGGCTCTGGAACGATCCACCTTGGTTGGAACGCGCTCCAGAACTTCGTGCTGATTTTCAGCGACTGCGCGAAGGATATCGGGAATGGAATTTTCGGGCCATGCCGATCATGGCCGCTCTGGCGATTCTCTTCCTCATCGCCTTGAAGTATCTCAACCCGAATTCTTGAAATCTCACCAACCGTCCCCGGTCGCAGAAACGTCCACCAACCCAATGGCAATCGCATATTCTAAGGGAGAGGGAATTGATAATCGAACTAACGAAGACGCACGCCCCCTCGTTCACTTGCCTTCCACACAACACTTGAGCCGCTGCAACTGTTTCGCTACATTCCGTCTGTGAACACCACGTCTATCTCCTCCGCGGCAATGCTTTCTCTTCTGCTCGTTTCCGGTGCCTTCGTCGCGTCCGGTGCGACCCCGCAATATAAGGACGTCATTGCCGACGAAGCCAAGGTGCCTCAATTTTTCCTGCCGGACCCGTTGTTCATGGCCAATGGTCAAAAGGTGATGGACGCCAAAATGTGGCAGACCAAACGCCGTCCGGAACTCGTGCGGCTCTTTGAAGAAAACGTTTATGGTCGCAGTCCCGGTCGTCCCGGTGGCTTGAGTTTTGAAGTCACTTCCAATGACCCGACCGCGCTCGGCGGCAAGGCTACGCGTCGCGAAGTAACTGTCTATTTCACCGGCAAAAAAGACGGTCCGCAGATGGATATTTTAATCTATCTGCCCAATCAGGTGAAAGGTCCAGTGCCCGCCTTTGTCGGCATGAATTTCAACGGCAACCACGCTATCAGCACCGATCCCGGTATTAAACTTTCTCAACGTTGGATGCGGCCAAGCAAAGAAAAAGGGATGGTTGTGAACAATCACGCCACTGAAGCCGCGCGCGGCAGCGAAGCCAGCCGTTGGCCGGTCGAGCTGATTCTCGCCCACGGTTACGCGCTCGCCACGATTTACTATGGCGACGTCGAACCGGATTTCGCCGACGGTTGGCGAATGGGCGTGCGCTCCGTGTTCCGTGTGAACGGCACCTTACGCCAGCCCGCCCCCGAACAATTCCCCTGGGCCAACGCTGGCAAAGATGGCGTCGCGCCCAAAGGCCGTTCTGATGACGCCGCTCCCGATGATTGGGGTGCGATCTCCGCGTGGGCCTGGGGCCTCAGCCGCGCGCTCGATTATTTGGAAACCACCAAAGACATCGATGCCAAACACGTTGCTGTTATCGGCCACTCCCGCCTCGGCAAAACCGCCTTATGGGCCGGCGCGCACGATGAACGTTTCGCCCTTGTGATTTCCAATGATTCCGGTTGCGGTGGCGCGGCGTTGAAACGGCGCAAGTTCGGTGAATCCTTCGAGCGCATCAACGGTAATTTCCCGCATTGGTTCTGCGCCAATTTCAAAAAATACAACGACAAGGAAGAAGAGTTGCCTACCGATGCTCATGAACTTATCGCCCTCGTCGCCCCGCGTCCCGTCTACGTGGCCAGCGCCGAGAAAGATAATTGGGCCGATCAACGCGGCGAATTTCTCTCCGCCAAATTTGCCCAGCCCGTTTACGATTTATTCGGCAAGAAGGGCGTGGGTGTGGATGAAATGCCCGGCATCGATCATCCCGTTGGCGACACCGTCATGTATCACATCCGCACCGGTGTGCACGACGTGACCACCTACGATTGGGAACAATACCTCACTTTCGCCGACCGCCAATTCAAACACCCCGCGCCGAAAAAATAAGCAAGCGAGACGCAAGCACTACACGTAGCGCAGGCCTCTGGCCTGCCGTACCGCAGGCGTCCCGCCTGCCTCCGGTTGCGCGCCGAAAACCAATCGCCACTACTCCGCTCGACTGCGCCCCTGCGTTTTATATTTCTCCAACAGTCCCGTCAGTTGCATCGCCACCTCGGCGTTTGCGCCAATCACGTTGTGACTCTCCGCCGGGTCCTCCGTCAGCTTATAAAGCTCCTTATCCGCGCCTGTATTAATAATCAATTTCCACGGTCCCTGACGAATCGACCACGCCTTGCCTTCAGGTGAGATGCAAACTGTCGCCTCACGAATCGGTTTCACAGCTTCGCCGCGCCAGGCCGGCAACAAATTCCAGCTATCCGGCGCGGCATTTTTCGGCAGCGTAATTCCCGCTGCTGCCGTCAACGTCGCTGGAAAATCCACCAACGATGCCAACTCGCTGCTCATCGTTCCCGCCGGAATCTTACCCGGCCACCGCACCATGAATGGCACGCGCAGGCCGCCTTCATACGCGGAACCCTTTTCTCCGCGCAAAGCGCCGTTGGTCTTATGTCCGGATTCAGCGCTCGCTTTTAAAACCCCGCCACTCGCAGAAGTCACGAGGATCAACGTATTGTCCGCCAGTCCAATGCGCCCCAATGTTTCCGTGAGCCGTCCAATGGCCCAATCCAGTTCCTGCACCGCATCACCATAAGTTCCCGCCTGGCTTGTGCTTTCCCAAGCCGCTCCCGGCGTATAGGGTTCGTGAACTGAGACCGGAGCGAAGTAGAGAAAAAATCGATTCGGCCGATTGCGTTCGATAAACGACACCGCTTTTTCTGCCAGTGTGCTTTCACTTTCCTTTTGTGCGCGCGTTTTCGGTCCTCGAGTCTGTTTGCTATCCCCATCGATGGCGATGCGTTCCCGCGGCAGGCGATCCAGAATCGTATCATTCTCCACCCACACGAATGGTGCCTGATCGTGGCGATTGACGATCCCGAAAAAATAATCGAACCCCACTTCATTCGGCCCCGGCTTCAACGCCTTGTTCCAATCCACCGGTCCCGGCGTCTGCACGCCCAATTCCCATTGCCCGATGTAACCCGTCGCATATCCCGCTGCTTTGAAAAGCGTGGCCAGCGTGGTTTCTCCGTCATGAAAAACCGTTGGATCAGCCGCATGCAGATCATTGAGCACGCGGTTCTCCCGCCATGGATAAGCGCCTGTCAGCAAACTGAAGCGGCTCGGCGCTCCGGCGGATGCGGGCGCATAAGCCTCCGTAAACTTGCGCCCTTCTTTGGCCAGCAGGTCGCAGTTCGGTGTTTTGATTTTCGTCGCCCCATAGCAACCGAGATCGCCGTAACCGAGACTGTCTGCCACGATCAATACGATATTCGGCGGCTTTTCC
>JBEHZA010000261.1:0-7215 GCA_048497895.1 Verrucomicrobiota bacterium
TGCACCCTGTTATCAACTTCACCCCTGCCTGCCAGGTCATTCCTGTATCCGCACGACAGCGGGTTTGAAATGTCTGACACCACTTGAACGGATCCCGTTGCTGCGACCGGGACGGTCGCTGTCCGAGTGGATGCCAATGTGCTTGCGGGGATTGGCAAAGGGGGCTATGGGATAACTGCATTTCAACAGCCAGCGGATTATTCAGAACATGAAAATCTCCAGTGCAGAAACGGCCGTCAAACAACGTTACGCAAATGCCGCCCAACTGCTGGAGGGAGCATTGTGTTGTCCAGTGGATTACGACCGCAAA
The DNA here is from genome assembly GCA_048497895.1 of Verrucomicrobiota bacterium. GTDB lineage: Bacteria > Verrucomicrobiota > Verrucomicrobiia > Limisphaerales > JBEHZA01 > JBEHZA01. Next base: position 311 of record JBEHZA010000261.1, read on the forward strand.
TACCTCGCCATTATCCCGGCGGAAGTCATTGAAAAAGATTACGGCTGCGGTGATCCGAGCCGATACATAAAACCCGGTGAAACCGTGCTCGATTTGGGGAGCGGCACGGGCAAGATCTGTTTCATCGCGTCGCAAGTAGTAGGACCGAGCGGTAAGGTGATTGGGGTCGACATGACGGATGACATGCTGGAAGTGGCGCGGCGTAATGCCCCGATTGTGGCGCAACGGCTGGGCTACGCGAATGTGGAATTTCGTAAAGGCCGGATTCAGGATTTGGGATTGGATTTAGAATTGTTGGATCGCGAGCTGAAAGCGCAGCCGATTGCCGACGTGAATACTTATCTGGCAGCAGATGGACTGGCGCAGGAGTTGCGCGTTCGCTCGCCGCTGATTGCCGATGACTCCGTAGATGTCGTAGTTTCCAATTGCGTGCTGAATCTGGTGCAACCAGCAGCGAAACGGCAATTATTCACGGAGATTTTTCGCGTGGTTCGGAAAGGTGGGCGGGTGGTTATTTCAGATATTGTCAGCGATGAAACAGTGCCTGTGGAATTGCAGAATGATCCGACGCTGTGGAGCGGCTGCATTTCCGGTGCGTATCGGGAGGATTTATTTCTCAAGGCATTTGAGGAAGCCGGATTTCATGGCATTCGCATCGTGAAACGGGACGCGAAGCCATGGCAAACGGTGCGAGGGATTGAATTTCGTTCATTAACGGTGGAGGCGTTCAAGGGCAAGCAAGGCCCGTGTTTCGAGCGTCATCAAGCGGTCATCTATCGCGGACCATTTAAAGAAGTAGTGGATGATGACGGTCACCGGATGGAGCGTGGTTTGCGCTATGCAGTGTGTGATAAGACGTATCAGCTTTATCGCCGCGCACCCTACCAGGAGCAGTTTGAATTCATTGCGCCGTTAAATGAGATCCCGTTGGCCGAGGCCAAGCCGTTTGATTGCCAAACCGGCGCGTTGCGGCATCCGCGTGAAACAAAGGGACTGGATTATCAGGCAACGACGGAGGCCAGCCAATGCTGTGAAGGTGGGAATTGCTGTTAAACCATGGCCAATAAAATCGATTGCGTGCCGGTGTTGAAGGCCTTGGGCGATGAAAATCGTTTACGGATGATGCGCTTGTTGATCGCCCAGCCGCTCGGAGTAAATGAGCTGGCTGAACGGCTGAAAATCACCCAATACAACACCTCCAAACATTTGCGCGTACTGCGGGAGGCCAATCTAGTCAACGTGAGCAAACAGGGTAAGCGCCGGGAATACAGCGTTTCCGCGGATTTTCTACAGCAACTGGAACGGAACCATCAGGTCTTGGATTTAGGCTGTTGCACGTTCCGCTTCGACCGTCTCGCCTGACCGTTGAAGATAAAAAACCTTGTGTCGATATTCATATCTGCGTAAATGCGCATACGTAAATCATGATCATCACGTGCATCGCTCTCGCTGCAGTATTGGCCCTGGCCTTCTTCAATGGCGCCAATGATGTTTCCAAAGGGATTGCCACGCTCGTAGGCAGTGGAGTTACCCGGTTCAAAACGGCGGTGGCATGGGGCACTTTCTGGACGGTGGCAGGTGGGGTCACCGCCGCATTCGCAGCTCAAGGACTGGTAAAATCATTCAGCGGCAGTGGCATCATCACTCCCCTGCCCGCAGGCTTTGCGTTTCTCGCAGCGGTGACAAGCGGGGCGCTGATTTGGATCTGGTTTGCCACCCGCACCGGCTTGCCAGTTTCAACAACACACGCAATTACCGGCGCGTTAATTGGAGCGGGACTGGTGGCAGTTTCCTTTCAAGGCATTCAGTGGCATGCGTTGCTCGAGAAATTTGTGGTGCCACTGGCGCTGAGCCCGGTTCTGTCGCTGGCCTGTATTTTCGCGCTGTTTCCCATCATTAACTTCGCGTTTGGCGGGTTGCAGAAATATTGCATCTGCCGGAGTGAAGGAAGTTTCACGGTGGTGAATCAGTCCGCTTGCGCCGTCGTGGCACCCAAGCCGGAACTGATGGTTGGTTGCACTCCCGAGTGTGCGGCTACGCCAACGGTCAGTGCGAGCTTGAATCTCATGGATGGGATGCACTGGTTGAGCGCAGGCGCGACCAGCTTTGCACGGGGGTTGAATGACACGCCTAAAATTCTTGCCTTGGGATTGGCGGCAAGCCTGGCCTTGGAAATCTCCACGTTGAGCGGATTTTTGCTGATTGCCGGAGCGATGGGGGCAGGCAGTTTGATCGCCGGATTCCGGGTCACCGAAACGCTGGCCAACAAAGTAACGCGCATGTCACCGAATGAAGGCTTTGCAGCAAATCTGATTACCTCGCTAATTGTGATTTTCGCATCCAAACTGGCGGTCCCGGTTTCCACCACACACGTCAGTTCGGGAGCAATCATCGGGCTTGGACTCAAGCGCGATGCCGGGAGTATCCAGTGGAAAACAGTGCGTGATATGTTGCTGGCATGGATTATCACGCTGCCGACCGCGGGAGTTTTTGCGGCGGTAATTTACTGGCTGATTCGAGGAGTGAAATAACTAACGGCGGAGCTTCAGAGAAATACCGGACTGGAAAGTCCGGTGAACCAGCAGGCTATAAAAGCCTGCTCTACGTGCCGTGGCGTTTCACGGTAGGTTCAGGCATTTTTCGATTAGAGAGCCTTACTGCGATAAACTCACACCCAACTTCTCAGCAATACGACGAGCGGTAATGATTCTTTTTTCACTCATCGGCTGGGCTTGAGATTGAACGATTTTCAACACCTCGGACGGCGCGGTTTCCGGAGTGCCACAGTTGAAAGGAGGCTCAGGGGCGTATTGCATATAGAGCTGAATTTCCTGAGCGACTTGATCGCCGCAGAGAAGCGACACAACACGCAAAGAGCCATCGATGCCAGCCGTTACACCAGCGGCACTCACTAACTTGCCATCGATCACCACGCGTTCGTTGACGGGGACGGCGCCGAAATATTTCAAGAGATGAAACGAGGCCCAATGAGTCGTGGCGCGACGGCCTTTAAGTAATCCAGCGGCACCGCAGGTCAAGGCTCCGGTACAAACGGAGAGCACATACTTCGCGTGAACGGATTGTTGACGGATGAAATTGAGGACGGCTTCATCTTCCATCAAATCATGCTGACCAACACCGCCAGGGATCAGCAACAGATCAAGCGGAGGCGCTTCCGCAAGAGTCATCTCGGGGGTGAGGATCAAGCCCTTCGCGTCGCGCACAGGCGTTTTATCTTTCCAGAGAACGTGAAACTCAGAGTTGGGAATGCGGGAGAGAATTTCAAACGGGCCCGTAAAATCGCATTGATCGATGCGCGGAAAAATAAGCGCGCCGATTTGGAAAGGTTTGGTTACGGGAGAGGTCATAGTAAATTTGGATTTTTTACCACGGATGGACAAAAATAGACACGGATAAGACAGTTCCGGAAGATTAATTTTAGATATAGAGGGAGGAAAGTGGATTTATCTGAAAGAGGCGCGTTTGAGAAGGGCGTGAGCCGTTTTAAACCGGTGGATTGGCGGATTTTGCTGCGACCGGGGACGGTCGCTGTCCGGGAACAAAAAGGGCCTCCAATGTGACATTGGAGGCCCGGGAGTTAAGTGTAAATGATCAGGCTTCGGAGGAGGTTGCAGGAAGGGCGCTTTCCTCGCCGTTGCCCACGCCTTCTTCGTTGATGACCGGAGCAATGGCTTGCAGTTTATCACCGCCGTCGAGGTTGATCAATTTGACGCCTTGCGTATTGCGGCCCGCTTCACGAATGCCAGTCACGTTGATGCGAACCATCTGACCACCGACGGTGATAAGCATGATTTCATCGTTATCCTTGACCGTGAGCGCACCGACAACCCCACCGGTCTTCTCGTTGGTCTTCATGGTGATGATGCCTTTGCCACCGCGGGACTGAAGACGGTATTCATCAAAGGCGGTGCGTTTGCCAATGCCAAATTCACCGGCGACCAGCAAAGTGGCATCCGGAACAACCACAGCCAGCGCGACCAAGGCATCGGTTTTTTCCAGGCTGATCCCGCGCACACCGGCGGCGGAACGGCCCATGGAACGGACATCGGCTTCCGAGAATCGGATGCTCATACCTTCGCGGGTGATCAGCACCACGTCGTCGCCGGGATCAAGGACGTTATCACCTTCGACCTTGCTGCCCTTGGTCAATTTCACATCGATCAAAGTATCACCGGGTTCGATTGTGATGGCGATGATGCCGCCTTTACGCACGTTGGCAAAATCCGACAGGGCGGTTTTCTTGACTGTGCCGAGACGAGTGGCAAAGAAGATTTCTTCGGGCTGCATCCAGGTCTGGTCCTCTTTATCAGGGCCATATTTAGCGAGCACCCGGATGAGGGCGGCGATTTTTTCGTCAGCCTTCAGTTCGAGCAGGTTCGCAATGCTACGTCCTTTGGCCGCGCGTCCCATGTCTGGAATCTCATGAACCCGCTCGACGTAAACACGTCCGGTATTCGTGAAGAACATGAGATAATCGTGGGTGCTGGCGGTAAATAGATGCTCGACAAAATCTTTGTCGTCGGCCGTCTCCCCTTCCCTGGTGGTCATGCCGATGACGCCTTTGCCGCCGCGTTTTTGCGAACGATACTGGCTGACGTTGGTCCGTTTGATCAGGCCATTATGCGTGAGGGTAATGATGACTCCTTCGTTCGCAATCAAATCTTCAATGGCAATTTCGCCTTCATCGGGAACGATCTCGGTTTTGCGCGGCGTGGCGTGCTTGGCTTTGATTTCCTGAAGTTCAGCTTTGATAATGGCCATCACGCGCGATTCCCGGGCAAGAATGTCCAGCAAGTCCTTGATGACTTCGAGCAGCGCCTTGTATTCCTTGTCGATCTTGTCAATTTCCAGGCCGGTCAACTGATACAAGCGCAAATCCAAAATCGCGTCCACCTGGCGTTCAGTGAGCGCGTAGCGGCCTGCTTCCAGGCGTGCTTCGCTGCGGATCAAAACGCCCCACGCTTCCACTTGCGCGCGGCTCCACTCAAAGGCGAATAACTTGATTTTCGCCTCCTCACGGTTCTTGCTGGAACGAATGATGTGAATGAACTCATCGAGGTTCGAGAGCGCGATGATGTAGCCTTCGAGCAACTCGGCGCGTTCTTCCGCTTTACGTAATTCAAAGCGGGTGCGGCGCAAAATAACTTCGCGGCGATGCTCAATGTAACACTGAATGATTTCCTTCAGGTTGAGCGTCTTGGGCCGACCATGGTCAATCGCCAGCGAATTAACACTGAACGAAATCTCAAGCTGCGTATGCTTAAAGAGGTTCGCGATGACGACTTTCGGGTTGGCGTCGCGCTTGAGTTCGATCACGAGACGGCAATTTTCATCCGACTCGTTGCGCATGGCGCTGATGTCGGTAATGATTTTTTCGTTAACGAGGTTCGCAATCTGTTCTTCGAGCGCCGCCCGGTTGACGTTGAAGGGTATCTCCGTGATGACCAATTGCTCACGATTGCCCTTCATCTCCTCTGAGCCGATGCGTCCGCGCAGTTTGAGGCTGCCTTTACCCGTAGTAAAATAATTCTTAATACCTTCGGTGCCGCAGAGATAACCGCCGGTCGGAAAGTCCGGTCCCTTGATGAACTTCATCAACTCGGGAATGGTGATATCCGGCTTGTCAATTTGCGCGCAGATACCATCGACTACTTCCCCAAGGTTGTGGGGGGCCATGTTCGTGGCCATGCCAACGGCGATACCGGTGCCGCCATTGACGAGCAGGTTCGGAAAGGCAGCGGGGAAAACGGTGGGTTCGGTGAGACGTTCGTCGTAGTTCGGAACGAAATCCACCGTGTCCTTGTCCATGTCAGCCATCAACGCAGCGCCGAGGTGAGTCAGACGCGCCTCAGTGTAACGCATGGCCGCCGGCGGATCGTTTTCGACAGAGCCGAAATTGCCCTTGCCGTCCACGAGCTTCTCGCGCATCGCCCAGGGCTGGGCCATGTGCACGAGCGTGGGATAAATCACGGCTTCGCCGTGGGGATGGTAGTTACCGGAGGTGTCACCGCAGATTTTCGCGCACTTGATGTGCTTGCGGCCCGGGAACAGCGACAGGTTTTCCATCGCGTACAGGATGCGGCGCTGAGAGGGCTTGAGGCCGTCGCGCACGTCCGGCAACGCGCGCGAAATAATCACGGACATCGAATAATCGAGGAACGAATTCTTGATCTCGTCGGCAACGTTGATTTTGGCGACTTTTTCGCCCTGCGTATAGGCGCCGCCCGTGGGTTGCTGTTGGGGTGGCTGAGTAGGTTCAGTTTCGTCTGGCATGGTGCAAAATTATTTTTTTGATTCAACTTCAACGGGCGGAAAAACGCTTAAACCCATCAGCTTCGCCGCCTCGCGCAACCGGGCATCGGTAGTAACCAACGGAAAATCCTGGCACAAATCGGCGGCGGCCAGATGAATCGCATCCAGCGTTCGTAGCGGAATTTTTGGGTGACACTGTTCCAAAACATGCGCCGCCTTGCGCAAGACAACCGCACTGATTGGTTCCATTTTGATTTCGTGCGACGCCACGCGCGTTTCAAATTCATTCCAGGCATTACGCCGGTCTGCCACGGAAATTTTTTCTGCGCGCTCGCGGGCCAGCAATGCTGAAAAAACTTCGGTTCGCGCCAACTCGGACGTAGTGAGTACATGCCCCTCCAGCGAGCGAACAAAAAATTCGCTGTCGGGTTCAACGACCAATAATTTGACGATGATGCAGGAATCAAGATACATGATCACCAACCACGCCCATCGCGATCTTCACGGACGAGTTCTTCTGCCGTCGGTCCGCCGCGCCATGGCGGCATTTTCTTGAGATGTTCCCGGGTTCCGGTGAACACCTTGCGCTGTTCGCGCTTTCCAACGGGCGACAACACGGCCTTCGGCTTGCC
>JBEHZA010000262.1:0-7191 GCA_048497895.1 Verrucomicrobiota bacterium
GCCGCATTTGCAAAAGCTTATGTGTTCTCTGGCGTGCGAGAATGACACGGTTTTTCATGCCGCGTGGCGTTAAATTATTCGGCTGGGGATTTGTGGCCATTGGCAGTATCAGCCTGCTGGCATTGCTTTTTTACCGGACGGATCTGCCGGTGCGTTTTGCGCATTTGGCCATGGGCTTCACCTTTGGTGCCATGCACCTGGCCTATGGCGTTTACCTGTGCGTGACGGAACCGGGGAAGGAAGAAACCGCATGAATCCGGAACCGTTTCTGCAACTGGACCGGGTGATTCATGAAAAGGGACGAATGGCCATCATGTCTTTGTTGGCCGCTTCGCCGGTGATTTCCTTCACGGAATTGCGCGATGCCTTGAACATGACCGATGGCAACCTCACTACGCACATCAAAACTCTGCAACAAGCGGGTTACGTGGCAGTGACCAAATCGATTCAGGACAAACGCACGCTGACAACCTGTGCGCTGACGCCGACCGGAGAAACCGCTTTCAAGGACTATATCAATCTGCTGGAACAAATCGTCCGGCAGACCCGGCAACTGAAATAATTTCCTGTTTGAACGAAAATGAACGCTGCTGGTCAGACACTTTGTAACGCAAAGTTAACAGTGATAAAATTGACAGCGGAACAGGGATTCAACTCCATCAAGTCGTATGAAAATTATTCGAGCTGATCATTTGGGCATGTGCTTTGGGGTGCGGGACGCGATTGCGCTGGCCCGGTTGCAGGCGCAAGCTCAACCCATCACCGTGCTGGGGGAACTGGTGCACAATGAAACCGTGCTGCGCGATTTGCGCTCGCGCGGCATTGCCATTGAGCGGCAGTTGGAGGACGTCACTACGAAGCATGTCCTGATTACGGCGCACGGGGCATCGCAACACCTGCTGGAGCGCGTGCGTGCCCGTGGTCTGGAAGTGCAGGAAGCGACTTGTCCGCTCGTTCATTTTGCGCACCGCGCCGTCCGGAAATTGGTGGCGGATGGCTTTCATCCGGTGATTGTCGGCCAACGCCAGCACGTCGAAATCCGGGGCATTACCGAAGACCTCCAGGAATACGACGTTGTGCTCACGGAACAGGACGTGGATGGATTATTGCCGCGTCCGCGCTTCGGTGTGGCCGCGCAAACGACGCAACCCGTCCAACGTGTGCGCCACCTGGTCAACCGTTTGCAACAGCGCTTTCCCATGGCCGAAGTGCGTTACATGGATACCGTTTGCCAGCCGACGAAGCAACGTCAGCAGGCGGCCCTTGAGCTGGCGCAGCAAGCGGATGTCGTGATCGTCATCGGCGGCGCGAACAGCAACAATACGCGCGAACTGGTAGCCACGTGCAACCGTCATTGTCAGCGTGTACACCACGTGCAATCCGCAGCTGATCTTCAGCCGGAGTGGTTTGAAGCAGCGCAAACGGTGGGGATTACGGCCGGCACTTCCACGCCGGACGAATTGATCGAAGGAGTAGAGCGCTGGTTGAGAATTTCGTTAAATCCATCCGAACCTAAACCACAGGGAGCATATGAGTTGGCTAAAGTATTTTGAAGAAAACCGCGACCATCGCCACCCCATTCCATGGGAGCAGGGTATTATTGTGGAGCCACATTTGCGGCTGCCGCTGATCCGTTCACTGCAACGATTTCAGGTCGGCGAAAGCGGTGAAGGGCGGCATCTCAAGCAATCAGCAAAGGCCACGAACGATCCCGCTTATCAGGCTTCGATCGATTTATTTATCCGCGAAGAACAAGAACATGCCCGGTTGATGGCGTGCATTCTTAAATCGCTGGGGGCGGGATTAATTCAGAAGCATTGGAGCGACGCCTGCTTTGTGCTGTTGCGCCGTCTGTTTGGGTTGAAGCATGAATTGCTGATTCTATTGCTGCCGGAGATGATCGCCAAACGCTACTTCCGCGCCTTGCGCGATGGCACTCGCGATCCGGTGTTGCGCGCGGTGTTCAATCAGATTCTGCATGATGAAGAGGGGCACGTCGCGTTTCACATCGATTACCTGCAGCGGGCGCTGGCCACTTTATCCCTGCCGGCGCGAGTAATGGTGCATGGAATCTGGCGCGTCTTGTTTCAAGTTACTTGTCTGGTGGTAATTCTGGATCATCGCGCGGTCTTGCGCGCTACCGGAGTTTCTTTGGCGGCTTTCTGGTGGGACTGTAATTTGATTTTTGAAGAAGTTTCCGCCCGCATCTTAAGCACCGCGCCCACGCCGGTGCCGGTTAATCTCGTCAGCGAACCGGTGGCAAAATAAAAATCCTCAACGTATGAACGAGCGCGTGAAATGGTGGGTGGTGGCGGGTTACGCGATGGCGATGGCCTGGGTGGAATCCGCCGTGGTTTATTACTTGCGCACGATGGTGGATCGCATTGAGCCATATCAACCTTACCCCTTGCCGGTGATGGGAGATCTGGTGCGCGCAGAACTCATTCGGGAAGCGGCCACGCTGGTAATGCTGTTTACGGTGGGTTGTTTGGCCGGAAAAAACTGGCGTTCGCGCTGGGCCTACTTCTGGATCGCCTTCGGCGTTTGGGACATTTTTTATTACGTCTTTCTTAAAGTGTTAACTCCCTGGCCGCATTCGCTGTTGGACTGGGACATTTTGTTTCTGCTGCCGCTGCCGTGGTGGGGACCGGTGCTGGCTCCGGTTAGCATTGCCATATTGATGATCTGGTGGGGAACGCTTGCGAGCCAATGCGAGCCGCCAAATTCCGGTGGCCAACGGAGGTGGGTATGGGGCTTGAGTGGCGTCGGCGCGGTGCTGGCATTGTATGTATTCATGGCGGACGCCATTCAAGCTGCTTCCGGCGGAGAAGAAGCCTTGCGACGAATGCTGCCCACTACCTTTCAATGGCCTTTGTTTAGCGTGGCTTTGTTGTTGATGGCAGTGCCAGTAGTGGATCTGGCCCGGCAATTGGGATTTTCCAAAGTAATGAACCTCGTCCCGCTCACGGTGAAACGAGTGTAACCTGAAACACAAATGCACCCAATGGAATCTCAACCCCGTGCCGATTTTGAGCGGATATCAGTGCTCACGATGACCTCTTTTGTGGAGTCCAATAGCCATGGCTTGCGCCGGGCTGGCGGGATCGTGCTGGTGTTGCTGCTGGCCTCGATGGTCAGCACCGGCATTTTGTTCGCGTGGATCGTTCGCATGGGATATCCGCGGCATCTATACCTGGTTTGGAACTTATTTCTGGCCTGGATTCCGTTGGGGCTGGCCGGGCTGACTTTTGTGCTGTACCACCGCCAGCAGAGATTGAACTGGCTTTGTCTGGCCAGTGGTTGCAGTTGGCTTCTGTTCTTTCCCAATGCGCCTTATATTGCCACAGACCTCATTCATTTGCGCGTTCAACCGGGTGTGCCGCTCTGGTTTGATCTCGTGTTGATTCTTTCCTTTGCCTGGACGGGATTGCTGCTGGGTTTTGTCTCCCTGTATCTCATGCACCGGCTGGTCGCTGCGTCATTGGGTTTCCGGCGTGGCTGGCTGTTTGTTGTGGCTGTCAGCGGATTGAGCGCTTATGGCATTTATCTGGGCCGTTTTTTGCGTTGGAACAGTTGGGATATTCTCGTAAGTCCGCTGGATTTATTGCGCGACGCCAGTTCGCATTTGAGTCATCCGGTTACGAACCGTTACCCGCTTTTATTTACGGCCTTGTTCGCGACGTTTTTGCTGGTGACTTATGTGACTTTGTATGCGCTGGCCAGGGTGGCGCCTCGCGCCGAAGACAATTTAAATGCGGTTATCGCAGCGGCGCAGGAGTGAGCTTTGCGGCGTGACCTGATCGAATAATCACTTTTGAATCCGGGCTTGCTAACAATGTGTGAGCGGGATTCATGTTTCCTCAATCGCTTTGTCACCAGTTTATTATCGCGGTTGGAATGCTCATGGTTCAGGGACGCTTTTAACCTGACATCGCAAAGTAAATAAGCAAAAAGCGGGGCTCCCCTTCATTTGGCTTGGCATCGGAGTGTGATTCGACTACTTCTCGCAGACCAACGGTGTTCGGGAGGCGAAAAACCGTCACTCAGCGGTGCCATTTTTTGTCATGAAGATCGAATTGCGAGGTGTTTTAAAAAGTTACCCATCGGTTCGCGCTCTCAACCGGGTTTCACTCGAAATCCTGCCCGGGCAGATTGTTTCATTGCTCGGGCCAAACGGAGCAGGCAAGACCACGTTGCTTCGCTGTTTGGCCGGCCTGACGGCACCGGACCAGGGCGGGATTTATTACGATGAGGAGTTATTCCGCCGTGATCAAATGCAGTTGCGCCGCCGTTTCCAATTCCTGCCGGATTTCCCGTTTCTCTTTTGGGAACAAGCTGTCATTCGCAATATCGGCATTATCCTCCGGCTCTTTGAAGCCGACAAACCCGGCGTTGAAGACCGGGTGGTTGAATTGTTGAACGAGTTCGATTTGTTGCCTCTAGCGCATCAGCCGGTGCAATTTCTTTCGCGTGGGCAAGCGTATAAAACTGCTCTGGTCGCTTTGATTGCCGTGGATCCGGAGGTCTGGTTGCTGGATGAGCCTTTCGCTTCAGGCATGGATCCGCACGGTATCAATGCTTTCAAACAGCAAGCCCGCCAGGCGGTGGCACGCGGCCGGACGATTCTTTATTCCACTCAATTGCTGGATGTAGCGGAACGGTTTTCTGACCGCGTTTGTGTAATACATCAGGGCGATGTGCGGGCGTTTGATACCCTCCAGCAGTTGCGTGAGAACGCGGCGGACAAGGCGAATGTGTTGGAGGAGTTGTTCCGGCAACTGCGGGAGGAAGGGAAGTGAAACTGCATTCGCCCGCCTTTGAAAAAGTGCTGCGAAAGAAAGTGCGCGCGGCCATCCGCCGTTCTCCGGAATTGAAGCGGGAGTATAAACGCCATCGAAAGACGGCAGCCACTTGGGGGGCGACGTTCTTTAGCCGTGGTTTCGCGAGTTTTTTTCTGATTGCTTTGTTAATGAAGGCCGACGATCGCCATCTTTCGCTGGGCACGCAATTAGCCCTTGTCAGCCTCTGGCTCACTGCGCTGACGTGCATGCACGTTGGTCGCATTCGGGAATGTCTTTACTCGTCGAACGACCTGGCCACCTTGAATTATCTGCCCGTAGAGCGAGGGCTGGTGTTTCAATGGGAATGGCAGAAAAGCGAACAGCACTCCCGTTGGGGGCTGCTGGCTTGTTCCCTGACGAGCTTCAGCATGCTGGCCGCCTTGCACGGTTTGACTGGTTGGGCGTGGCTGCTGGTTATTGCGCTGGCGGTTTGCCAGTGGCGATTGGCGGTCAGTTGTGCTGCGCTGCTCAATTGGTCGCATTTTTTTCTGCCGGTTCCTTTGCTGGGGCTGTTGCTTGGCGGGTTCATTTTGGGCGGCAGTTTGGCGTTTCAAATACTACCCGTCCCGGTGCAAACTTGGGTTGATGCCTATGCTAATTACGTGAATGTGATGACTCCGGCAGGCTGGGTATGCCTGCTTTTTCGCCAGCTCCTGCCTGGAGGAGATGTGATTATTTGGGTGTTGCTTGTGCCGGTGCTGGTGCTGCTGTTCCAGTTCAAATCTGCGCGCGAAAAGGTGTTTGAAGGCTACCAATTCACTGAAATGGTTCGTGATTCTCCACCGGATGTAATCCTCAATGAGCTTGAGAAAAGCCCGGAAATAGACGCTAAAGGTGAGGTTGATCAACCGGCGTTAACCATGTTTTCGCCCCGGCGCGCTGGCACCACGGAAATTGTGGATGGCATTCGCGCCGGAAGCATGTTCGAGAAGATTAACTGGGCAGACAGCGGCAGAATCGAAGCTGCTGTGGTGCGTTGGTTTACTGCGAGAGAAGAAGCCATCGTCGCCAGCATGACGCCAAATGCGCCTCAGTGGACCCGGCATTGGTGGCTGGCGGCGCGCTGTCTGTTGGCGGGAGGAAGTGTAGCTTGGCTGACAATGGTGAAATTTCCCACGGTGAGCGCAGTGATGTTGATTGGCAGTATAGCTGCCGTCGGACTCCTTCTACTGCCGCATGGAAATGATTTGCGTCGTGCCTTTATGCCTTATCGCTTGAATGGATTGAATGTGCCGTTTCATGCCGGTTTTCCGCTTTCCTACCGAGAACTATCACGGTTGTTGTTCAAAATTGCGACCGTACGATGTGTAGCTGCTCTGCCGTTAACCACGATATTTGGTCTGGCGGTAGGCTGGGTGGCCGCCGGTTCGCCCTGGCTGGGGGCAGCGTATGGTTTTAAACTGCCATTACTTGCGCTGGCCATGCAGCCATTAGCCGTTGCCGGCAGCTTCTCGCAGGGGACAAATGATACATCATCCCGGAAACTAGTGGCCTTAGCCATCGTCGGCGTACTTGTCTTGGTGGCGATCTTTCTACTGGTGTTCGGAGTGGGTGGATTACTCTGCCCCTATCCCGGGATCGATATTGCCGCGCTGGCGGTGGCAGGTGGGATTGCTTACGCTTTCTTTCGCTTTTATGGATGGCTTTACCACCGCAATTATTTTGACTTAATCAAAATGTTGGCTGGATAACCGGCTCAAGGCAGAAACGGAAAGAGGCGCTTGCGTTCGGCGGCATCCAGGGGGGAGGCGTATTCGCTGACTTCGAAGACTTCGGCGAATTCGACCTGGCTGCCGCGGGCCGGGCCGTAAGTTTCCACCAGTTGCGGGCGGTAACGATCAGCCAGGTCACGGGAACGTTTCGCGTAAAAATCGTAAACCCATTGCCGTTGTCCGGCGGCATCTTTGGGCACCCGATCTTCCATCCGCCCGTTATAAGGGAGCCATTCGAGCAATTGCGATTCGTGGCACAGGAGCAGCGACACAATCACTTCGATTTTTGCGGTGACGTCAATGATCACATCGGCCTGTAACTCAGTGGGCTTGGTGAAACGGTCGGAGAGATAGGCTACCACCGGATCTTTGCGCAAGGCGGGGGCATCCGGAACAATAGCGGGCACGGTGACCATGAAGGAGGCGTCGCGAACCGCATGAGCGAGCGCGCGGTGGTCGGGATGATAGTCATCCGGGCGATGGGTCAGCACGAGGTCGGGCTTGAATTCTTCGTAGAGTTCGAACGCGCGCTCGCCGTTCCCTAAACTGCTCTGGTGCCGGTCGCCGAGAATCCGATCGATCGGCTATGGTCCGGCCGTCCGGCGGCGCCGCTGGGAGCGGTCGCCCTTCACCCGGCC
>JBEHZA010000263.1:0-7185 GCA_048497895.1 Verrucomicrobiota bacterium
CGAACCATGCGGAGTTCCATTCGGCAGCGATGCCAGCAAACTTTCGCGGCAGGGATTGCCGAGTCTGGTGTTTGGCCCCGGCAGCATTGACCGCGCACATGCCGCCGTGGAATACGTCGAGACGGATCAAGTCCTGCAAGCCTTTGAATTTTATCGCGCTTTTATCCAACGGTTCGAATAAATCTAACCCCATAGTATGAACAATCAAACCCATCGATCTCAGCGTCTGTCCCGTCGCGAATTCCTCGCCACTACCGCCGTCGCCACCGCCGGTCTGGTAGCAGGTTGCCGCACTCCGCCACCGCCGCCGATGAAAGATTGCATCGACGCACACGTGCACGTCTGGACACCGGACACAGCGAGCTATCCCATCGACTCCAGCTTTACCAAAGCCGACATGGTGCCGCCCAGTTTTACGCCGGACGAGTTTTTGGCCCACGCGAAACCGAACGGAGTTTCGCGTGCGGTGTTGGTACAGATGAGTTTTTACAAGTATGACAATCGTTACCTGCTCGAAAGCCTGCAAAAATATCCGGGCGTGTTTTCAGGCATCGGCATTGTCGATGAAAATGCTCCCCGCGTGCAGGATCGCATGGCGGCCCTGGCCAAACAAGGGGTGCGCGGCTTCCGCATTGCTCCCGGCAAACAGGACGTTAATACCTGGCTGAATTCTCCCGGCATGCTCACTATGTGGAAAGTCGGGACTGATTTAAATCTCGCCATGTGCCCATTGGTCAATGCAGACGCGTTGCCCGCCATCGAACGAATGTCCGAGCGCGTACCACAAACGCGCGTGGTAATCGACCACTGCGCACGCATCGGTGTAGATGGCCAAATCCGGGAGAAAGATGTCGCCACTTTGTGCGGACTGGCGCGTTTCCCGAATACTTACGTCAAGGTTTCCGCATTTTATGCGTTGGGACAAAAGAAAGCGCCTTATGCCGATCTCGGCCCGATGATTCAATACTTGCGGGATGCCTACAGTGCCGGACGACTCATGTGGGCCAGCGATTGTCCCTATCAAGTGCAGGATGGCCACAACTACGCCGACTCTATTAACCTGATCCGCGATGGCTTAAAATTCCTGACGCCCGTGGAAAAGGAATGGATGTTACGTAAGACGGCGGAACGAGTGTTCTTTTAGGCAAAAAACACGGTTTCAGCCGTGCATAACGGCTACTGGTTCTTCATGCCTTTTCCTTCGCATCGTAATAATCGATAGGATAATTGGTACCCTGTTGCAGGCCATATATCATGGTGCCAATCGAAGGTGAAGTGACAATAAAAACATCGCGCGCGGAATTACTGAATATCTCTTCATGTGAAATATATCCCGCGTTTCCGTTACCGGTTATAAAATCGATCGCGATTTTGTCTCCATTGGGTGCTGCACCAACTGCGATCAGACCCGCATTCATTAACAATGGCAGCCGTTGGTGGGCATTCATGAGGGAGCGCTCTCCATACCAAACGCCACCGCTGGCCAGGTCATGATTCTCCCGCAAACTGTAGGTTAGCAGGAACCGCTTTAGCTCTGCCGGAACGGGCAACATAGCCACCCAATCGCGAAATTCTGTCGATGGCTTCCCGATAGAACCCCTTTTTATGCCCATTTTCTTAAAACTGAACACCATTTGCTCTGCGGCAAACCGTAGCATAATTAATCACTTCTGTTCTGGTGATCCACTTCGTGCTTTCTTTATACAAACACTGGCCAAGAATAGCATGACAACGGAAATCAAAAGCCGTGCGGGCAATCAGCCCGGTCGTCCTCGACTCGAAATGTGACCACTCTGGCGGTTATCAGCAATCCACTCAGGTCTCGCAAACCAGTTCCTCATTCTTCACTTCGGACTCCAAACCGTCAGGACTCAACAGTCTGAAACGTTCCTCGGAATCATACCGATAGATTATAGGTCTATTGAACTTGCCGTTTCGAGCGTCGATAACTATCCGCATAATCAGCGAGCCAACCGAAGTCCTGATTTGAGTGAACTTCTGTTCCCGACACTTGAATGTGGGACCAATTTGGTATGCAGGACCAAGAAAATACGTCGTCAAGACGAACATCGTAACACATCAGCATGTGCGAAAACAAATCCGCATCCGACTCCGTCTCAGTGCGTCGAACCAATAACATGAGCAATGAATCGTTCAAATTGTTCAATTTATTCTCTCGCTAAAGCAGTGGTTAATACGGCCAGCAATTTTTCGACATCCTCCGCTGCATTGTAACCGTGAACGGCGATGCGGATGCGTCCGGCGTGGTGCATGACGTGAATATTCTCCTGCTCTAATGCCGCTGCAAGCGCGGCTGTTTGCGGGTGTCGAAAGGCGAGAATGCCCGAGGGGCAATCGGGTTGATATGGCGCCATGGGCGTAATGCCCAGCTTGAGCAAACCTTCATGCACCGCTGCGACCAATGGGTCCGCATGGCGCGCGATGGCGGGAACACCAATGCTTTCGAGGTAACGCAAGGACGCATTGAGTGCGTAGAGCGAAACAAAATTCGGCATGCCGACGGAGAAACTCGCCGCGCCTTCCTTCGTGGCCGCCCGTTGAAAACGATCCGCCTCAAACGCATTGGTCAGATGAAACCAGCCGCCCGCGTGCGTGGTCAGAGCTGAAGCGCGATTCTTCGGAATACCAACGATGCAACCGCCGTGAATACCAAGCGTCCACTTGTGCGTGCTGGAAATGACAATATCCGCATCGTGACAATCCAACACTACGCGACCGAGTGCCTGGGTGATGTCCACCGAGATCAAGGCCTGGGGCGCAAGCCGACGCACAGCATCCCGCAATGGCGCCCAGGGAAGACGGTAGCCATTAAAGAAACTCACCAGTGATACCTGCACGAGACGCGTGCGCTCATTTAGCAACGGCAGCAAATCTTCCACCGACAATACGCCATTACGCGATTCCCAAAGGCGGCTCCGCGGCGGTTGAACGGCGCGTAACCACGGGGTTGCTCCCGCCGGAAAATCCAAGTCTGTCACCACGACTTCATCATCGCTGCGCAGATTCAAAGCAGTGGCGAGCAGGTTATACGCTTCCGAACTGCACGAGCAAAAACCGACCTCGCTGGTTTCACGGCCAATCATGCGCGCGCTGATTTCACGGCACGCTTCCACTTGCGCAAAATGGCCATCGCGTCCTTTCATGCCACGCAGCTTATCCTGCCAGTACGTTTGAATCGCTTCGCCTACGCACAACGGCGGGACACTCTCCGCAGCGGTGTTAAGATAGGCACGCGAAGCAAGAGAGGGGAAATCGCGCAACCGGCTTTCAGGAGTTAGCATGAGGAATCGACGTTACGATTAAGACGGACATTCACAGTAAGGAACCAATTCAAATCATTTGGTTTCAGGCTTCGGCGCAGTGCCGGCTGGTTTCGGTTGCACCCGTTTCTTTGGCTTTTCTTTAAGCCCGGCGACAATGGCGGTTTCTTCCACTTGCTCAGCAATATCCTGGGGCGTGAGTTTCGCGGGTGACCATTCCTCCGGTTTTGGGTTCGGAACGGACAGCGGCACCACATCATCGAGATCATGCTGCGCTTTTTCAAGTTCGGTGAGTAACTGTTTGATTTTCACCGCACTTTCCGGTTTGGCGGCGAGATCATTCATTTCATGCGGGTCGGTTTGCAGATCGAACAACTGCGTTTTGGCGATCAACGGGTAACGGATGAGTTTCCAGTGTTCATCGCGAATGGCGCGTTGAACCTTCGCATAAGCGGTAAAGGCGTACTCGCGCACCCGCGGGGCTTTACCTTGCAAGACCGGGGCAAGACTTTTGCCTTCTACACGACCGGGTTGGGCAACGCCTGTCAATTCGCACACGGTCGGAAACACATCCATCAAATAGGCGAGTGCACCAGTTTCCTTTTTAGGAATACCCGGACCGGAAAAAACTAATGGCACGTGCATACCACCGAATTCATAAAGGTTTTGCTTCCCGAGCAAACCGTGTTCCCCCAGCGAAAGACCATTGTCACCGGCGAAAACGAAGATCGTATTCTCGAACTGACCGGTTTTGCGTAACGAGTCAAGCAAACGGCCCACTTGAACATCAAGATAGGTAATGGACGCATAGTAACGCGCCAGCTTGCCGGCCACCGCTTCCATCGTGCGCGGCCAGGGCAGGGTCTTTTCATCGCGCACGACCATTTCGCCATTATCAAATGGATGCCACGGGCGAAAATCCACCGGTTTGGGGATGTTCTGCAACGGATACATTTTATAAAACTCGTCGGTGGCATACTGCGGGTCATGCGGCTCGTGAGGGGCGAGGTACACAAACAGCGGGCGTTTCCCGGCATTGCGGTCGATGAAATCGATGATCTTGTTCACATTCGCTTCGGCGGTTTCAGCATCATATGTCTCTTCAAATTCACGAGTCACTTTGACCGGGGAATTCTCATTTTTGCCCGCGTGAATGGTGGCATAACCTGCCTCGCGCATGGCTTTGGGAAAGGTAAACTCTGCGGGATCAGCGCCACTGGGGGCGTTTTTCGCACGGAACATAGATTGGCCGGTCAGCAACATTGTCCGGCTGGGAAGGCAAACAGCGCCAATCATGGAGCCCATGGTGTACGCGTGGCGAAAGATACTTCCACGTTCGACCAGCGAATCAAGATTTGGCGATTTAATCACCGGGTTCCCAAGAGAGTGCAAACCGTCCGGCCGCAAATCATCGGCGAGAATGAAAACGATGTTCGGCCGCGTGGTCGCCGCCTTTGAAGAAAGAGCCAGGCACAAAGTGAGTCCGACAATAAAAAGGAATAAGAAACCACGGCGACGGAAGTAGTGCATAACTGAAAAAACATACGCAGTCCGCTAAAGAAAGAAACTTTTAAAATACGTTCGATTACATCCAAAATCGGATTGTCAGGAAACCCTAACCCCATCAACCTGCTGCCCACTTGAACGTCATCAAATCATCTCCTGAAGCGTGCCGCCGGTTTATGCGCCGGGCGTTGAATCTGGATCAACCGCTGGCGACTACGGCGGAAGCCATCCGGTATCACGGTTACGTGCAGATTGATCCCATTGATGTCTGCGGGAAAATGCACGATCTGATTTTACGCAATCGAGTTAAAGGCTATCGGCGCGATGACCTGCTCAAGACGCTTTATCAAGCCGGCCCGCGTCAATTTTTTGAGCATTACATTCCCGGTCGCGGAATATTGGTGGCATTACCGGTGGAGGATTATCGCTTCCTTCAATCCCACATGAAGCAGCGGCGGACCGGCAGCGGTTACGGCGGTGCGATGGATGCCAGCCAAAAACGGATGGCTGCAAAAATACTGGCTCGAATCCGGGATGAAGGCCCTTTGGGCGCGGCTCATTTCACCGACTCTGGACGCTCGACCACGGGCTGGGGCTCGGGCAGCACGCTGGCAAAGACCGCTTTGGATAAACTCTTCTTCCATGGAAAACTGCTGATCAGTCGGCGTGATAATTTCCGGCGTATTTACGATTTGCCGGAGCGGGTACTGCCTGCGGAAGTACTGGAGGCCAAGCCCGCCACACCCCGGGAAATTAAACGTTGGCTCGTGCTGGAGAAATTACATCAACGACGGTTAGCTCTTCTTTCACCCGCTCAAAAGACTTTGGTCAAGGATGTCGCGGCGGAAGTAAATGTGAACGGGCAAGGAGGATTATTCTGTCTGAACGAGGATGCGGAACGATTGACTGCCGCGATGGATGGGCCCGAAGCCCATTCACATCCGCGGCTGCTCGGCCCACTTGATCCGTTGATCTATGACCGGAATGTGACGCGTCGCATTTGGGAATTTGATTACACCTGGGAAGTCTATACGCCGCCTACCAAACGGGTGCGTGGTTATTATGCGCTACCGGTGCTGGCAGGGAACCGAATTGTGGGTCACGTCGATCCTAAGGCCGACCGCGCGACTGGAACGCTGCATGTAAAAGTGGCGGTTGAGAAGGGCATTGATTTGACTCGTGCATTGGAGGAATTTATTGCCTTTTTATCCGTAAAATCGGTGCAATTGCAGGAAGCAATAAAGCGAAGCTAAGAGCACTCTATTTGTCAGCAATCGGAGCGCCGTGTCCCGCATCAATCAAACTGGCGCTTTAAAAACTTTTCGCTACACTGCGGGGCATGCCATTTCAATTGCGGTTCAATCTGCCGGGATTGTGCGGGAATATTGAATTTTCAGCTTCGTGTCTCACCGCCAGCTTTCTATTGGCGGCCTCCCTGTTCGCCTCCGCTGGAGAGCGAGTGCCATGGACCACTTCACGGCTCACCGGCTCACCCAATCCGCCAGCACCCTACCGCGTGGAGCCAGCGTTTCCGAATCTGAAATTCACCAATCCGCTGGACGCAGCAATTATGCCCGGCTCCGATCGGATGTTCGTGATGGAACAGAAAGGAAAGCTCTATTCATTTCCCGCCAAATCCGACAGCGACAAACTCGAGCTGGTGTTCGATTTTCAGGCGTACCATAAACCTTTCGACAGTGCGTATTCGTTTACTTTTCATCCAAAGTTTAAGGAAAACCATTACATCTATGTTTGCTACGTGGAACCGGGAGGACGTACGAATGGCACATTCGTTTCCCGTTTTACCGTAAATACCACCACGCCGCCCACGATTGATCCGAAGAGTGAGCAAATCCTCGTCCGCTGGATGTCGGGTGGCCACAATGGCAGCACAGTCACCTTCGGCAACGACGGGTTTCTCTATATTTCCGCCGGCGATGCGGCGAATCCTGATCCGCCCGATTTCCCGTATAAAACGGGACAAGACATCAGTGACCTGCTTTCCAGTGTGCTGCGCATAGACGTCGATCACACCGAAGGAACCAACAACTACGCGATTCCGCCCAGCAATCCTTTTATCAAGACGCCCGGCGCGCGGCCGGAAGTGTATGCGTTCGGTTTCCGCAATCCCTGGCGGATGACGTTCGACCGGCCGACGGGTGATCTGTGGGTGGGCGACGTCGGTTGGGAGCAATGGGAAATGGTGTATCGCGTAAAAGCGGGTGGCAACTATGGCTGGTCGATTGTCGAAGGACCGAATCCCCACGTACGCACGGACACCCAACCAGGACCAGGACCGATTTTACCACCCATGATTTCTGTGCCGCACAGCGAAGGCGCGAGCATTACCGGCGGATATGTTTATCGTGGACAGAAATTGGCTCCGCGTAATTTGGCC
>JBEHZA010000264.1:0-7177 GCA_048497895.1 Verrucomicrobiota bacterium
ACATCATCGGCAAAGGCCTGTAAGCCTCGCGCAGTTTTCGCAAACGGCGACCCGGCCACGGGTCGCCGTTTTTGTTTTCCGGACCGCGGCTGTGTTCCGTCTGCGGAACCAGCCGCAGCCATGAGCAAACAAGCAGGGGCATGACTCCTTCCGAAACCACTCGTCGTCCGCACGTTGCTGCGGCTGGCCGTTGGCACAGCCGCGATCCGCTGAGGCCAGTTGCACATTCGCCGGACCTGGATTATTTTGAGCGCGGGATGCAACTCCGAAAGCCCTCGTTTCAGCGAAACCCTGATAGAGCAACCGGCAGCCGCGTTCTTCTTTCCCGTTGTCGGGAAAGCGTAATTTATGCAAACAGTCGCCACTCAAGAACCGTTAATCGATCAGAAAAAAGCCGCCGAACAAACCGTGCTGGCGATTCTGCTGGCCATTAGTTTCTCCCATCTGCTGAACGACACGATTCAGTCACTCATTCCCGCCATTTATCCGATGGTGAAGGACTCGTTTCACCTGAGCTTCACGCAAATCGGCTTGATCACGCTGACGTTTCAATTGACGGCCTCACTTTTGCAACCGTTCGTGGGCCTCTACACCGATCGTAATCCGAAACCGTATTCGCTGGCCACGGGCATGGGATTCTCGCTCGCCGGGTTGGTGCTGCTGGCGTTCGCGGGAAATTTTCATGTGTTGCTGTTTGCGGTAGCGCTCGTCGGCGTAGGCTCCTCGATCTTTCACCCGGAGGCCTCGCGCCTCGCTTACATGGCCGCGGGCGGACGCCACGGGTTTGCGCAATCGCTCTTTCAAGTGGGCGGAAATATCGGCAGTTCGCTGGGGCCGTTGCTCGCGGCGTTGATCATCGCCGGACGCGGTCAGACGAACGTGCTGTGGTTCTCGCTCGCCGCACTGCTGGCTATCGTCGTGCTCATCAACGTCGGCGGCTGGTATCAGCAGAATATGTTTCGCATCAAACCGAAATCATCCACGGCGCATCGCGAAGGCCGTCCCGTGCTGACGCGTGGCCGCGTGGCGTTCGCGCTCGCTATTTTGATCGCGCTCATTTTCTCGAAATATTTTTACCTCGCGAGCATGAGCAGTTACTACACGTTCTATCTCATTCACAAATTCAACGTGTCCGTGCCGAGCGCGCAATTGCATCTGTTCATCTTCCTCTTTTCCGTGGCAGCGGGCACATTGATCGGCGGGCCGCTTGGTGATCGCTTCGGACGCAAGTATGTCATCTGGGCCTCAATCCTCGGCGTCGCGCCGTTCACGCTGCTGTTGCCGCATGCGAACTTGTTTTGGACGAGCGTGCTCACCGTGTTTATCGGTGTAATTCTCGCGTCCGCGTTCTCGGCAATTCTCGTTTACGCGCAGGAACTCGTGCCCGGCAAAGTGGGGATGATCGCGGGATTATTCTTCGGTTTCGCATTCGGCATGGGCGGCATCGGCTCAGCCGTGCTCGGCAAACTCGCCGATCATACGAGCATCGAATACGTGTTCAACGTCTGCGCATTTCTGCCGCTCATTGGCCTGCTCACTGGCTTCCTGCCCAATCTGGAAGGAAGCAAATTGTGAAGTCTTTCGCGCCTCACAGAATTGCAACATTTCCATTCCCTAAAAATGGATTAGAGCCTTAAATCGCGCATGCGCATCATCAGTGGAACTGCGGCGGGAGTAATCTTGAAAGTACCCAAGGGCTTCGACGTGCGCCCCACGCCGGACCTCGTGCGGCAGGCGATCTTCAACAGCCTCGGTGACCGTGTGTATGAGGCGCAAGTGCTGGAGCTGTTCGGCGGCACCGGCGCGTTGAGCCTCGAATGCCTCAGCCGCGGCGCGGCGCATGCCGTGTGCATCGAGAAGGCGAATCGTCACGCACAGTTCATCCGCGAGAATTATCAGGCTGCGCGCCTGCCCGCCGGGTCATTTGATTTACGCGTGCAGGATGTCTTTGTCGCGATTCCTCAACTCGCCGCGCAAGCGCAGCAATTCAATCTCATCGTAGCCGACCCTCCCTTTGGTGAAAAGAACGTCGGCCGCCGCTCCAATTCCCTCTCGCAAGCGTTGCTCGACCACGAACTCCTCCCGTCACTGCTCGCACCCGGCGGCGTCTTCGTGCTTGGCCACACCAAACGCGACACCCTCACGCTGCCCAAAGCCTGGCACGAAATTAAAGTGCTCAAACACGGTGATTCCTGGATGCGTTTCCTGACACGGGAAGTGAAAGCGTAATCACAGCGGCAGCGGTTGCAGCCTTCGCTCAGCGAACGTTATTTCAGATTCAACGCCTGTGGCATATATTTCACCAGCAGGTAGAGCATAAAAAATGTGGAAGCATCGAAGAAACCATGCGCCAGCACGGCTTCCCACACAGACTTGTGCCACACCATAATCGTCCCGAGTCCCAGACCCAAAATCGTCGTTAGCAAAATGCCACCCGGTCCCTGCGCCACGTGACCCAGCCCGAAGAAGATGGCGACAATCGCCACCGCACCCATTTGTCCCCACGGCCATTTGAATTGCCGCGGAAACAACGCCGTCAACGCCGCGAGCATTCCTGACCGCCACAGTTCCTCGCGCAATCCCGCCACCACAAAACTCACCAGCGTCAGCGTGAGCACAAGATAAACTTGATCATGCACCAACACATCCACATCCAGCATGTTCTCGATTTGCGGACGCAGCGCGCTCATTGATTCGGGTTTATTGCCTTTCAATCCCAGCACGGTAATCACGATGGGAATCATGACAATCAACACGCCGATTCTCAGCCCCACCGAATATAGCATTCCCCACAACACCGGCTTCACGCCACCGCGCCATTTCAGCAGCAGTTGATCTGCCGTCGCCCTGGACGCAAAACAGGCCAGCCCGAAAATGATTGCGAAGATTGCCAGTTCACTCGCCGCCATCGCGAGCAGGCCCATGGAGCTTTTCGGCAGCACGGTAGAAGCCTTGCTGTGTCCCATGAAATAACTCAATCCGCCAATAACCAGTGGAAATAAACCGAGAATGACTAAATGAATCCACCAACGCCTGCGCGAAATGACTGGCTCCGGTGGTGTCAGAGTGACATCTGCCGGAGGTGCTGGCGGTTGCTCAGTGTCCATGTCTTGAAGGTCGTCAACCTAACCACCCCTGGTCAATCCCTAATTACGACTGCGTTTCACTCACGGCTATTTCTTTACCGTCGCAGCAGGCACTGCCGGTGGCGCAAAGCTGCTGATCGCCTGCCCATTCGTGCCATTCCAGATGCGCAACACACTATCCTGCCCACCCGCCACGATAAAGCGTCCATCGGGCGTCGCATCGCTCGCGTAAACCGAATCGCCGCTTCCGCCATAAGCCCGCACGTTCTCGCCCTTCTCGTTAAACGCCCGCACCTGATTATCCGCGCTCGTCGCCAATGCCTGATCAGTCACGCCGATGAAATGAATCGACGTCACCTCTTTGCCGAAGCCTTCCACATTTTTCTTTTTGTCCCCTTTCACGAAATCCCAAATCTTCACCGCATTATCCGCTCCGCTGCTGGCCAGCGTGCGTCCATCCCGTTTCCAGCTCACCCCGGTAACGTAATGCGTATGCCCTTCAAACGCCTTCACCACTTTTCCCGTCGTCAAATCCGTCACACGCACGAAGCGATCCGCTGAGGCTGAGGCCAAGTACTTTCCATCCGCAGAATAGTCGAGGCCCAACACCGTATCGCTATGCACGCCCGGCAGATCCCTCACCAGCTTGCCATCCGCGAGCGACCAGATTTTGATTTCACCACCGCGCGTCGGCTCACCGCCACCTGTGGCCAATTGCTTGCCATCCGGACTGAAACGAATCGCATTTACGCGATCCGCCAGTGGTGAATTTCCTTCGCCCGTGCCAATCGTCTGCTCCAATTTCCAACGATCCTCCAAATCCCACACCACCGCCTCACGTTCACCCGCGCATGAAATCAACGTATTCGTCCCGCTAAAAGCAATCGCCGTCACGACTCCGGTGTGGCCCGTAATCGCCGCCAGGGCTGCGCCATTCTCCGCGCTCCAGGTATGCAGCAGATGGTCGTTGCCCGCCGTCACCAGCACGCCGTTATCCGGAGAGAATGCCAGCGCCCGCACCGGTTGTTCGCTTTCTACCGCTGCTTTTTTCGCCGCTTGCAAATCACTCTCAGCCTGTTTCTGCCGTGCTTCCGCCGCTGTAATGGCAGCGGCTGCCGCCGTCACCTCATCTGCCGCTTTTTGGGCCGCCTTTTGGCCCAATTGCAATTCGTTCTCCGTGTTGGACCGCGCCATCTCCGCCTTCTTAAAATCCTTCTCCGTATTCTCCACCGCCTTAGCCGCATTCGCCACACCGTCCGTCGCCTGCTTCAATTTGTCTTTATTATCGTTGGCCAATTTATCCGCCACGCTTTTGGCCGTCGCTGCCAGCTTGGCCTTTTCCGCCGCCGTTGCCGTTGCTTTATCAATCTGTTCTTTGTTGGGCGCTTTCTGTTCCCGCGTCATCTTAGCCAAGGCCTCAGCCTCTTTCGACGCCTTATCCGCCGCGGCAAAATCATCATTCGCCTTTTTCAAAAGCGCGTTCAAATCCGTCAGCGCCTGTTCCGCCATTGCCTTCGCGGTTTTCGCTTTATCAAACGCCTCCTGCTTTTCCTTCATTACCTTTTGCGCCGCGGTGTCCGCCTCAGTCGCTTTTTTGACCCGTTCGAGTTGCACGTTGTGTTCGTTGGTTGCCGCCTGATGCGCCGTTTTCCAATACGCCAGATCCGCCACTACCAGTGCCACATGCTGTTCCCGTTCCACTGCCGTATCCTGCAAATGTTTGTCCCCTTTCAATTCCGCCACCATCTGTCCCTTGTCTGTCTCCCATAGTTTCGTCACGTTATTGGAGCCAGCGGACGCGATCCGTTTACCGTCCGGCCGTATCGCTACCGCCCACACTGGCGCACCATGATTCAATTGGCGGATCATTTGCCCATTTTCCAAATTCCATTGCCGCACACTCCCGTCACTGCTGCCGGACAGCAATTGCAGATTCCCTGTCCCCGCCGCCGTCAACGCATTAACCGCCCCCGTGTGGCCTTTCAATTCGCGCAGCGCAAAAATTTCCCCTTCACCCTCCTCCACCGTCAGCCACCAGATTCGAATGCTGTTATCCGCACCCGCCGTCGCAAACTGCCGCCCATCCATTAACCACGTTACCGCATTAATCACCGAAGGTGCCTGCACCTCCGCAAATAGATTCCCGCTGTTCACATCCCAAGCCCTCACCTGTTTATCCGCGCCGGTGGACAGCAAACGCGTTCCATCCGGTGAAAACGCCAACGCCGTAATTGCTCCCTTGCTCGCATTGATCGTGCGGCCCGCTTTACCCTTGAGCGTTTCCCATATACGGATGCGCCCTTCCTCTCCTGCCGTTGCGAACCATTTTCCATCGCTGCTCGCCGCCACCGTGCGCACCGCTGTTTTATCAGCCGCGCTCAACGTGAACTTGCGTGTGTTTTGCGTGTGCCGCCACAATTTTACTTCGCGATAACTTCCCGACGCCAGCAAATCGCCCCGCGCATTGAACGCCAGCGAGTAAATCATATCCCGATGCGCCGCACCCGGCTTGCCATACAATCCGGACTTCAACAATTGCGGATCAGTCAGTCGCGTCACTAATTTTCCGGTCGGAATTTGGTAAACAAAAATCTGATTCGCCCGCCCGCACACCGCGTATTCTCCATCCGCCGTCACTGCCGTCGAAAAAATCGGGTTCAACCCTTCCGGCAATGGTTGCCACTCAATTGGCCCACCATTCGCTGCCGATCCCTTCGCACCTTGATCGATCCACAATTTGATCAACGCCAGTTCATCAGGCGTCAAATCCGCCGCATTCACCTTGTTGTCGCGCGGTGGCATCACCGGCTTCTTCTGATGCGCCGCCACTTTCACCAGCAAACTATCGGCTCCATGTTTCGGATTGATCGCCTTGCCGGATTCCCCGCCCTTGAGCATGTCCGCCGGGGTTTCGAGATTCAGGTCCGCCTTCGCGCGCGTCTTGTTGTGGCAGGCCAGGCAATTCTGCGCGAGGATCGGCATAATCTCTCGATTGTAATCCACCGCGGACTTGCGCTTCAGTTTGGCAATCGCAATCGGCCCCCGTTGATTGTCTGCCGGCTTATCCTCCGCTTGCAACGGGAGTGAACCGCCAATCAGCCAGCCCGCCAGGGCACATCTCAGGAAATTCTTTTTGAAAAGAGCACGCACGTGACAACTCATTTGGGTTTCGCCGGAACAGGATTCACATTTAATACAAACGGCACGGAATACGCCGTCAGCGTCACGTCACGCGGTTGCGCTTTCTGCGTCGCGGCTTTCGCACGGTTTACCGCTTCCGTCTTTTTCATCTCGGCGTCTTTGGCCTTGTCTGCCGCTTCTTTCGCGAGCTTGTCCGCTTCCGCCTTGGTGGCTGGCGTTGCTTTCGCGGCTTCGTCAGCCGCCTTTTTAGACGCCGCTGTCAGCTCAGCCGCCGTCTTCTCCGCTGCTTTCTGCGCCTCCTCGGCGGCCTTGGCTCCGTCCGGATCATTCCGGTATTTTCCGGTAATCTGTCCGCGCAAAAGCAATGTATAAACGCCCGGCGCCAGCTTCGTTTGCGCCAGATCAATTTCCAATGTCGCGTTAGTCCCCTTCTCCGCAATGTCCAATTCCTTCACTTTATCCAACCCCGCCGGTGCGACCACTTTCAATTTCATTGCTCCGTTAAAATCCCCGCGCCGCGTCACCGTCAGCGGCACGCTCACTTTCGTTTCCGCCACTGCCGTCGGCGGTTTCGCGTCTGCTACCGCAATCGTCACTGGCGCCGTCTCTGCTCCAATCGTGCTGAACGCCACTTCGCGCGTTACCCGGGAGAATGCTGTTTCATTATTAAAATCCGGAACCGTCCACACCACCGCGCCGCCGCGTGCTTCCTGCACCACTTCTTTATCCGCAATTTTCGCTTTGCCCAGGACCTTGAGCGGTCCGCTCCAGCTTGCGGCATTCTCGAGCGCCGTAAATGTCAGCAGTCCGGAGTTTTGACCTGCCGGAATCTTCGCGTTGCCGTAAGTCACCCCGGCCGGCAAGCCCTCCACGCTCAAATCAATGTCTCCGCCAAAACCATCTTCGCGAAACGCCATCACCAGCATGGCCGTCGTCTCCTCGCCATGCGT
>JBEHZA010000265.1:0-7162 GCA_048497895.1 Verrucomicrobiota bacterium
AACTCATTTTTCCCATGATCTTTTTTCGTGAAACCACTTCCGGTCAGAGAAGACCCGTTTTACCAGTGCCGTTCTGGCGAGGTGAGCCCGCCGAGGCAGCGAGTGGAGGCGGCCGGTATTTTTTCGCCTCTTCCGGAGGCACTCCCGCCACCGATGAGGAATTGAATATCCTTATGCTGGAGGATGTGACCGATGACGCGGAATTAGTGGGGCGCGAGTTATACCGGAGTGATTTGCTCATCCGGTTCAAACATATTTCGGCGAGTGATGAGTTCTTCAGTGAATTGAAAAAGAACCCGCCGGATGTGGTGCTCTCTGATCATGGAGTACCGGCGTTTGACGGTTTCACCATGTTGTCCCTGGTGAGAGACCGTTACCCGGAAGTGCCTTTTATCTTTGTCTCCGGGTCATTAGATGAGGCCATGGTCGTTAAGTCATTCGTGCGGGGCGCGACCGATTGTGTGCCCAAGCACCGGCTGGCGGATTTGGTTCCGGCCATCAAACGCGCCCTGGCGCAGGCCGAAGAACAAAAGAAATTAAAAGCGGCCAACGGCCGGCCGGAACCGGTGTTCGCAAAATGGCCCGTCGTGCCAACTCCGGCTCAACCACCACAAAAGGCAGCTCTTTTATGCCCCGCGTGCAAAAAAACCAAAACCGATCAAAACCTCTGGCAGGACGCCGGGCTTTACGGGCAGTCCCATTCCAGAGGGCCAATCAACTACATCCTGTGCCCTGTATGCGCTCAAAAATATTGCAACATTGGTGGGAGGTAGCCTCCGCTCTGGCTGAGAAAGCACGCCCGCGCTCAACCCGCAAGGAAACGGTTTCATCCGGCGCGCGTTTGCCGGTGCAGGGATGGGAATGGCAGGCCTTTTCAGTGCCTTTCCGCGGAGAGCAACGGCCGGAACGATAAACGTGTGGACGGGTATAAGCCTGCCCGGCCAGACGATGGCAGTGAACTGAGAGGAGCGGTTGAACCAGTCCGTCGGAACGTGATTAAATCACTTTCACGCCCAGATCACTCTCGATAATCCCCTTGGTGATGGCATAGCGGGTCAAGCCAGCGATGTCATGGATGTTCAATTTGTTCATGACCTGCTGGCGGTGTTTCTCCACGGTTTTAATGCTGATGCCCAACTCCGCGGCGATTTGTTTATTGGCCAGGCCTTCGGCGATGAGTTGAAGCACTTCCGCTTCGCGCGAGGTCAGGCTTTCTCCCGGCCTTTTCGCCGGAGCGCCGGGAGCACAGGAATCCCGGTAGTAATCGAGCAGGCGCCGGGAAATGGAGGGACTGAAGAAGGCATTGCCATTTTTGGCTTCGCGGATGGCTTTTAATAAATCGGTGGCCGCAGTTTGTTTGAGCAGATAACCGGTGGCGCCGGCTTCGGTCAACTGGTGAACATATTCATCATCGTTGTACGAAGAAAGGATCAGCACTTTAACGCCGGGCGCTTCCCGGGTGATTTGGCGAGTGGCTTCGAGACCATTAAGAATCGGCATGGCAATATCCATGACGACCACGTCCGGAAGTAATTTCCGGGCCATTTGCACGGCCTGACGGCCGTTCTCGGCTTCACCCACTACTTCCACGTCCCCCTTCGCCTGTAACAAGGCTTTCAACCCTTGACGCACCACCGTGTGATCATCGGCCAGAAGAACAGTGATAGCTTGCATAGTATTTGTTGAATTAACTAAAGCATAAGATACGCCAGTTCTAAGTCATTCTCGCTGGGGTGTACACCTCCCCCCGGAGGCACTGTCAAAAATGAGAATCAGCGGCCTTTGAGCGGAATTTCGGCACGCACCGCCGTGCCCTGGCCGGGTTGCGCTTCAATAACCAGCCGGCCATTAACCAGGCGGACGCGTTCCTGCATGCCGAGGAGGCCGAGACGTTTCGTGGGATTGGCCCGCACGGTTTCCGCATTAAAAGACCGTCCGTTGTCCTGGATGCAGAGTTGCACGTGTCGCGCCTCGGCGGCCAGAGTGAGTTCCACACGGCTGGCCCGGGCATGTTTGGCGACGTTGTTCAAACTTTCCTGCACCAGACGGAAGACGACAACTT
This sequence comes from Verrucomicrobiota bacterium, assembly GCA_048497895.1. Taxonomy (GTDB): domain Bacteria; phylum Verrucomicrobiota; class Verrucomicrobiia; order Limisphaerales; family JBEHZA01; genus JBEHZA01. The sequence goes on from JBEHZA010000265.1 coordinate 2,063, forward strand.
TTTGTTCCGGGCTTAATTTTTCCGCCTGATCGCAGGCGTTAAAATGGACGGGAATGCCGGTGCGTTCCGCGAAACTTTTACTGTACGAACGAAGGGCGGGAAGCAGACCTAAATCATCCAGCAAAGCCGGACGCAATTCATGGGCGAAGCGATGAACGGTCTCCATCGTTTGTTCGAGCAACTGCTGGGTATCGGCCACTTTGCGTTGAAACGCCGGGGCATCTCCCGCGTCATTCCGGCCCAGCACGGTCAGATTAACATTGATCGCGGTCAACGCCTGGCCGACTTCGTCATGCAGTTCGCGGCTCAGGCGTTTGCGCTCCTCTTCCTGCACATGCAGCAGGCGGTTGGAAAGATCGCGCAGGGCCTGCTCACTCAGGCGCAAGGCATTTTCCGTGCGTTTGCGCTCGCTGACTTCCAATTCCAACTCGCCATTGATGCGGGCCAGTTCTTCATTGCGTTCTTTGAGAGTTTGAATGAGTTGCTGGAGGCTTTGGTTGGCCTCACGGAAACCGCGGTGAGTGACTTCAAAAGGGGACAAGGCTTCGAGGAAAAAATCCTCCGCCGACTCCAGAACTTGCGCATGGGCCATGGGCTTGGGATTGGAGAGCACGAACATGGCGAGCACTTCCTGATGCAGCCGGGCCATATCCAGAACTCCCAGCCCTTCGGCGACGGCCTGACGGCCGAGATCATAGGCGTGTTCCAACAACAGTTCCTGCTCTTCTTTCAAGTAACGCCGCAGAGCTTTGGCGTAGCGCCGGGAAATTTTCTGATAGGCTTTATCCATGACGACGGCCGAGATAACGTACTACTAGCACTAAAGCATCGTCCGTGCCTTTAAAACTTTTCTCAAGAATTCGATCGGCAATTTGTTTGGAGGAATCCCCATGCACGATCGTGTTGGCGAAATCACTGCGAATGCCGTCCGTGACAAAGATCAGCAAATCACGCCGGGCCACTGGAATGATCCGGCCTTGAAAGCTGGGCAGATTGTAGCCGATGACGCCCGCCCGGAGGAGGAGTCCTTCGGTGGCCGGTTTGGCAGTGGGATCGGCCCGCACGAGCATGCCTTCGACATTGCCCACGCCGAGCCAGGAAACGTTTTTCTCAACGAGATCCAGAAAGGCCAGCGCCATGACCACCCCACGGGTTTGCAGCAACGCTTCATTGCAACGGTGCAAAAGGGAGATGAGCGGTTCATTCGCGTGGTTGGCGAGCGTCTGGATGGCGGTGCGGGCAGCGGCAGTGGCTTCGTCACCATGCCCCAGCCCATCCACGACAGCCATCAGAATGCCGTTGGGCAAAGGTTTAATGAGATGCAAATCTCCGGAAACGGATTGACCTGGCAAGGCCCTGCCAGCGACGCCCCATTCGATCAGGGAAAGTGAATTCGAAGTCTCTTTCTCCATTTCAACGCAACCACTTTTTCATCGTGATTTTAGTTCCTTTCCCGACGGTGGATTCAAGCTCAAAATCGTCCATGAGCCATTTGGCGCCGGGCAGGCCGACGCCCAGTCCTTTGCGGGTGGAGAAGCCATATTGCATGGCTTGATTGACATCACGGATGCCGGGGCCACGGTCGCGGGCAATGATTTGCAGGCCGTGCTTGGTGCCGTGCTGGATACGTTCGAGGCGGATTTCCCCTTCCTTGGCGTGGTCCACGATATTCCGGGCTACCTCCGAAATAGCGGCAGCAATCAAGGTAACTTCGGCTCCTTCAAAGCCCAGTTCTAACGCCAGCTTGCGTCCCTGCTGGCGGGCAGTCACAATATCTATATTGGAACTGATGGCGACCCTTGTTTCATTTGCCATGCTTTACGTTTCGTTTCGTTTGCTGGTCCAGAAAAGCCAGTCCTTCTTCCAGGTCCAGAGCAGTGCCAACGCCTTCCAGAGTAAGCCCCAGTTGAACCATGGCAAAAGCCACATCCGGCTGGATGCCGACAATCACAGTCTCCGCGCCCCGCAATTTTAACATATGTGCAATAGCACGAAGCGTGCGGGTTGCAAAAGAATCAATCACATCCAGTACTGTAACATCAATGATCACTCCGCGGGAGCGGAATTGGCCAACGCGATCGGCCAAATCGTCACGCAATTGCAGGAGATCGGCGTCCGAAAGCACGGATTGAACGCTGGCAATAAGATAGCCGCCCTGCTTAAGAATGGGAACGTGCATAACTGGCGCCTAAGCGGCTTTCTCCTTGGGCGTTGATTCTTCGGCCAGAATGACCTTGTAGCCCAGGAGACGTTCGGCTTCTTCGATGCCGCCTTGCAAATCGCCAACGGCGTTCATCTTGCTCAGATCGACGCCAATGGTAACGAGGGTCTGGGCAATTTCCGAAGACAAGCCAGTAATGATGACGCTGGCACCCATGAGCCGCGACGCTTCCACGGTTTGCACCAAATGGTTCGCCACCGTGGAGTCAATGGTCGGCACACCGGTAATATCGACGACGACGACTTTGGCGCGATTAGTGCGAATGCCGCGCAAGAGTTGTTCGGTCAACTGGCGGGCGCGCTGGGAATCGATCACGCCGATGATGGGGAGAATCAGCAACCGTTCGCGCACTTGCAGCACGGGCGTGGAGAGTTCGCGGATGGCTTCCTGTTGCTGGCGGATAATGCGTTCGCGTTCCTGGACGAAGCTGACACCCACGGTATTGGCGATCCGGTTGGCGGCCGGTTCATACGCATCGAGCACGCGATTGAGCAATTCAAAGTCAGCCTGATATTTTTTAAACAACGAACGAGCGAGCACGTCACGCAGCAGGAGCACGATGCCGAGCACTTCGTGCGTTTCCACGCCGCGGGGAATGATGCGTTCGGAGAGGTTGCGGGCGTAGGCCTGCAAAGCTTCGACACTGCCGGTTTCGAGCACTTCCACATAGTTATCGTACACGGAGGTTGCTTCGGAGAAAATTTCCTCTTTGCTCATGGCGGTGAGCAATTGCGCGTCGGTGATGCGGCGCGCCCATTCTTCACGCAGTTGCGTGCGGTTTTGTCGCAAGTGAGCAACGAGTTCGCGTAACAACGCGGCACTGGTTTCGATAGGGATTCCAGTATCCACGGCACGCACAGCTTTTATTAATTTCTTCATTATCACCTTCTCCTTACGTTTTGGCAGGCACCACCACCAGTTATGACTTAAGATAAGTACGGTGTCAGGAGCACTTTACTGACAGTCCGCGATTTTCCAACTGGGGTATAACCCTACCCTCCGGAATAAAAAGAGGCCATTTCGACCGGTTTTGTAGGGTGACACCCTATTCACAAAGGCGCTGCCTCAGTTTAGATTCGTGCCAGTGTGTAACTAAAGCTTCGCGTGGAAATTGATTGGCACTGTTAATGCGTTCTATTTGGTGAGAGAGACCGCCGGTCTGAAGCGACGACGGCAAGTGCGATTAACAACGGCCTCCTTCGTGCGGATAACCGCACGGTTTCTGCCAGCGGCAGATGTGATTTGCCGGAAATAATTCAGCGGCGAGTAAATGTAACAGCAACCCATAATTAAGGACCACCCTCATGATCTCAACCTGCGAAATGTCTCATCCCGCGTCAGGCCAAACATCTGAGCGCCTGCACGCCACGGAAGCAGAATCCGCCAAAGTTACTCGCTTCACGCTGGACGGCAGCGATAAACTGGAAGCGGACCTGAATCAAATCTGCCAGAAAGTATTGGCCGAGGTGCTGGACCTGGCGCCGCGCAAGAAATTGCAGGGCGTGCTGCTGGGTGGAAGCTATGGTCGCGGAGAGGGCGGCGTCTGGCGCACCCGGAGCGGGGAACGTCCGTACAGCAATTTACAATTCTACATCTTTCTGCGCGGCAGCCAATGGCTGAACGAGCAGAAGAACGGGGATGTGTTTAACGATCTGGCCAAAGGCTTGAGCGCCACGTTTAAAATTCCGGTGGAATTTAAGGTGCTCTCCCTGTCCGGTTTGCGGCGGAGCGGGCCGAATATGTTTTACTACGATCTGGTAAGCCGGCATCGCTGGATCTGGGGTGCGGAGAATTTTCTACAAGGCTGCGATCATCACCGGCAGTCGTTTCGCGTGCCAGAAGCGGAAGCTATCCGCCTGCTAATGAACCGGTGCAGCGCGCTGCTGTTCACGCGGCAATACATCGAGCAGGAAGTCACGGCGATGGATAAGCTGGACCAGATCCAACGCAGCATTGCCAAACTGCAATTGGCGTTGGGCGATGCGGTGCTGACCGTTTACGGGCAATATCATTGGAGTTGCGTCGAGCGGCATGAACGGTTGATGCGGCTGGCGCCGGATGAAGCACTGGTTTGGCTGGAGGAAGTCCGCCAACAGCATGCGGCCGGTTTGGAATTTAAATTGCACCCGACGCCGGGAGAGAAGCCCTGGGAAACTTTGCGGGCCGAGCACGCGCACTTGTCGGCATTGACCTTGCGGGTGTGGTTGTGGCTGGAGAATCACCGGCTGAAGCAGCGGTTCGTCAATGTCCGGGATTATTGCCTGAGCCCGATCAACAAATGCCCGGAAACGCGGAGCTGGCGCAATCGCATGGTGAATACGCTAACTTTCGGACCGGAATTATTCTGGGAGCCGAGTTCAGCCCATTCGCCACGGGAACGTCTGCTGAATGCGCTGCCGTTGCTCTTATGGGAATCGCAGTCGGTGAAAGAACCGGCGTTGCTGAAGTCACTGCACACGAATTTGCAAACGCTGTCCTCGACCTATACCGGATTGCTGGCGGCGTATGAGAAATTGTGGCAGCAGTTTAAATAGGAATGCGCCAGCGTTCACGGGCCTGACAACACTCGTGTGATGGATGATGTTCAGGTAAGGATAGGCTGGCAGTGACGTGGCGCGTTAGACAGAATTGCATTTCCTTTCCCCTCATCCTGACCTTCTCCCTTGGGGAGAAGGGACAGCGGTCGCATACGGGTTTTCAATTCGGTTCACCTTCCAACGCTTCCAGTCGCGGGTTTATTTTAGGCGAGGCAAAGCCCTTAAAAGGGCTGGATGAAGGATAAAAGGTTTCGTAACACCGGGCTGAAGCCAACGGTGTTAATGAGATTGGGAGCGGAAATTGCAATAGTTCAAACGCTCTGCTGGCGGAGGGTGAGTGGC
>JBEHZA010000266.1:0-7153 GCA_048497895.1 Verrucomicrobiota bacterium
TGATTTTCTGAAAACGCGGGAGGAATTGCCGCTCGTCACTGTTTTAATACCGGGCTGTGGCACGGGGCATGATGTGCGGGTATGGGCGCGCGCGGGTTTTCAAGCGACCGGCTATGATATTGCGCCGAGCGGGGTGAAACTGGCGCAGGAATGGACGGCCAAGGCCGGTTTGCGCGCGAATTTTTTTAAAGGTGATTTTCTGGAGGATCAACCGGCAGAGCCGTTCGATTGGCTGTGGGAACATACGTTGTTTTGCGCGATTGATCCGGCGCGGCGGGAGGATTATGTAAGGGCCGTGATCCGGTGGTTGAAGCCGAAGGGCAATTATCTGGCGGTAAATTATTTGATTCCGGATACGGATGGGCCGCCGTTTGGGACAACGCGGGAAGAGGTGGTGCAACGGTTTTCACCGGGCTTTGATTTAGTGGAGGAATGGGTGCCGCGGTCTTATCCCAATCGCACGGGACTGGAGCGGATGTTCTGGTGGCGGAAGAAATAAGCGTGTGTGTCACGTTATTTCGTGACGCGACCCAGGCCGAATTGATCACCGGTGCGGATTGGTTCCTTGCTCTTGAAATCGATTTCCAGCAGTTTTTCACTATGGACGGGACCGCCGGTTTCATCGGTTAGTTCGACCACAATCTGGCGCGTTTTAGTATCCACGACGTCGCCGGTGGAGGGATAGGCGTAGTCGCCTTTGAGCGTGAAGGTGACCCAGCCGGGTTGTTCGCGGACGGCGAGGCTCGCGACTTGTTTCGGCGGCATAACGGTGGCGTCGAAGATATGCACGCGGTTATTGTGGCCGTCGGCGAGCCAGATTTCTTTTTCGTCGGGCGTGAGGCCGATGCCGTGGCTGGGACAGCCGTGGCGTTTGACGGGGCCTTGCTGAAAGCCTTGCACTTCGACGCGATACAACTTTTTGCCGGTTTTCAGGTCGCCAATTTCAAAGCCAAGCAGATTGTTCACGTTGACGAACACGAGCGTTTGCGCCCCATTCACAGTGAAAGGGCGGATGACGTTGCTAAAGGGGCCAATGGGTTCGGCCAGTTCGTTGCCGTCAGTTTTTACCACGGTCAGGACCGGTGATTTTAAGCCAGCCAGATAAGCGCGTGTGCCGTCCAAACCGACAACGGTATTGTGCGCGCCGGAGTTGGGAGTGATTTTCTTGATGATTTCTCCATTGGCGGCGTTGACGACGTGCCAATGCGGGCCTTCAAAGGAGGGAAGATAAATGGTTTTGCCGTCGGGCGTCATGGACATGCGGTCACAGCCGCCTTCATACGGCTTTTCCCACAGAATCTTATCGGTGAGCAAATCCAGGCAAGTGAGTGTTTTGGTGGTGGAGACGTAAAGGCGTTGGGTGGTGGCGTTCGCGCAGATGCCTTTTATGTTAAGCGGTTTTCCTTTGGCATCGAGGCCGGAGAGGGGAATGCGCTTGAGAAATTTATGGTTGTGATCGATGTCGAACACGAGGACGCCATGGCCACCGAATTCAAGGTAATCACGAATGCCAGGCTCAGCGACGTAGAGGAGACGGCGTTCGCCGGATGACGGCAGTTCAGTGGCATGACTGAGGGTCAGTCCAAGCCAGACGATGAGGATATAAAATAGTTTTCCGGCGGAAAGATGACGGAGGTGCATGGCGGAATGGTGACGCAACGTTGGTTCAGGCGCAAGCGGGTTCCGGAGTGAGAGACAGACCCGGGAATGGATTGATTGAATTGGGCGTTTTTTGCCACTTGAATAATAGGCCGGATATTGAATGATTTCGGTCTTACAACGTCGATGCTTACGTAAAAGCAAAGCTGTCGGAATTAATTTATGAAGACCCGGTCATTGGTGAAAGTTACGGTCGCAATCCTTGGCGTTTCGGTTCTGGTGAGTCTGCCCTTGGCCGCACAGGATGATGCGCCGAAGAAGCTTTATATTCCGAACAACCCGCGCGCGGCAGCTTACATTCTTGGACGGTTATCCAATAAGGAACTGTTGGCAGCTCCGAAAGTAGAGCCGGTTTTTATTGCCATTTTGGAACGGAAAGGGCTGGACGCGAAATACCGTGAAGATGCGTTGCAGGGGCTGGTGGATTTACATAAGAGCGACCGGGTGTCGGAATTATTGACGGCTTTGCAACGGCTCGACGCCCAGGAATCCGCGCCGGCGTTGAGCGACGTTGGCTTATTGCTGGTGAAATCGAAAGCGGTCGATTTGATTGCCAAAAAAACGGAGTTGGAAGCGCTGGTGGGCAAGGCGCAGAAATCAGCGACGCGGCAGGTGGCTTACGCGGGGTTGATCACGGCGGTGGGCAAGGCGGATACGGCCTGGGAACTGGCGGCGAAGGACAATGCGCACCTGGCAGATTTAATTGGCGGATTACCGCGCGTGGCCGACGGAGATTTGCGCGCACAATTTCAAAGCAAGGTGGCGCCACTGGCGAAGGAGGCGCCGACACCAGAGATTCGGCAGGCAGCGATTAAAGCTTTGCCTTCGTTGAAGGGAAATGAAGCACAGAATTTTGGTTTGCTGGCGGGTTTGGTGCAGAGCGGGACGGAACGCGGGCTGGCGGTGCGGGCGATTTTGCAATTGCCGCGGGGCGCATGGCAGAAGGATCAGGCGGGCGCGGTGGCGCGGAGCATTGTGGCTTACGCGGCGAAGGTGCCGGCCGATCAGCGCACGGAACAGGATTTCCTGGACGCCGTGCAATTAGGCAATGATCTTTCGCTCATGTTGCCGGCGGAAGAAGGCAAGCCGATCCGCAAGACATTGGGCGAACTGGGCGTTCGCGTGATGGTTTTAAAAACGCTGGTGGAACAAATGTTTTTCGACAAGACGCGCCTGGTGGTGGAGGCGGGAAAACCGGTTCAGATCATCTATGAAAATCCCGATGCGATGCCGCATAACCTGGTGATCACCGCTCCGGGCGCGCGGGAGGAAGTGGGCCAATTGGCCGATAAAATGCCGCCGGAAGCCGATGAGCAGGGCCGCACGTTCGTGCCAAAATCACCCAAGGTGTTATTTGCCACGAAACTGGTAGAGCCGGAACAACGGATAAAGCTGGATTTCACGGCGCCGACGGAGCCAGGTGAATATACTTATGTGTGCACCTTTCCAGGACATTGGGTGCGGATGTTCGGTTCGTTGGTAGTGGTGAAGGATGTCGAGGAGTATTTGGCGAAGAATCCGGAAGGAGATGCGCCGAAGATCACGGAATGGAAAATTGCCGATTTCGATGCGGATATTAAACGGATCGATGAACACCGGAGTTTTGACAGTGGCAAGCAGTTGTTCAACACGCTGGGTTGTGTGCAGTGCCATCAACTGGGCAAAGAGGGGGCGGTGTTTGGGCCGAATTTAACCGGCGTGTTTGGCCGGTGGAAGAATGATCCGCGCTCCGTGTTGCAACAGATTCTGGAGCCGTCGCTGGTGATTGATCCCAAATACCGGAATACCGCATTGGATTTAGGGGATGAAAACAGCGTGAACGGCATTGTGCTGGCGGAAGATACGGACACGGTGACGATTCAAGCGGGGCCATCGGCGGCGTTAATTCAAAAGGTGAAGAAGGCGGATATTAAATCACGCCGGGTGCAGGAGAATTCCTTGATGCCAGCCGGATTGCTAAGCCTGTTGAATAAAGAGCAGATTCTGGATTTGCTCGCCTACGTGAAGGCGGAAGGAAATCCGGAAAGTCCGGCGTTTCATCATCATTAAGTTGAAGTGATTTTAAGCGGAAGGCTCAAAGACGGGTAAGCGGGTTGGCAAGTTCCGGAACTATGGGTGGGGTCACGTTGCTGCGACCGGGGATGGTCGCTGTCTGGTGATTGACGGATAATTTATGGTGCTGGAGAGGGAGGTTTAAGGGAAGATGAGATTACGCATGAGAACACAATTCCTTTTCGCGGTTGTTGCTCTTTTGGCCTGGGCCAGTCCGTTGACCGCAACCGCTGGAGCGGCTGTCGTTCCCGTTAAAATTATTTTCGATACGGACATGGAGACGGATTGCGATGACGCCGGGGCTTTGGCGGTATTGCAGGCGCTGGCGGATAGAGGCGAATGTGAAATTCTGGCGACCATGGTGAGTTGCAAGGACCCGTGGTCCGCCGTGGCGGTAGAGGTGATCAACACCTATTACGGACGGCCCGGATTGCCGATTGGGGTAGTGAAGGGAAAAGCGGTGATTGAGAAATCGCGTTATGTGAAACGTTTGGGAGAGGAGTTTCCGCATCAATTGAAATCGGGTGACGAGGCTCCAGATGCCGCACTGCTTTATCGTGAAGTGCTGGAAAAACAACCGGATCATTCCGTGGTGGTGGTGACGGTGGGCTACCTCACGAATTTGAAAAACCTGCTGCAGTTACCGGCGGAGAAGGTTCATTTGAGCGGAGCCGATTTGATCCGGAAGAAGGTGAGTAAATGGGTTTGCATGGGCGGCAATTTTGTTGGTTATCCGCCGAAGGATGATTTGAAGTTGGGCAACGTAAATTTCCAGCGTGATGCAGACTCCGCATATTACACAATCTCACATTGGCCGGGGCCGATTGATTTTGTGGGGCGGGAGATTGGGTCGGTTCCGAGTGGTCTGGCGATTGGGGAGAGTCTGGCGCAAACGCCGACGAATAATCCGGTGCGAATGGCCTATTTTTATTATCTGGGCAAAGCGGGTAACCGGCATGTAGCAGATCTGACGACGGTATTATATGCAGTGCGGGGGTTGCGGGATTATTGGGAGATTCAGCCAAAGGGTTACATGGAGATTCATTCGGACATGACCTTTGAATGGAAGTTCGGGGAGGATAGAAAGCAGGCATATCTGCTCAAGAAGCGGGTCGAGGGAAAAGTGAACGATCATTACATTGAACGCACGCTGGATGAATTGCTGGTGCAACCGCCGCGAACCCGAAAATGAATTTACGGGCGGAAGTATTTGGCGCGACAACGAATTTCATGGACAAGGATTACGTCGAACGCTTACCTAATATTTATGAACTCTCCCTTATCGATGACGAAGCGCTATATCTGGATGCTCGCTCTGGCGGTCTTCCTGAACCTGCTGGCTGGCAGCGTCAAAGCTGATGATCGTTGGGTGGTTTATGAGGGCAAAAGCGGGCCGGGCAAGGGCAAGCAGATCGTTTTTTTGACGGGAGACGAGGAGTACCGCTCGGAAGAAGGATTGCCGATGCTGGCGAAGTTGCTGGCGGAACGGCATGGGTTCAAGTGCACGGTGCTGTTTTCGATCAAGGCGGACACGGGAGAAATTGATCCGAATACCAAAAATAATGAACCCGGAATGGAGGCGCTGGATACGGCGGACTTATGCGTGATGTTGCTGCGTTTCCGCGAGTGGCCGGATGACCAGATGAAGCATTTCGTAAACTATTACCTGAGTGGCAAACCGATCATCGCGTTGCGCACCAGCACGCATGCTTTCAATTACGAGAAAGATCATGCCAGCCCGTATGCGAAATATTCTTTCAACAGCAAAGATTGGCCGAATGGGTTTGGCAAACAAGTGCTGGGCGATACATGGGTGAGCCATTGGGGCAAGCACAAGGTGGAAGCTACGCGGGGAGTGATAGAAGCGACGGCGAAGGATAATCCGATTCTGCGCGGCGTGCAGGAGATTTTTGGGACGACGGACGTTTATGAAGCCCATCCGCCAGCGGATGCCACGATTCTGGTGCGCGGCCAGATTCTCACCGGCATGAAGCCCGAGTCCGAGCCGGCTGCTTATGCCAAGAAAAATTCCCTGGGACAGGAACAGCCAGTCAACGATCCCATGATGCCGATCGTCTGGACGCGCGAATATAAAAACGAAGCAGGCAAGACGAATAAAATCCTGACGACCACGATGGGAGCGGCCACGGATTTGCAAAATGAAGGATTGCGCCGTCTGTTGGTTAATGCGGCTTATTGGTCGGTCGGTCTGGAAAAACAAATTCCGGCCCGGAACGACGTGGAAATAGCGGGCGATTATAAGCCAACGTTCTATGGTTTTAATGGTGGCAAAAAGGGCGTCAAGCCGGTCGAATTGAAGTAGGCCTCCAATCGGGAAAGTTTTAACCACTCCTTCAGCTTCAAGCTGGGGAGTGGTTTGTTTTTGGCTGCCATTGATTCGATTGCCGGGCGGTTTTTGAGTTTTCGCGAACGCAGAGCCGGCGCGGGCAAGGCTGGAGGAAAACTTTTTTCATTTTACTGATTTGCCGTCCTTGTTTCTGGTCGGAAATTAAGGGCTTATTATCTTCTAATTCAGTATTAGCAATGCCTGTTTCAGGTGAATATTTTTCGGGTAAAAGAGGGTGCTTAACTGCTGTTTTAATTGATCAGAGGGTTTGGTTTGGTGGGGATTCTTCACGGGAAAACGGTGCTTGTTGGTTAAGGTCCTGCACCTGAGCCGGTGTTGGCAATTGTTAAAATGGCGGTCGAAGAGGAATTTTGATAATTGCTTATCGTTCGGTTTTTACGATGTTTTATGGCGATTAAGAGGGGGCTGGCGATATTGAAAAGGGAACGGCAAGACGGGTTGTGGTCTTATGATTTGACGTGCTGGATGAGGTTGAAAAACAAGTGAACAACGGAGGGTTTAAATGCTTGCTTCAGAATCTGGGGTTAGTGTTAGTAATACTGATTAATACATTAACAACAATAAGTTAAACGTTTTAAAACATTATTAGAATATTTTATTCTAATTCAAAATATTATAAAAGTTTTATAATTAGTTGACATACTGAAATAAAATATGAATTTATGATGCGTAACCCTCATACAAAAACCATGAACAAAACGCATCTTAAACGCAGGATCGGGGCTTTCACGCTCATTGAACTTTTAGTCGTTATCGCGATTATCGCCATTCTGGCCGGCATGCTTCTGCCCGCTTTGGCCAAAGCCAAAATGAAGGCGCAACGCATCAAGTGCACGAGCAACCTCAAACAGATCGGGGTTTCTTTCCGCATGTTCTCCAACGACAACGATGATCGTTTCCCCTACAAGCAGGCGATTAACTCCTACGCCTGGTATAATGCGACTCCGACCACGTCTCAAGACGCGGTGACCTGGCATCACTTCCAGATGATGTCGAACGAAATCTCCTCGCCCAAGGTGTTGGTTTGCCCGGGTGATACGATTCGTCTGCAAAATGTCGCCAAGGACTTCGGCA
>JBEHZA010000267.1:0-7142 GCA_048497895.1 Verrucomicrobiota bacterium
TCGTCGCCATGACCGCCTGTATGCGCAAACTCATTATCCTCATGAACCACCTCCTTAAAAATGATAAATTTCAGCTTGCAAGCTAACACCGTTGCTCGGAGGGGAAACGGATGAGAATGCGAAAGCAGGAATGAGTGCGTTCGGAGTTAGGGACAAGGTGTGGTTTTTTATATGGCCCGCAAAATGACGCGTTTCCGAAGGACGAAGCGCGAAAGGATGTCCAACAGGGGGGTGTCTGGGGTATTCTGGCTTATTCCGGGCTAAATCGGTGCGGAATTGAGGCCAGCGCTCGACTCGCTTTACCGGGTTGTATGGGATTGTATGGCTTTGTATGGGGTAAAACAGGTTCGAGGGAGGGGGTAAATGGGACGAATAGGACGTATGGGACTGATGAGGGCTTCAGGTGGCTCTTGGTATTTGGTGGATGGGGTCTCACAGGCAGAGGTTGGCGGGGTGTCCGGCTTATTCCGGGCTATTCCGGGATAATTTAAGTGCGGAAGGTGAATTTCGGAGTGCGGAAGGGGCAAAGGTCAGGGCTCGACGGAGTCTCACACCGCCATGCAGGTGAAGGGGGAAGGAAAATTCTGTGTCCAATTTCATGTAAATTGGACTTCAATAGGTGAAGCCCATGTATTACAGTCGTTTAAGAATGACCCCTGCTCCTGCCATCCGCTGGCTGTGCACTGGCTTGTTGCTGGGCCTAACCGGCTCGGTATTAGCCGCTTCCATGGATTCACCTGAGGGAATTAATTTCTTCGAGAAAAAGATCCGGCCGCTGCTGGTGGAACGGTGTTATAAATGCCACAGCCATGAGGGAGAAAAAATCAAGGGCGGGCTGACTTTAGATACCCGCGATGGGCTGTTGAAAGGCGGCGATACGGGGCCGGCTTTGGTGCCGGGTGACGTGGAGCAAAGTCTGTTGATTAAAGCGGTCCGGTATAAGGATAAAGATTTCCAGATGCCGCCGAAGGAGAAGCTGTCGGATACGCAGATTGCCGATCTGGAGGCGTGGGTGAAACAAGGGGCGCCCGATCCGCGGGTGGCCGAGCCGAAGTCCACCAAACGCACGATCGATATCGCGAAGGGAAAACAATTCTGGGCGTACCAATTGCCGCGTGAACAGGCGCTGCCGAAAGTGAAGGATGCAAGTTGGGTGCAGGGTGACATTGACCGCTTCACGCTGGCGCAAATGGAAGCGCGCGGGGTGCGTCCGGTGGAGAGTGCGGATAAGGCCACGCTGTTGCGCCGGGCTTATTATGACCTGATCGGTTTGCCGCCAACGCCGGAACAGATTGATGCGTTTGTAAATGATACCTCGCCGGATGCGTTTGCGCGGGTGGTAGATCAACTGCTGGCGTCTCCGCATTTCGGGGAGCGTTGGGGACGGCATTGGCTGGATGTGGCGCGTTATGCGGAATCAATGACGCTGCGCGGATTCGTATTCAAGCAGGCGTGGCGTTACCGCGATTATGTGGTGGAGACGTTCAATCAGGATCGCCCATTCGACCGGTTTGTGCGTGAGCAAATCTCGGGTGATTTGATGCCCTACGCGAATTTGGCTGAACATCAGCGGCAGTTGGTCGGCACGGCGTTTCTCGCCATGGGAAACAACAATCTGGAGGAACAGGACAAAAAGCAGCTTCGCATGGACGCGGTGGATGAACAGCTCGACACCATCGGCAAAGCGTTTCTGGCGCAAACGATCGGCTGTGCGCGTTGCCATGATCACAAGTTCGATCCGATTCCAACACGGGATTATTACGCGTTGGCCGGGATTTTGCGCGACACGAAAACGCTGGAGCATGCAAATGTTTCAAAGTGGCTGGAGTTGCCGATGCCGTTGAGCCCGGATGAGAGTTCGGTTTACGGGGAACGGGAGAAGGCGATCACTGAGATGGAGGCGAAGATCAAGGAAACGAAGAAGACAGTCGCGAAACTCGGGGGTAGCTCGCGCAAGAAAGCCGGGGCGGCACCCAATGACATTCTGGCGGCGACGGATTTGCTGGGGGTGGTCGTGGATGATTCGCAGGCCAAAAAGGTGGGCGACTGGAAAGAATCGAAAGCGGTGAAACACTACGTGGGCGCTGGCTACGTCCATGATGACAGCGAAGGCAAAGGGCAAAAGACGATCACTTACCTGCCGGAATTGCCCAAGGCGGGCAAATACGAGGTGCGCTTTTCCTACACCATCGGCAGCAACCGCTGCACCGACGTGCCGGTAACGGTTTTCAGCGCCGATGGCGAAGTAACCATCCGGGTGGATGAAAAAGAACCGCCACCGATTGACGACCGGTTTATTTCGCTGGGCCGCTATAAATTTGAACTTAACGGCCAGGGTTTTGTGATCGTTTCCAATGAGGGGACGAAAGGCTGCGTCACGGCGGATGCGGTCCAGTTCATCCCGGTGGAACTATTGGACAACCCGCTCGCTGCGGCGACGAATGAGGTAAAAACAACAACGGCTCCCGCCGCTCCCAAGCCTTCGGCGCTCGCCCAGAAAGCGACCGATGAATTGAAGGATTACGAGAAACAGCTCAAACAGTTGAAAGAAAGCGGGCCGCAACGGCCCGTAGTGATGTCCGTGAAGGAAGAAGAAACCATTGAGGACACGCAGGTGCATATTCGTGGGAGCGTGCATAATCTCGGCGATAAGGTGCCGCGCGGCTTTTTGCAAGTCGCCACGTATGGCAACGCGCCAGCGGTTCCCGCCACCCAGAGCGGGCGCCTGGAATTGGGTGAATGGCTGACGAGTCCAGAGAATCCCCTCACTTCCCGTGTGATGGCCAATCGCGTCTGGCACTGGCTGATGGGGGAGGGAATCGTCCGCACCACGGATAATTTTGGCACGACCGGAGAAGCGCCGTCGCATCCGGAACTGCTGGACTATCTGGCCGTGCGATTCATGAAAGAAGGCTGGTCGGTGAAAAAGCTGGTGCGCGAAGTCATGCTTTCACACACCTATCAACTTTCCTCGCAAGCGCGGGCGGGCACAGTAGCCACGGCCTCCAACCAGGCTGATCCTGACAATCACCTGTTCTGGCACGCGAACCGCCGCCGGCTGGAAGCAGAATGCCTGCGGGACACCGTGCTCTCGGTGAGCGGCGAACTGAAGCTCGAAATCGGCGGTTCCGCAGTGCCCACGAATTTAAATGCCGATTACGGTTATAAAAACACCGATACCCGCCGCAGCCTGTATGTGCCGGCCTTCCGGAATACGCCGCTGGAAATGCTGGAAGCATTTGACGTGGCCGATCCGAGCGTAGTCACCGGCCATCGCAATGTCAGCACCGTGGCCCCGCAGGCGCTGTATCTGTTGAACCATCCGTTCATCATCGAACAGGCACAAACGGCAGCAAAACGGGCCTTAAAAGAAACGGGGTTGGATGACAAGGCGCGCATCGAAAAGGCGTACCGCACTGCATTGGGCCGGTTACCGTCCGATGGAGAATTGAATGTGGCTTTGAAGTTCGTCAGCCAAAACACCGCAACCGCAGCTGAAGCCGTTCGACTGGAAGCGTGGACGCTGTTCTATCAAACGCTCTTTGCCTCGGTGGATTTCCGCTATTTGAACTAAAACGCGGTTGAATAATTACCAGCCCAGCATCATCTAATGAACCACGCCATGTTTACCCCGAATTTTCTGAACCGGCGGCAGGCCTTGAAAGGGCTGGCCTGTGGGTTTGGTTACCTGGCCCTCGCGGGATTGGCCGCTCAGCGGGCCGCAGCTGAAACCGCCGATCCCCTCGCCCCCAAAGCGCCGCATTTCAAGCCACGCGCTAAACGGGTGATTTTCATTTTCATGCAGGGCGGCCCGAGCCATGTCGATACCTTTGATTACAAGCCGTTGCTCGAGCAAAAAGACGGGCAAATGCTCGACTTTGAAGACTCGCGCGCGCTGGCAAATAACGGCGTGCGAAGCAGCACCAAGCGGGTGATGAAATCGCTCTGGAAATTCTCGCAACACGGCCAAAGCGGGCGTTGGGGTTCAGAACTTTTTCCCGAAACGTCCAAACACGTGGATGACTTGTGCTTCATTCACTCGATGCACACAGAAGGAATTGCCCACGGTCCAGCCACACTATTTCTACATTGCGGTTCGACAAATTTCATCCGGCCTTCCATGGGCTCCTGGATCACCTACGGGCTGGGCACGGAAAATCAGAATCTGCCGGGCTTCGTCAGCATTGCGCCGTCCAGTGGTAACGGCGGTCCGCGCAATTACGGGAACGCCTTTTTACCGGCCATCTATCAGGGCACACCAGTGGGCAAAGCAGGTTCACCGGCGGCGGAAGCAACAATCCGCAATCTCACGAATACTTTACGTCCGTGGGAATCCCAAAAGCGTGAGTTCGAGTTCCTGCGGGAAATGAACGCGGAACAGTTGAAGAAAAATCCCGGGGACAGTGAATTGGAAGCGGTCATCAATTCTTATGAACTGGCCTGGCGCATGCAGAACAACGCGCCCAACGTGCTCGATCTGGCCAAAGAAACTCCCGAGACACTGGCTTTATATGGGATTGGTGAAAAGGCGACCGACAATTTTGGTCGCGAATTACTCATGGCCCGGCGGTTGTGCGAATCCGGCGTGCGTTATATTCAGGTTACCTATGGTGATAACACGGCCAACCCGGCGTGGGATCAACATTCCAACCTTCCCAAGCATGCCGAACATGCTCGCGCGGTAGACAAACCCATTTCCGGGTTGCTCACGGATTTGAAACAGCGCGGTTTACTGGAGGATACGATTGTCTGGTGGGGCGGCGAATTTGGCCGCACGCCGTACGCGGAAAAGAATGGCACTGGACGCGATCACAATCCCGGCGGCTTTACCACGTGGCTGGCCGGTGGCGGCTTCAAACGCGGCTTCGCCTACGGTGAGACCGATGAGTTCGGCCACTACGCGGTGAAGGACAAAGTCCACATGCACGACCTGCACGCGACCATTCTGCATCAACTGGGCCTGAACCACGAGAAGCTCACCTTCCGTCATGATGGGCGGGATTACCGGCTCACGGACGTGTACGGCAACGTGGTCAAAGACATCATTGCCTGAACTGTTCCGTCCGCTGGTTCGCTGTCATGACACGAAGCGCGCACAAGCCTGCCTTCAGCCTGCGTCCTTTGACGAAATTTTGGTTTTTGTACGCACTGGTATTCGCCACTGCTTCCCAGGCTCAAAACGAAACCGGCATTGAATTCTTCGAAGCCAAGGTCCGGCCACTCCTGGTCGAGCATTGCTATTCCTGTCACAGCAAAGACGCGGAAAAAATTAAAGGCGGATTGGCGTTGGATACGCGCGCAGGCCTGCTCAAAGGCGGGGATACAGGTCCGGCACTTGTTCCCGGCAATGCGGACATCAGCCTGCTCATCAAAGCCGTGCGCTACACAGATAAGGATTTGCAAATGCCGCCCAAAGGCAAACGCTTGTCCGCACCACAAGTGACCATTTTAGAAACGTGGATCAAAATGGGGGCGCCTGATCCGCGTGGGGAATTAGCCGTCAAGATCACGCCCAAAACGAATCACTGGGCTTTTCAACCAGTGAAATCGCCCACGGTCCCGGCAGTCAAAAACAAGCGTTGGGCCCAATCTCCAATCGATGCCTTCATCCTCGAAAAGTTGGAAGCCAAAGGACTGCTGCCGGCCTTGCCCGCCGACAAACGCACCCTGCTCCGTCGGGTCACCTACGATCTCACCGGCCTGCCGCCGACTTCCGCGGAAGTGGACGCCTTTCTCCACGATAAATCGCCAGACGCTTACGCCAAAGTGGTGGATCGCTTGCTGGCTTCACCGCACTATGGCGAACGCTGGGGCCGTCATTGGTTGGACGTCGCCCGCTATTCGGACACGAAGGGTTACGTTTATGGCCGGGAAGAACGTTTCTATATTCATTCCCATACCTATCGCGATTGGGTGGTCCGGGCCTTCAACGAAGACCTGCCCTATGACCGGTTTCTCCTGCTGCAAATCGCTGCCGATCAAATTGCGCCTAACGATCCAGCATCACTCGCAGCAATGGGATTTTTAACCGTCGGACGCCGCTTCCTCGGGGTGACGCATGATGTCATTGATGACCGCATTGATGTGGTCATGCGCGGCACAGAGGGATTAACCGCCGGTTGCGCCCGTTGCCACGATCATAAATACGATCCGATTCCCACACGGGATTACTATTCTCTCTACGGCGTCTTTCAAAGCTCATTGGAAGAAACGATCCGCGTCGATAACCAGCCGCGAACCGATCCTGCTTTCGCCGGGTTTGAAAAAGAATTGCGCCAGCGTCAGGCGAAACTGGACCAAACGATGAGCACCGCCCGTGAGAAAGCAGCGGAACGCGTCCGGGCGCGGGTGGCCGATTATCTGAACGCGCAACTTCACCTCTCGCAATATCCCGAGGAAGGTTTCGATCAGATTTTGGCGACTGAGGATGTCATTCCGGCCTACGTGCGGCGTTGGCACGCGTATTTGTTCCAAACCGGAAAATACTTCGATCCCATTTTTGCGCCGTGGCACGCGTATGTTTCCCTGCCGGAGAAAGATTTTACGCAGCGCGCTTCGGCGGCGTGCGAAGCCCTGCGGGCTCAAGCGGCGCAATTAAACCCACTCGTCGCGGCTGCCTTTTCTACCCCGCCTCAATCATTCACCGAAGTCATTGCGCGTTACGGCGAATTATTCAGCAAAGTGAATCACGAATGGGAGGAACAACTGAATCTTGCGAAAAAGGAAAAGGCTTCACCGCCTCCCGCACTTGCGAACCACGATACCGAAGCCTTGCGCCAGGTGCTTTACGGAGCGAATTCACCAGCGGAAGTTCCGCCCGGTGGCATCGTGAACGTCGAACAGTATTTTGACACGCCCACCTGTGAGGAACTCTGGAAACTCAGCGGTGAAGTGGACCGCTGGATTGTGCGCTCGCCCCAGTCACCGGATTACACACTCATCTTGAAAGACCGGGAACCCGAGGCCAACCCGCGCGTTTTCATTCGGGGCAATCCGGCGAATAAAGGCGACGAAGTGCCCCGCCAATTTCCCGCCGTGCTGGCCGGTGCAAAACGCCAACCCTTTCAACACGGCAGTGGACGGCTGGAATTGGCTCAAGCCATCGTCAGCAAAGACAATCCGCTCCCGGCACGCGTGAGGGT
>JBEHZA010000268.1:0-7118 GCA_048497895.1 Verrucomicrobiota bacterium
CGCTGATCCGACGACAGCCAACACGGGGCCGGATGTTCCTTTCGCCGGTCAAAACGACGCGGAGAAATTGACGTGGGCCTTGCGCGCATACTTTCAAGATCCCAACCGCCCGGCCATTACGAGCCTCGAACCACTGGTCCGGGATGGCATCATCAAGAGCATTCCCGAGGCGCCTCCGGGCAAAAAATTTGTCGTTAATATGAAAATGTGTGAAGTCCGTTTGGAAAAGAAATAAACCTAAAATAGAACCCGCTGAAGTATGAAAAAAACCATCGAAATCCCGATCCTGCGGCTTCGGAAAGCCGCGTTTACACTGATCGAGTTACTCGTCGTCATTGCGATCATCGCCATTCTGGCAGGGATGCTCCTGCCGGCGCTGGCGAAGGCCAAAATGAAAGCTCAAGCGAGCGGCTGCATGAATAACCTCAAGCAAATCGGCCTCGGCTATCAAATGTACATGGACGATAACCATGACAAAGTGCCGTACGCACTGTTGGGTTATACCACTGGTGGCGTCACCTGGGATGACTTGATCGATAGTTATATTGGGGGTTCAGAAACTCCAACGCAACTCAGTGACTACGGCCGGGTGACTTATCCCTTCCCCAAAGTATTGCGTTGCCCGAGTGACAAAGTGCCGTTGTTACAAAGCTGGGCCGGTCTGAGCGGCAACGGAGTCCGGAAAAGTTACGGGCCGCCGATGTATAATACTGCGAGCGCCGCGTTACTCCCGGTCAGCCCCACGGTGCAAACCGGCACAGGGATTTATTGGGCCTGGGCTTCCTGGATGGTGGCTTCCGGTTATACGAACGGTTGGGTGGCCGGACAGCCCACGACTGGACCTGCGTCCAATTACAGCCTGACAGCGAACAATCTGCCCGCCGTCAAGGGAGCCATGATTCAGGATCGGGCCGGCACCATTCTGAACACGGACTTCATCAGCCCGAGCACCGCCTGGGGTGGAGTGGATACCGGCGCAGCTTTGCGTTATCCGACGGATCAGGTCATTAATTCGGCTGGCATCTATACGATCAACGTCAATGGCGCGACCGTGCACGGGGTTGATATGTTTAACTACACGTTTGCCGATGGACATGTGGAACTGTTGAACCGCTACGTGACCGCTGGCGCTACCAATCCTTCTCTGGGCTATTACACGGGCAACACGCTGCGGGGCATGTGGTCCATTAATGCGGGTGACTAAACCGCACACTTCATCTCCCCATCGTGCGAAGGATTGGCCCCTTCGCACGATTTTTTTTGGAAATGCGCGACCGTGATTTACGGAAATCACTTTCTATCAGTTTCCATTTTGTTATGTTTTTGAGAGTTGAAAAAAGTTGTCCTAATAGTTTCGGACATCTGCCCGGTTCCGGCTACGGAAGGCAGCGCCCGGGCGATTTTGCGGCTGCTGACGCTGTTGCGGAGTGAAGGTTATTATCTGATCTATGTGCTGCAAAGGCCCAGCCTTGAAGCGGGGCGGATGCAGGCTTTGCGGGAACGGGTGGAGGAGGTGGTTGACATCATTGCGTATCGCCTGCCCGCAGCCTCGAACGCCGGTCACCGGTTTTCTGCGGCCTATGCGTTGGCTCATAGAACCGGGCGGCGAATTCTAAAGCCATTTCTCCCCGACCGGGTGCAGGATTGGCTGGCGCGCAAAGCGCTTTACCCCACTCGGACCTGTTGGACAAAGACGACGGAAATCGTGCGCCAGATCATTGCGGCTGAATCGCCTGTCGCCGTAATTGCGGAGTACCATTATATGACCCCGGTTTTTGCGGCCTGCGGGCCAACCATTTTGAAACTGGTGGATACGCACGACGTCCACTCCCGGCTGATGGAAGAGGTTATTGGCCGGGGAGTGAACGAAAGCCATCGCGCTTGCGCACCGGCAATGGAACGGGCGGCATTATTGCGTGCGGACGTGATTATTGCCATTCAAGCCAAAGAAGCGGCACTATTGCGGCAACTGGTCCCCGAGCGGAAGACGATTGTGTTCGGCTATGCTCCTCCGGAAATTATCTCCTGCCACCCCGCACCGGTGAATGGGGAAAACGTGCTGCTGGTCGCTGGTTCCAACGGCCTTAACGTGCATGGTTTAAAATGGTTTTGCGCATCCGTCTGGCCGCGGGTATTGGCCGCCCGGCCGGAGGCGCAACTCCGGGTCGTGGGCGCGATTTCATCCGCCCTGCCGGAATCCACGCCGAATGCCCAAGCCTGGGGAGTGGTGGAATCAATTCGGGAACATTACGCACAGGCCGCTGTGGTGATCAATCCCACCCGGCATGGCACCGGGCTGAAAATTAAAACGGTGGAGGCTCTGGCCTTTGGTAAAGCGCTTGTGACAACTCCGGTCGGATTTGAGGGCCTGGAGTTTGAGGGCCAACCCGCGCCTTGCATGGTTTGCGGTACCCCAGAGGAATTTGCGGTGGCGCTCGTGCAAATTTTATCGGATCGCGAAACCCGCCAGCAATGGGAATTGCGGGCAATTGATTTTGCAGAAAAATTCCTGACCCCGGAAGCCGTCAGCCGGGAATTGCGCGAGACGTTGAGCCAACATTGCCGGGACATGGGCGAAGCGGTTTTAGTTTGAGGCCTGGTTGAAGAAACAGGCGAAGCACAGGGTCACGCCGGAGTTTATTGCCACGCTGGATTAAGCGGCAGCTTCATACGCCTTGGTCATCTAAAAATACCCCACAGTGGGTGCAGGCACGAATACGGTAGCGGTGACCTTTTCCACGACGTATCACGGCTCCGCATTCGCTGCACTTTGGGGCACGCATCCAACTGCCGCGGGAAAGCTGTCCCTGACCGCATTCGGGGCAATAACGTCCTAGTGGCGTCGAATTAACGGCGTTATGGCAGGCCGGACATTCCAACGATGGCCGATTGAAACAGCCGTAAAGGAACAGAATAATCAGGCCGAGAAACAGAACGCCACAAACCCACTCCAGGCCGAGTCCCGGCAGAAATCGTATGGCGGCCATCCAGACAACAAACGCACTGCCAGCAATGAATAAAGCCCAGCGGGAATAGTGGCGATAGCGGGAAGCGCGAGGGGCAAAGATTTCGCGAAAGTGTGCGCGCTCCTCATTGGAGTAGTCAGCGGCGACTCGATGCATGTGCTCAATTCGGTGCGTGAAATTTATCTTCACGTGGCCGCCCAACATTTGGAGTTCAAGCAGCTAATCATTGGCGTGAACTTTGGCGGCTTGCTGAGTGAAGGTCCACTTCCCATCGGAACTCCGCGTAAAAAAGTAATTGTTATAAGCGCCCGTTCGTTTGGTGGTCGGGAAGACGTGAATTTCAGCTTTATTCAGCTTCCACAATTCAGACGCTGGCCGGATCAGCTCAAAGACTTCCTCCGTCTCCCGGTCTTTCATCTGCTGGTCGAGATTGGGCATAGAAGAAACGTATTCCAGGGCGAAACAATCTTTGTCCGGAAAGCGGTCGCTGTGTTCCGCCCCCCAGACAAAGTTGCACGCCGTGAGCTGGATTTTTTTGCCGGACGGAAGCGTCTGATTATGAACCGGCATAATATTCTCGCTTGGGCCGGAAAAGAACAGAACGGCCATGCCCGCCAGTCCCAATAAACACGGCGTGAGGAAACCCAAAATGAAGAATTTTATTTTAATTTTCATTCGTATGCTTTCAAAGGGCCAGGCGTTAGCGGCCTAACGGATAAAGCTCAACGATCTAACTCACGGAACGCCACGGTTGCAATTAGAGCAGGCTGACGGGATTCGCTGTGGCGCATGGTCAGTAGTGGTGGTCACCCTGCTCGGGTAATTCCTTTCGGTCTCATCTCTCTGTTTGTCGGGTCGGTGTCGAGAACGCTCTCATGCAACCCATCAATAGGATGCAAAGGTTCTCCGTCTTTATCCACTTCAAACAACGTCCAGTTCACACGAGGCATCTTGTCACTCGGATATTCCACAACTCCAGGGTCGGAGAGTTGATACGCCAGATCGGCAAGCACGCTCCATTGCATGACGCGAACAAGCTCTGTGATGTCGTCACGGTTGGCTCCTGCTGCCAACAGTCGCGTGAGCGCAGGCCCAATACCTGCACCCGGGTCACGCGAACGTTGCTCTGCCTGCTGAATCTGAGAGTCAATCCAGGTTGTATCGCCGTCGGTCACGACGTTTCGCCACGCCTGCCGAAGAAAAACAAAACGGGCATACTGAGGAATGCCTTCTTCGACCTGCGAACGTGCTAAACTCCCCGGATCAGACGCTCCGAGCGTGCGGAAATAGTCCGACCACTGCTTGATTTCTTGTTCTTGTGACATAGGCAATCTCTTGATGTGCGTGCATGACGACTAAACGGTGGTTGGCATCGACAACTGGTTAGGTGTTGTTGTCATCTTCTAAAATCTCCTGCCGTCGTTTCATCACGGCTTCAAAGGACTCGCCCTTGCCGGCCCAGATGAGGACGGCATCTATGATATCCTCTAACTCGGTGCCAACAGCGCCATATGACCGGCACTTGTGCCGAAGTCCACACTTCGGGCAAACCGCATAAATCTGTAACGCATGAACGCGAATCTCGGTCGAGCAGTCCTTGCACTTGAAAGTGTGGAAGTGCGGCAACTGCTCAAGCTCTGAGATAATGTTTGTGACAGTGCTCATGACACTTAACGGCCAAAGCCGAGCTACGCCGATGGACAAATGGCTCCTCAAGCGTATATCTCAAAGTATTCATAATTCAAGGCGCAGTTGGTGCTGCTCCATGGCTTTGGTCCAAGGGGGCATCATTATTAGAAAATCCGAACGATCTCCGGGGTTACGGTTTTATAGCGTTTGAAAATCACGGGATCATGGCAGGGCAGCACCACAATCGCGGGATTGGCGATGCTTTTGATGAAATCGGCGTTGGCTTTCCGGTTGGTCGCCATTCCCAATGGGCGTTGCGCATCGCGGTTGGCGCACAGATAACATTCATCCCCAGTGAGAATGTATTGCGTGCCGCCATGTTCAAGGCGGACCACGGAAGATCCGGGCGTGTGACCGCCAATCACGTCGAAGTCCAGTCCGCCCGGCAGGGATTCATGCTGGTCGATCAGATGCGTCCTTTTCGCATCGCGCAGAATATCGACGACAGCCGGCAATACCAACTTCGGGTCATAGATTTTTCCGTTGAGATAATTATCCTGCTCCTTGCGGCTGATAAAAACCGTCGCGTTGGGAAACAACGGCAAGTTGTTGATGTGGTCGAAATGGTAATGGGTGATCAACACCCGATTCACTTTGGCCGGGTCCACGCCGAGATCCGCGAGCAGTTGCTTGGGGCTGCGGGTGGACTTGATATGCCCCAAGCCGAACTGTGCGGGATCGCAACCGGTATCAATCAGCGTTACTTCATCGCCGATTTTCGCGACGTAGAAAACCCAGACAAAGGTGAGCATCTTGCCGGGCTCTCCGTCAATGAACGCTCCTTTTTCGGGGTAGGAAGAGGAGCCAAAGCTACAGGCATAAAGCTCCGAGCTTGAGTCTTTAATCGAAGGGGTTGCGGCCTTCACCCCGGTCTCTGCCGGTCGGACGGAAAATGGCAGAGCAAGAGTCAGAGCCGTGATTAATAAAAAGGTTCGCAAATTCATTTTCCGGGGGGCGTATAATTTGGGTGCTTTATGACTTCGTTTACGCAGGAAATGTGGCTGGCGGGCGTTGTCTGGAGCGGTGGGTTAAGCAACCATGGGAACCTCTCTCGCTTTGACTCCATCTTCTGCTGGCCCATAACGTATTGTCGCAACGGCGTTGCGGATGCAAGTAGCGAAATCAATATGGATTATGGCCATGCTGGTCAAGATAACCTCGCTCACATTCAGGACAAACATAAACTCTCGCCCACATCGGCTGTGGCGGAAGGCAACCACCGTAGGCCCGGTAACGCGCATAAGGAAATGCCGTGTCACGACTTTGATCAACAATGCCACCCATCTCGACTTTCTCTTTTCCCATCGCAACCTGGTGAATGGCAAACAGCCGCTGAGGAACACCGTCATCAAAAACAGTGGCCAGAGATGCTTCATGGTGCGAAGTGACCTAACGACCAAAAGCTGAGCCACGCCGCCGGTGACTTACGCCAACCTGAAACCGGCAGCGAAAGCTGCCCGGCATAACCGGCGTTGGCTCCGGCGATATATTAAGGCACTTGCTGGTCATGCAAAAATCTCCTGACTGATTCGGGAACCGCCTCCCAAACCGTTTGTGGGCAAGTCTTAAAAACTCCAGGCATCGTCACCGCGTATCGGCCTTGAGGAGTGATCGCATCAAGCTGCCGGTGGCCATCAAAAGTCCAAATGCGGGACGGTGACTCCATATAAATAAACCAATCCTTATGGTTGGAAAACTTCGGGACGTTAATCGTGTCTCGGCCATGATCCGAAATTCGTATGACAGAAAGTGCAAGCTGACTTCCGACGGTCCTCGATACTTCAACCTGACTGCCGTTCGTATCCATTAAATAAACTCCCGCCTCACGGATAAATCCGGTTTTGGGAGTGGCCGCGAACGTCGCTAGGCAAGCGGCCAGGCTGATGCTGCAGATGAAGATCCAGGTTTTCATCGTGTGATAGAGTTTGTCAGGTAAGCTTCCAGAACTCAATCTCCGTAAAACTTGACGTAGGTGTGCGTCTTTCCGGCTGCTTGCCGAACAAATTCAAGAACGGCCCACAAATGCGTCTCGACTCGCGGCTCGTGTCTGAGTGTTGTCTGCAGGGGTTTTTTGGGCCACATCGTCATTTTCTCCCCAAGGTAAAAACTACCGGCTGCGAATCCGGTGAAATGTATCTGTTGTCTCCGATGTAATCTAAGTGATGGTGATGTCGAATCAGGGCGTTCGGCAAGTCGCTTTTGGCGGGAAACTGTACGAGGGACAAGAACTGCTCTGCCAAGGTCGGTGCGATTGAAATGACAACGCCTCCATTTTCAAGGCTCACTCGATTGGGTTGCGAACCTCGCCGCACAGTCAATGCGCTTATAGGTGCTGGGCCGACACTCTCAAACGGCACCATCTGCTGAACACCAGAAGCCAACACGTTCCGAACAACCGACATAAATCGTGCATAATCATCCCGACGTCCCTCCACAAGCAATTCGTTGGTCAAAGGATAATAT
>JBEHZA010000269.1:0-7114 GCA_048497895.1 Verrucomicrobiota bacterium
CGCGACAATGGCCTCAACGGCACGGCGGCGGTATTTCCAGAGTTATCATGACGTGCAACACATGACGGCGTTGCGCCCACTGGTGAGACGTCCGACCGGAGGCGGATTGGTTCCGCACAAAGAGGATTGGACCTATAGCCTGGTGTTTCCGCCGGGACATTCGTGGTACGAGTTGAAAGCGGCGGAAAGTTACCAGCGCGCGCATGAATGGATTCGTGATGCCTTTGAGACCCTGGGTATCGACACGGTGCTCTCGCCGTGTTGCCAAAGCGAAGGCCCAGGACAATGCTTCATTGGCGCGGAACAATTTGATCTGTTGTGGAACGGCCATAAGATCGCCGGCGCCGCGCAACGCCGCAATAAATTTGGCCTGTTGATTCAAGGCTCCGTTCAACCCCTGCCCCACGGCATTCCGCACAGCGACTGGGAAAAAGCGATGTGCGATACGGCCAGCCAGAAATGGGCCGTGCAATGGACCGAGTGGCAATCAGACTCTTTGCTGCACAATCGCGCCATCCTGTTGGCCACGGAAAAATATTCCCGCCACGATTACAACCAGAAGCGCTGAATTAATTTCAGGGGATTTTTCGATTCAACGTATAATAGGCAGTGGAGTGAAGAAGTTCGCTGCCCTCTTTGGCCCGCAGACCGGCGAGGTTCAATTCATAAATCCGGCGGGTGACCAACTCAGGCAAAGTCAACGTCACCCGTTTGCCATCCGAAGAAATGCGGACGCTCTTGACCTTGACCGGCGTGACGTCCGTGGGCAGCGCGCCGTATTGCGCATGATAAGGATAGTAATAATGCTGGAAAGAATAAATCGCCGGATCGGCCGCGAGTTTGGCATCGACCGGTTGCGTGAAGGTCAGCTCGAAACCGGTCTTCGTGAGTTTCATGGTGCGGATTTCCAGTGGCGTTTCCCCCGACCACACGACACGCTGCAAGCCGTACGGACGGCCACCGACCGAGCCCCAACCGCGATCCGTCTGCCCCACATACAAACTGCCGTCCGGAGCAAAGGCGATGCGGTTATTGCCCGACTGAAACCCTTTGCGGAACGGGAATGCCGCACCCTGATATTCGCCCTCGACCTTTTGCAAATCGACGCGCATCACGATGGCTTTGGATTGATCTCCCACAAACATTTGTCCGGCGAAGGGACCGAATTTACCTTTAGTAGAATCCAGCAACGGTTGCGAAGTGGATTGCCCCATCGGCCCATACGGCAATAAAATAGCAGGTAATTTCCGCATGCTCTCCAACTCCTCGATCGGCGTCTGATACGGATCTTTCTTAAACGTCGGGTCCCACAACAGACCAATCGGGTGCCCGTGAAACGCGCCTTTGCTCACGTGATGGATCAACGAGGTGCCAACATATTCACCCTGATTTTCCGCGATGAAAACCTCGTCGTCCGGAGTGACGCAAATGCCATTAGAAGAACGAAACCCACGCGACCAGGGAATAAACTCTCCCTTGGGCGTCACTTTGAAACACCAGCCCGAATAGCGCGCTTTCTTCTTATCCGCCAGCCCCGAAATCACACCCCAGAAATTGCCTTTGGAATCCCGCACCGGTCCAAAGATGTACTCATGATGACCGCCGGAAATGCCCCACTCATACGTAATGGTATCGAACTCGTCGGCCTGACCATCGCCATCTGTATCGACCACGCGGGTCATCTCAGGCCGTTGCAAAACATAGAATTCGCCCGGCTTGCCGGCCACAATCCCCAACGGTTCGTGCAGTCCGCTGGCAAACAAATTCCAGGTTTCTTTGCCGGGTTGATACGCCCAAATATCTCCGCGCCGCGTAGCGATCATCAAAGTCCCCGCCGGCGTGAACGTCAGCCCGCCCACTTCCAACACGATTTCCGGCGGCACCTTGACGGTTTCGAGCCGATAATATTTCTGCTCTCCCACGGATGCAAAATCAGCGTTCAACCGCTCTTCCAATTGCGCGAGCAGATCCGAATTGACCGGCGAAAGTTCGTGATAAAATTTAACCGGTGGTGCGCCACCCAGCCAAATCAACAGGTGATTCACCCCGCGTTTTACGTCCACGGTAAAATGCGCCACGTTTTCCTCCATCCCGATAGTCGTGGCAAACGTGTTCACATCGATGCCATTGAAGTAAACTTTGATCAGACCATTCGCGCCCAAAGTGAAAGTCGCCTTGGTATCGCGCTCCGATTCCACCGTGCGATACAACCAACCGGAATCATCAGGCAGCATGTGCCACGTCGCGTCCGTAAGCTCAGTCGCTGGTTGCCACTTCAACATCTTCCCTTCCGGACCTGCCACCTCAACGGCCAGATTTACCAGTCCATCGGAATTAAATTTAAGCGCTTCACGAACGGGAATCTTGCCGAGACTGCTCCAGGGACCGTTTTTGAATTCACCGAGTTGTTTGCGCGTCGCCTCAATGGAAGCCTTGCGGGAAGCTTCGCGCGTGGCCTGCTTGAGATAAACGACGCTGCTGGATTGGCCAAAAACCGCCGACGCGAATGACAGCAGCAACGCCATCATCAATCCGTGAGTCATTAGCCTGGCAACGTTTCGTGCATTCATGGGTGGCAATGCGTATAGGATTCCTCCAAACCTGCCGCCTTGGCAAGCCCGCGCTCGCACTCCGTCAACGTTGCCGCTTTTCAGGCGCCGACGTTCTTCTTGATTTCTTTGAGTTTCTGAAATTCCGGTTTGGCTGTATAATATTTGTCGAGCGGGTAACAGCCACTGATAAGCCCATTGCGCGGCGCAGTCGTGCAATCGCTGAACGTGCGGCAGATAAACTTCGGAGTCAGTTCGCCTTTTTCGACCGCGTCTGTCAGCATCGTGGGATAACTCAGTACCACGCGGCCCAGGCCAATCATATCGGCCTAGCCATGGCGAACGATGTACTGCGCGACGTGCGGCAGGTACTCCTGCAAATAACTGTAGCCGGAACCCACCACCACCAAATCCTGCGGCGCACGCGCCTTGATCTGCCGCACCGCCTGAATCTGCCGCTCGACATCCACCAGTGGATCGTAAGCTGGCTGATAACCATCACTCGGCGGATACGCGGCGGGACGTTGCAAATGCGGCGTATAGTAAGGGGAACCCGCCGTCGTATTCAGAATTTTAACTCCCAGTTGGCCGCACAACTCCACAAAGCGAAAGGTCTCGGTGAGATCAATCTGCGTCGGGTCCGTTTGATTCACGCCGAACCCATAACGATACGGCAGACAATGAGCAAAATCTTCGGGAATGCCCGGCCCCAATTTTCCCGGTTGCGACAACGCGGGATCGGGACGGTGCGGCACTTTATCAAACACGCTCAAGCGCACTCCGAACTCGATCTGGTTTCCGTCCGCACGGATGCCTTCGATAATTTCCCGCAAAATCCGGGTCCGGTTTTCAAACGAGCCACCGTATTTTCCCGGTCGTGTGTGTGCGCCCAGAAATTCGTGCAACAGATAGCCGTGACAATGCTTGATATCCACGAAGTCGGCTCCAACTTCCCACGCGATTCTCGCCGCCTTGATATAATCCTGAATGAGTTGCTCCACCTCGCCATCCGACAAAACCTGCTCGTCGCTCGTAACATTAAATTTCTTGTCCAAAATCGGATGCCGGAACGCTACGCGCGATTCCCAGCGCTTCTTATCCACGGGCCGGCAGAAGCGTCCGGAATGCGTCAGTTGAAATCCGATCACCAGATCAGCAATCGTGCCGTAACGTTCTTTGTGCGCGTTTTGAAGTATCTGCACCAGTTCGGCCAGTCCGGATTTATTTTCGGCAGTAATAATCAGTTGATTCGGATTCGCCCGCCCGTCCGGACGCACCGCCATGGCTTCACTGCCGCAAATCAATTTCGCGCCACTCTCGCCGAAACGTTGCCAGCGGCGGCGCATTTCCTCGGTCACCCCACCGGTCGTTGTGCCATCCCAGCCTTCCATCGGATGAATAGCATACCGGTTGCCAATCCGTTTACCGTTTATCAGAACTTGATTCACCGGCTGCACCAAAGGCGAACCGCCTCCCGGGACAATGCTGTCTTCACAAGGCAATTCGAGCCCAAGCACAGCCACCTGCTTGCGGAAATCGGGCACGGTTTTAAGCGACGCAACCCGGGTAAGTTTGAAAGCTTCAGCCATAAAGTATCGTCAGCTTAGGAAAGGCCAAAGGATAAGAAAAAGATTATTTTTCAATTCTTACCATTGAAAATAACTATTAAAACGAAGGTTCCAAACCGTCCTCGGACAGCGACCGTCCCGGTCGCAGCAAGTTGGCTTGGTCAAACGGTGCTGTACATTTCAAATGGGTTCGAGCATGCGAGCGTTGCTGCGACCGGGGACGGTCGCTGTCCGGTGTGGATGCCAAAATTACGTTACACATTAAAATGCTTGGCCAAAACCCGGATTTTCAGTCCATAGTAGTGGAACAACAACCTTGCTGGCGCACCGAATAAGCGCAATTTGTTACGCGTTTGGGATACATGGAATGAATATCGATACGTCGAATGCAAAGATTGTTTTAAACCAACTATCAGTACACATGAAATCAAAGTTTACCGCCATAACGGCCTCCACCCTGCTCTGTCTTACACCCCTTTTCGCCCAAACCCCTCCGGCTCCGCCCACGCCACCGGCGCCTCCAGCCCCGCCGTCAGCCCCAGCCGTGAAACTCCCTCCGCAAGTGCCGGATGTGGCCGCGATTAAATTTGATAAGGATGGCCAGCCGAACAAAGGCTTCATGAAGCAACATGAAAGCTTCGTAGCCGTGGCGAAGGAAGGCAAAGCGAAACTCATCTTCCTCGGTGACTCCATCACCGCCGGTTGGAATCGCAAGGATGCCAAGCCGATTTGGGACAAAGCATTTGGTGAATACGAACCCGCGAACTTCGGCATCGGCGGCGACCGCACTCAGCATGTGCTCTGGCGCATCACCAATGGCGAATTGGACGGCATCAAGCCCAAAGCCGCCGTGATCATGATCGGCACCAATAATTCCGGCTCGGATTCACCGGAAGCCATTGCCAAAGGCGTGGCCAAGATCGTGGAAACCGTGCGCGAGAAATTGCCCAGCACCAAAATCCTGTTGCTGGCGGTTTTCCCGCGCGCTGAAAAGCCCGGACAACTTCGCGACAAGCTTAAGGAAGTGAATAAAATCATCGCCAAGCTCGACGACGGCAAACACGTATTCTATTTGGACATCGGTGACAAATTCCTCCAACCCGACGGCACGCTGCCGAAGGAGATCATGCCGGATTTCCTGCACCCCAACGGTGCCGGTTACCAAATCTGGGCTGACGCAATTTCGCCGAAACTGGCAGAATTGATGAAGTAAATTGCAACGCCGCGAGGCACGTTAAATCTGGCTGCTGAAGAAATTCAGCGGCCTTTTTTATTGTCAGTGACGGCATCCTTGACCGGCGCCATTTTAACTTCTTTCGGGTCCACCATAAAATCGAACTCCAGTGGCCGGCTAATCATCAGTGCAAGTGAAACCACCTTGGGCACTGGCACCGAATTCAATTCGATGAGGTAGCTACGCTGTCCCGCCCTATTGCTTTCGTAACGATGTGTCGAGCTGCCGATATCCACTTTCACCCCTTGCTCATCGCGCACGCGAACCCGCAATTCGTCATTTTGCTTTATGCCGTTGAATTCAATTAAAAAGAACGGCACGTTATGGCTCCAGGTCTCAATCCGCTCAGTACTGGAGGTCGATTCAGAATGTCCACGACCACTACTGGCGATGGCCGTCATGCCCCGCGCCGTGCCATTGGTAATCATAAACTGCCCCCCACCAACCAGCACCTTTACCGCAATGCTAACTCCATTCAATTCTGACTTCAGGTCAATTGCTTGAAAGGCTCCGCTGCCCGGAACCGCGACATTGGTCACCGTCAGAATTTCGGAAGGCATGAAATCCGTATCCTGCCGGCGATGAGCAATCGCGTGGAGTTTCCAGGCCGTTTCGTTAAGCGAAAGCGAGGGACCGAAATTTCCCGTAGCGTCTGAGAATTCATGATACTGAGGCTTGGCCCTGGCCCAGTTCGTTGATGAAGCGTTGACCTCCCAATCGGCCGCGTAATAGTCGTAACCAGTTCCCATCTTGCGCACCAGACCTTTCAACGTCAGCGAAACCGGACCATTGGTGCGCGTGATCGGCAGGTGTTCTGGCCGCCAAACTGGAAATGGACCGGAAATGGGATTTGGCAACCGCAGCCTTCCCATGCTCGTGCCACTTGCATTCAGGAAATAAAGCCAGAAATCGGATTGCCGCCGCGGCGCTGAACGAAGGGTTAACGCATAGTAGCGAATGCCACCCGGACCACCAAAGCTGCAATACCCTCCTCCCGGTGAACCACGAAAACCATCATCAGCCTCGGTTGCGTAAGCATTCCACGGAATATTTGAGAGCGGCAAGCCGTTCGGAGTTAAAATCTCGAAATAGGCAGTAAGACTATTGCTATCCGAACCACAAGAGCCAGTGATCGCACCTGGAATCCGGCTTTGCCAACGCGAAGGCAAAACCTGTCGGGCAAACTTAAACCACGGCTTGTCAGTCGAAAACGGTGCCGTTCCCATTCCCATTCCCAGAAAGCGAACGGTTTCCCCGGTGGACAAGCGGATGGAATCCGGAACCCGGTTTCGCATCAGCGTCACGACCGCCCCCACCAATGCCACTGTTACCAGCGCGAGTAGAGTACCGACTATCAGAACACGCTTGGTTGGCATGATGGGAATCTCCGGCCGCCCTCATGAACGGCACGCGCTAAGAGATACCATTTCGCCGTGTGTAATCAAAGAAAGTTAAATAGCTCTCGCCGCGTGCCTCCCGCAACAACAGCAAAGCCAGCTCGCGCGCATGGTAATCGCCCCACATGGAGCTTTCGCCATTCGGCACCTTTTGTCCGGACGCAATGTAATCCCAGCCGTTGGGCCGGTGATACACGGAGTGCAGCAATAATCCCTGATGTTTGGCGTCCGTGGAAAGATACGGTTCGGAAAAAATCGTCTTCGCGATGGTCAAACCTGCCTGGCGATAACGCGCTCCGTTCTTTTTGTCACCGCGATCCAGCAGGTATCCTCAAGGATCTGCGCGCCCTTCTGGTCGAGGTCGAG
>JBEHZA010000270.1:0-6997 GCA_048497895.1 Verrucomicrobiota bacterium
ATCGACATAGTGCAATCCGGTAGCCGCTTTCAAAGACGCATTGGGGCGCAAATCATAGCCCAACAACCGACAGCCCAGTCCGTGCATAATCCCGGCAAAAACCTGTCCGATCTTTCCCGTGCCGACAATGCCCACGGTCTTGCCATGCAGATCAAAACCTTCCAGGCCATCGAGTGAAAAATTACTCTCCCGCACCCGGCCAAAAGCCCGATGCGTTTTCCGGTTCAACGTGAGAATCAAAGCCAGCGCATGCTCCGCCACCGCATAAGGTGAATACTCCGGCACCCGCACAACAGAAACGCCCAGTTCCTGCGCCGCCGCCAGATCCACGTTATTGAAACCGGCACAACGCAAAGCGATCAACTGTATCCCCTGCGCCCGCAACAAAGCCAATGTCTCCCGGCTCAGCTCGTCATTGACGAACACGCAGACCGCATTGAATCCCGTGGCCAGCACCGCCGTGGCCGGTTTTAACGGCACCTCAAAAAAGGCCAGTTCAAACCCAAACGCTTCGTTCGCCTTTTCCAGCGCGCGCCGGTCGTATCTATGCGTATCGAAAACCGCTATCTTCATGTGGGCACCGGAGCGCCTTCCCCGGCCGCCGGGTGACTGGTCCGGTAACTGGTCACCACCCATTGGCTCAAAACCTTGTCCGGCGCATCCACGCCGTCCACATCCACCGTAAATTCCTTTTGGCCGGTATTCTGTGAAATCAACCGTAAACCAAATTGATAATCCTTAAATTTCTCCGCACAGAGATCGCGCATCGGTTGGGATTGTTCCAACGCCAGCGTAACCAGCCGTTCGCAAGCAGCCTCAGTAAAAGTGATCTTCAAACCATGCGCTTCACTGAAGCGTTGCGCAAATTCCTGCACCAATTGCCGCATTACCGCCCGTTCTTCCCGCAGGTGTTCCGCCATCAATTTGCTTAACTCCGCCGCCGGTTGATTAATCACCTCGGCGGAAACCACAAACCGCTTCACCAGCGTGGACGGCAGTTCATATTTAAAATCGCGGAAAGCCCGTTCGCTGACGGTCATCAAACCGCGTGCGCCCGTTTTTTCTTCTGCCGCCAGTTCCGCCAGCCGCCGCAGCCCATCTTCCCGGAATAACGCTTCAATGCCATACGCCGCGAACGATTGCTCATACTGCCGGATGATGCTGCCTTCCGACGTTTTCAGGATTTGGAATAAATCATCCACCGTCAGCGGCTGGCACACCACGCGCACCGGCAAACGACCAATAAACTCCGGCTCGAAGCCGTAGTTGATGAAGTCCCGTGTTTGCGCGGCCTGATAGAAGTTATCCGAAATTTCCGGCGAACGTTCGCGGGCGGCAAAGCCAATGGCAGCTTCCCGCTGGCGCTTTTGCACCAGCTTATCCAGGCCGTCAAACGCGCCGCTGACCACGAATAGAATATGCTTCGTATTGATCGTCGCCGGCTGCTTTTTACCTCCGCGTTGCGAAGCTTCCATCATCGCCTGAATTTGACCCGCAATATCATTGGCCGCGCGGGCCGGCACTTCCGTCTCCTCCATCAATTTCAATAAATTGGTCTGCACGCCGCGTCCGCTGACATCCCGCCCGCTCAAATTGGAGGCCGAGGCAATCTTGTCAATTTCATCGATGTAAATGATGCCGTACTCCGCGCGTTTCACCTCGCCATCCGCCTGCCGCACCAGATCACGCACCAGATCCTCCACGTCGCCCCCCACGTAACCGGTCTCGGAAAACTTCGTTGCATCCGCTTTAACGAACGGCACCCCGATCAAATCCGCCATGCTGCGCACCAAATACGTTTTCCCCACGCCCGTCGGGCCGATCAGCAGGATGTTTTGCTTGGAATAATTCGACTTCTCCTTGCCCTCCAATGCGAGACGAACGTGGTGATAATGATCGCACAAGGCGACACTCAACACCTTCTTGGCTTCCTCCTGTTTGATGACGAAACGGTCGAGATATTCTTTTACCTGCCGCGGCCGGTAATCAAATTCAAAGGGGGCCTTCGTCGTTTGCCCCGCAGGATCATCATCCGTTCCTGAACGTTCGGAATGGGGCGGGGTCTGATCCGGCGTCTCGCGCAGTTGTTGCCGGATGAAGTTCTGCATCTGCCGTTGGAATTCCTCCGGCGAAGGCGGGCCGTTAAATGCACTCTGTCTCATACCGACACATAAAGCAGAATCTGCTTTAAATCAAATCGCCCCGGACAGCGACCGCCTGTCCCACGCAGCGGTGATCCCCGATCGCAGCAAGGTGATTGGGGCAAACGGTTTCGGACATTTCAAACCTGCTTGCTCAAACGGCCGCTGTCCGTTGAGTTTCAGATTCCCTTCAACCCGTGTGATGGCGGCGCCGCTCACCCCTCCGCTTTAAACACCACCACCGACAACGGCGGCAGTGTTAAATCAGCAGAATACGGTTGATTATGAACGTGATAATCCTGAGCCGTCACTCCGCCCAGATTTCCCTGATCACTGCCACCGTAAACGTGGCTGTCCGAATTCAATACTTCCCGCCAAAAACCGGCCAGTGGCAAACCCACTCGATATTTCGGGCGGAACACCGGCGTCAGGTTCATCACGACCAACAATTTGCCCGTGCCATCCGGGCGTTGCCGGACGAATGAGAACACGCTGCTTTCCTGATCATTACAATCCACCCAGAAGAAGCCATTGTGGTCGTAATCTCCTTCCCACAACCCCGGCTCACTTTGATAGACGCGATTCAAGTCAGCCACCAAACGCTGCGTCCCGCGATGATACGGACCTTCGTTCAACAGCCACCAACTCAGTTCCGCGTTGGCATTCCATTCCGTGCCTTGCCCAAATTCACAGCCCATGAAAATCAATTTTTTGCCCGGGAACAGCCATTGGTAGCAGAGCAGTGAACGCAGGTTCGCAAAACGCTGCCAGTCATCCCCCGGCATGCGGCCCAGCAAAGAGGCTTTCCCGTGCACCACTTCGTCATGAGACAACGGTAGCAGGAAGTTTTCGTTGCCGTGGTACAGCATCGCAAACGTGAGATCGTTCTGATGGTACTTGCGATAGATCGAATCCCGCTTGAAGTAGCCCAGCGTATCGTGCATCCACCCCATGTTCCACTTGAAGCTGAAACCCAATCCTCCCAGATAAGGCGGACGCGTCACCAACGGCCACGCGGTCGATTCCTCCGCAATGGTCATCACACCGGGATGCTCCGTGTGCACCACGTGATTGAACTGGCGCAGAAACTCGATCGCTTCCAGGTTTTCCCGCCCTCCATATTGATTCGGAATCCATTCCCCTTCCTTGCGCGAGTAATCGAGGTACAGCATCGACGCCACCGCATCCACCCGCAAGCCGTCGATGTGAAACCGGTCACACCAGAACAACGCATTAGCCACGAGAAAATTCCGCACTTCATGGCGGCCAAAATTGAAAATGAGCGTGCCCCAATCCTGATGCGCCCCTTTGCGCGGGTCTTCATGCTCATAGAGCGCGGTGCCATCGAATTTGGCCAGCGCCCATTCGTCCCGCGGAAAATGTGCCGGCACCCAATCCACAATGACTCCGATGCCTGCCCCATGCAGAGCATTGACCAGATATTGAAAATCATC
Source organism: Verrucomicrobiota bacterium (assembly GCA_048497895.1). Lineage (GTDB taxonomy): Bacteria > Verrucomicrobiota > Verrucomicrobiia > Limisphaerales > JBEHZA01 > JBEHZA01. Next base: position 3,596 of record JBEHZA010000270.1, read on the forward strand.
CGGCGTGCCGTAGCGGCTCGTAGAGGAATAAAAACCGGTCACCTGATAACCCCAGGAAGGAAAATAGGCATGCTCGGAAACCGGCAGAAACTCGACGTGTGTGAAGCCCATTTCCTTAACGTAATCCACCAACGGACCGGCCAATTCGCGGTAATTAAACGATTCAAACGCCGTCTTCTTTTTCCACGAACCCAAATGCACTTCGTAAATGCTGCATGGTGCGCGCAGGTGATTCTGTTCCTGGCGCTTTTTCAGCCAGGCGTCATCCGTCCATGCAAATTTCTGATTGTTCCAAACGATGCTCGCATTCTTGGGTGCGGGTTCAAAAAAGAAGCCATATGGATCGGTCTTGAGCAGTAGATTGCCGTGCGCATCCTTAATCTCGTATTTGTAGAGCGTGCCTTCACCTACGCCCGGAATAAATACTTCCCACACGCCGGAACCGCCCAATAGCCGCATGGGATGACAACGTCCATCCCAGCCGTTGAAATCGCCCACCACACTGATGCGCTGTGCATTCGGCGCCCACACGGCGAAGCTGGTTCCCGGAACGCCGTCAATCACCCGTGCATGCGAGCCGAGCTTCTCATAAATGCGCCGCTCATTGCCCTGGCCGAACAGATAAACATCCGTTTCCCCCAGCGTGGGTAGAAATGAATAAGGATCGCGGGTCGTGCGCTTGTGTCCGGAATGTTCCGTAATGATGAGATCGTACGCGTAAACGTGTTGCGCGTCGGAAGTGACCCCTTCAAAGATGCCGGACGGATGCACCTTTTTAAGTTTGATCTTCGGCTTGTCCTTTTCATGCACCGGACGGATTTCCACTTTATCGGCGGTGGGAATAAAAGCCCGGACTACCAGCCCTGACCCGTCCCCCAATGGATGCATGCCCAGTAATTGATGCGGGGACCGGTGTTGGACGTGAACCAAACTCTCCAGTTCAGCTTCCGTTAGAATCATGAGCTTAATACTGCCATGCCGTTCGGGTAAAAGACATTAAAAATCGCTGAAAGCAGATTTTGAATTTGGTAAACTCCCCTGTTAAAGTCAGCTTATGTTGTCTTTGAAAAACTTTTTTTGCTGCCTGCTGCTAATTCTGGCGGGATGCAGTTCTTTGCATCCAACGGTGGAATTGCCGGTACGGACGCTGGCGCGAACCGATCTCAGCCAGCTTACCAACGCCCGCCAAATGGTCGTCCGCGACGCAGCCGCGTGGGAACAAATCTGGCAGGCGCACACAGGCAGCGGTGTTTCCGAGCCATTGCCACCGGTCGATTTTTCCGTGGATATGGTAGCCTTCGTCAGTCTGGGAACCAAAAACACGGGGGGATACGATGTCGAAATTACCGGCGCCCGGCTGGTAAAAGACCACCTGCAAATTTCCGTGCGCCACCGCGCTCCGGCCAATGAATCCATTCTCCGGCGTGAAACCAAAGCTCCCGCCCATTTTGTCGCCCTGCCCCAAAGCAACCTGAAACCGGAATTTATCCTGGATACGTCTCTGGCCAGCCCGTAATTAAACCGTCGCGAGAATGCGGTCTAATTGCTCCTTCAGCACTTCCACCTGTCCCTCGCTCCATACCACATAACTGGCCAGCGCCATTTTTTTTGAAATTGGCCATTGGGCCGCGATGCGCTGTTGAATTTGCGCTTCGCTCCAGCCGCGTTTCGAGAGGCGCTCCTGTTGCGTCGGCAAAGCACAGGCGATACAAATAGTCGCATTGAAATTGGGCGCTGCCTCCGTTTCGAACAACAGCGGAATCACCACCACGCCGACGAGTTGTCCTTCGTCCCGCCAGGCCTTCGCTTGTGTTTGCCAGACCTGGCGGATGCGCGGATGCAGAATCGCTTCCAACACGCGCCGCTTTTCCGCGTCAGCAAACACGATTTGCGCCAGCGCAGCCCGATTCAAAGCACCTTCCGCCGTCAACACCGCAGGCCCAAAAGCCGCCGCGAGTTCTGCCAGTGCGGGCTGGCCGGGTTCGACAATCTGGCGGGCAATCACATCCGTGTCGATTACCGGAACGTGCTGCTGGCGCAAATATTCTGTCGCCGTGCTTTTGCCCATCCCTATGCCACCGGTTAAGCCAATGAGCTTCATGTGAAAAGTTGAGCCGAAGATAGGGAGCGGACGCGTTTATGGGAAGCAATTCGTTCGCGCACAGAAGCCGGCGCTCTTACTGCAAGGGCAATTCGCGGCCCGGCAAATAAAGCGTGAAGATGGTGCCCACACCGGGGTGCGAGCGCAGATGTAAAATGCCGTTCGTTTCTTTCACCAGCCGTTGCACAATGGCCAGACCAAGCCCGGTGCCTTTGCCGTTGGGCTTGGTGGTAAAATACGGCTCAAAGACACGCGCGATAATTTCCGGCGCAATGCCCGGGCCGTCATCCAATACCGAAAGCGCAACCAGCGGGGTGCGGTTTTCAAAATGCTCGGCATTGATCAAATAATCATTGGGGCCGTTCAACCCCACCAGACTGACCGGTTGCGAAATAATATCGCACCGGACCTGAACCCGATGCGGACGCTTGTCGCACTGAAGCCCGTTGATAGCCAGGTTCAGCACGATTTGAATTAAATCGGTGCCGTTGATGGTCAATTGCACCGGCCGCGGAGCGGGTTGAAAAACCAGTTGATTGCCGCGCGCGCTCGGATGCGCCTTGAGCAATTCATGCAGGTCCACCAGCACTTGGTTGACTTCCAAAGTGGCCGGCACATCCGGCTTCACCCGCAACAATCCGAGATATCGTCGTGAAATATCAATGCAACTGGCCACCTGGCGGGTGATCTGCGTGATCTGACTGCGCACTACCTCCAAATCCCGCCCATGCAAACTGGAAGCCTCGGCAATCCGGTCATTAATCAATTCGATCAGGCCGGAAATAATGGTCAACGGACTGTTGATGTCATGAATAATGCTGGCATAAATTTCGCCCTTGGTGCGGCTCATTTCCTCCTGCATTTGCTGCCGTTGAATTTCGTCCTGAAGTCTCCGCAGCTTCTGATTGTTGGCGCGAATCTGTTCCGTGAGCGAACGCCGTTCCATGGCGCTGGCCACCGCTGTGCGCATGGTCTCCAGATCGAACGGCTTGTTCAGATAATCGCACGCTCCGTAACGCAGAGCCTGGCGCACAGTTTCCAAGGTCTCGTACGCTGTCAGAATAATCACTTCAAGCGCCGGCTCGATATTCTTGATCTGTCGCAACACCTCAATGCCGGACATGCCGGGCATACGAATGTCCACGACCGCCACATCGACTACGTGTTGTTTGACGAACTCGAGCGCCTGAACTCCGTTTTCCGCGAGTAAAATATCGTAGGTGTCCCGAAACACCATTTGGAGAGACTTGCGAGGACCATCTTCGTCATCCACGATCAGGAGCGTTCGCCGGGCGGAAGCC
>JBEHZA010000271.1:0-6983 GCA_048497895.1 Verrucomicrobiota bacterium
CTTTTGGCTGGGCAGATACGCCTGATCGCCGCAGACGGGCCAGCCGAGTTGCCAGAGGTGGACGCGGATTTGATTGGTGCGACCGGTCAACGGCCGCGCTTCGAGCAGGGCCGTGCCATCAGTATTGCGGTGGAGGGTGTTAAATTCCGTGCGCGCGGGCAAGCCAGCGGCTTCATCGATCTCCCGCGCGCCCACATCACTGGGTTCAGCGCTGATGGGAGCATCGCAATGAAAGGTATCTGCCGCTGGATGGCCTTGCACGCGGGTCAGATAAACTTTCTCCACTTCGCCGCGTTCAAATTGAGGTTGAAGCCGACGGGCAAAATGTTGAGTGCGGGTAAAGACCACCAGTCCTGTGGTGTTCGCATCCAGCCGATGCGCCGGGCGTGGTTTTTGCGGATGATAAACCTGATGCAGGATGGCAAGGAGTGTGTTGCGATTGAATCGTCCGCTGGGATGCAACGGCAGGGGCGCGGGTTTATCCACCACAATGATGCCCTCGTCTTCATGCACGATGCGCACACCTGCATTGACATCCGGTTCTACCAACGCGGGCAAGAGATGCAAATAACGTTCACCGGTGCGCACCCGGTGTGAGGCGGAAACCGGTTCGCGATCGCGGTTGAGCAATCGCTTTTGTTGGCAAATCGCCAGCCATTCTTCCCGTGGTGTCTGGCTGAGCAGTCCGCTGAGGAAATCAATAATTGTCGCTCCGTCAAAGGCAGGCGGAACATTGACCGGCCGGAAATTATCGTACGGCTGACTGCCCGGCAAAGGCGTGGTGACACGCTGAATTGCCTCTTGCCGTTGCGCAATGGTCTCCGCCATTTGTTCCGCAGAGGTCTTGAAACAGTAGGGGCACGATTTGGGCGGCAGATAGCGTGGATCCTTTTGATCCTCTGCCGAGAGCGGGGTCAGGCAATGAAAACATTGCGTCGATTCCGTTTCGTGCAGGCTGGGGTCCACGCCAACGCGTTGGTCAAAGACAAAGCATTCGCCGTCGTAATGCGCGCTGCCGCATTCTTCAAAATACTTCAGGATGCCGCCATCCAGTTGGAAAATATGGCGGAAACCTTCGCGTTCCATGAACGGCCCGGCTTTTTCACAACGAATGCCGCCAGTGCAGAACATGACGATCGGCTGTTCCTTCATCGCCTCCGGCAGTTGTTTCACCGCGTCGGGAAACTGGCGGAAATGATCCACCCCGATGGGCAGCGCACCCTTGAAGGTGCCGAGCTTGACTTCGTAATCGTTGCGCGTATCGAGCAAAGTCACGGGGCGGCCTTCGTCCAGCCATTGTTTCAAGGTGCGTGCCGGGAGCTTGGGCGAAGTGCGCAAGGCCGGGTTAATGCCCTCAACTCCAAACGCAATGATCTCTTTCTTGATCCGCACCAGCATGCGCGAGAATGGTTGATGGTCGCTCTCGCTGATTTTGGGTGCGAGTTCAGCTAGACCGGGCAGAATGCGTAATTCCGTCAAAAGTTGTTCGATGTCTGTCCTGGCGCCGGCGACGAAGAGGTTGATTCCTTCCGTGCTCAGCAGAATCGTGCCCTTCAGATGCCAGGCTTTGCACTGCGCGATGAGACGCAGGCGCAACGGCTTGAGGTCCGTGAGCGTCGCAAACTTATAGGCGGCAATATTTACGATTTTGGCCATGACAGCAAAAGGGGAGGCTATGAAATGCGAAACCGGATGCCAAGAGCGAAGTCCGGAGTTTGGGGAAGGTTAAAATAGTTTATTGGTTAAAAGGTTGAATGGGAGAATGAGCTTCGTCTTGAGGCTGTGTTCAATGGAAATTGAGTCGCAGTGGCAAACCCGGATGGTTCATGGCATAGTTCGATCACGAATCGGTTAAAATTTTATCTTATGTCCCAACCCATTGATTCAAAGGTCCGTATCGGCCATGTGCATTTGAAGGTGGCGGATCTGGAGCGGGCGATTGCTTTCTATCACGGGGTGCTGGGCTTTGAGATTACCCAACGCTATGGACGGCAGGCTGCGTTTCTTTCGGCGGGCGGTTATCACCATCATATTGGCCTGAACACCTGGGAGAGTCTGGGCGGTTCACCACCGGCACCAGGAACGACCGGGCTTTATCACACGGCGATTTTATATCCCACACGGGCCTTGCTGGCGGAGGCGTTGCGGCGGGTATTACAAGCGGGAATCGAACTGGATGGCGCGGCTGATCACGGAGTGAGTGAGGCGCTCTATCTGCGTGACCCGGATCAGAACGGCGTGGAACTTTATTGGGATCGTCCGGCTGAACAATGGCCACGCACTCCGGATGGGGGCATAGCGATGTTTACGCGGGCGTTGGATTTGGACGGGCTATTGAAAGAACCGCCAGCGGCCTGAGCCGTTTGGTCACCGGCAAAAGGAAGTCTTTGGGAGGGTGGTTGATGCCGCGTAACGGTGCGGCCATTTGATTTTCTTCTTAACTGAGTTAGATTTACTCGTAACCATCGCCAGCGAAACAGGTTCTTTCTTTTTTCTGACGGTCGGTTGAAAAAACAATGGTCGCAGTGCCGTTGCGGCCGGCAAAGAAAAGGCCCTTATGAACTTCAAACCGTGTCAGGACTGGGTTCAGACTCATCGTGATTCATTTTTCGATTTCATCCGGATGTATCTCGGCGTGGGGTTGCTGGTTAAAGGTGTTTTCTTTCTGATGCACCCGGATCAACTGGCCGTTCCAGACGGCAATGCCTTGATGGCCTCGGTAGCGCAGGCGGTTCCTTATGTGCACATTGTGGGCGGTCTGCTGCTTGCGTTGGGGCTATTCACGCGATTGGCGGCGCTGGTGCAGATCCCGTTATTGTTAGGCGCGGCATTGCTGGTGCATTTGCCCGGCATGTCTGAGATGAAGAGCCGGGAAGGATTTGAATTTTCTATGCTGGTGATGTTTCTGCTGGTGTTGGTCTTTTTCCGGGGAGCGGGAGAGTTTTCACTCTCACACTATTGGAAGCGCTCTCCAGGCGAGCCAAACGCTTATCAGCAATGGGTGGACACACACGCGGATGTGTTTATGGATTTGATGCGGGTTTTTCTGGGAGTAGGGCTGTTTATCAAGGGGCTCTATATTTTGGGGCATCGTGACCAGTATCAGGCGTTGTTCGATCAATCGAATACGACGATGATTGTTGCGCTGCTGGCGTTGCACTACGTAATTCCCGCGCACCTGGTGGGAGGTGCTTCGTTGGCGTTGGGATTGGTGACGCGTGCCTCGGCACTGGTGCAATTGCCGTTGCTTTTTGGCGCGGTCTTCTACCTGTATTTACCGCATTTTACCGTCATGGAACAACGTCAGAGCTTTGAATTCACCTCGCTGGTGTTGTTTCTTCTTCTGCTGCTAACGGCGCACGGGTCCGGACGGTTTTCACTGGATCATGCGATTGAGACGAGTGCGAAGCCGAGGCTGCATCCCGAACCGGCGCATTAATCGCCGAAATCGCAGTCCGCTTCCACGAGCGCTTTCAGTTCAGCTTTCGTGAGCAGGGTGGCGCCTTTGATCAACCGGCAAAAATCTTTCTTGGTCACGTGATGGTGCGTGCCCTTTTTCGTGACGAGATCGGTCATCGTTTTGTATTCCACTTCCAGCCGCTCCAGGTGAGTTATCCGATGATATACTTCACCCTGCTTCCAGACCTGATCTTGCTGTAACTTCATGCTGGCAGGTTAGCGGTTTCTTTCCGGATTGAACAGCGCTATCCGGGTTCGGGAAAATAATTATTCTGCGGTGTAAGACTTTTCAATTTCCACTTCCCGCGCTATAATGCGGGCATGCCAGGGAAAATTCCAATTCGACGGGTGCTTAGCAAATTGGCGGGAGCGCATCAACAGCATCGTGAACGCCATCGTCCCACCGGCTTCGGTTTCGCCATTGCTGACAGCATTGATTATCTGGATGCCCGGCACTGGGACCAATTGACGGCTGCCAAATCCTTCTTTCTGCGACGACCCTATTTAAAAGTGTTGGAGGAGCATCGCCCGGAGAATCTCTCGCTCCGTTTCGCGATTATCTTTAAAGGCCGCAAACCGGTGGCCGCTGTGGTGATGCAGATTCTCGAAGTTTCCGCTGATCGATTGTTGAAAGGGACAGTGACGGAGAAGCCGGAGAAACCTTCGATCCGCCAGACCTGGCTGCCGGTCATGCGGAAAGTGAGTGTTCATGTCCGGGAACGGATTCTGGTATGCGGCAATCTGCTTTCCTGGGGCTGCCATGGAATTGCTTTCGCGCCGGATGAAGACCCAGCGAAACTTTGGCCGGCGGTGGCGGAAGCTATTTACCGCGTGCGCCGGGCGGAACGGCTTTCCGGCCAAACCGATTTTGCGCTGATCAAAGACCTGGCGGAAGTGGATGCGCCGGGCAGTGAGAGTTTGAAACGTTTCAGTTATCGCCCGGTGGAAACGGATCCGAATATGGTGTTGGAACTGTCCCCAGAATGGCGTTCGTATCAGGATTACCTGAACAATTTGGATAAGAAATATCGCCGTTCGGCGCAGCAGATTCTCAAGAAAGTGGAAAGTGCGGGATGTCAGGTGGAAACCTTGAGTGATGTGGAAGCTCACGGTGACCGGTTGCACCAGCTTTATCTGAAGGTGCATGCCAACAATGCGATGCGGCTGGTGACGTTGACTCCGGGTTTCCTGCCGGCCATTGCGCGGGCTTCGGGAAAAGAGTTCCGTTGCAATGTGATTCGCCGGGGCGAGGAGTTGCTCGGTTTTGTCACCACCGTACACGATGGCCCCACCGGCATCGGGTGGTATATCGGTTTCGACCGGACGGCGGCGATGGAATTGCCGCTTTATCTGCGGTTATTGCACGCGGAAATCGGCGATGCCATTTCTCTGGGCTGCCGGCGGCTGTCCCTCGGGCGAACGGCGTTGGAACCCAAAGCCCGCCTGGGAGCCAAGCCGGAGCCGATGCACGTTTGGGTGCGGCATCGCGTGCCGGTTCTCAATGTGGCCCTGCGGAAAATCCTGGAAGCGATTCCCCACGGTGAAGCTCCCGAACGCAACCCGTTTAAAGCGGACGAAGCGGAATGATTGATCAGTATCGGGCAGGTTGACCGTTTAGCTTGGTTGTCTTGCAGAAATCACGGTTTAGCTTGGACGCGCTGCTCCATAGTGTTGTTGGCAAAGCGATTTTTCATTCAGGATTTATCTGTTTTTTGTCTACTTTAAGCATACGGGTGCGAGCGAACAGGGTTATCTCTTGTCAATGAACAGACACCGGCAGGGGAATGGTTCGTATAAAAAATTTTCGAATTTCGCTTGAAAGCCATCGTCCATTTGTTACGTATACGTATAAATACCGGAACGGATAGCGGAAACCCGTTTCCAAATTTGGCCGATGAACAATTCAGTAACTCCTTCGCATACTATGACAAATCAGGCTGATTATGAGGTGATCCTTATTGGCGCGGGCCCCAGTGGTTCCTGCGCTTCGGCGATCCTGGCGGAATACGGACACCGGGTGCTCGTGCTCGAACGTGAAAAATTTCCCCGTTATCATATCGGTGAATCGTTAATTCCTTTCACCTATCAGCCGCTGGAGCGTATTGGGATGATTCCGAAGATGAAGCAGTCCCACTTTGTGAAGAAGTACAGCGTGACGTTCGTGCATCCGGATGGCCGCCGCTCGCAGCCGTTTTATTTCTTTAACCGTTACGACCGCGAAACCGTCGCGCAGAGCTGGCAGGTGTTGCGTTCGGAGTTTGACCAGATGCTGGTGGACAACGCGCGTGAAAAAGGGGCGGAAGTGCGCGAGGAAACGACCGTGAACCGCCTGCTCATGGAGGGTGACCGCGTGGTGGGCGTGGAGGCGACGGATAAAGCGGGCCGCACGTACGAAGTGCGCGCCAAAATGGTGATCGATTGTTCCGGCAAGGAAGCGTTTGCTGCCAACCGGCGCGGCTGGCGCATGAATGATCCGTATTTGAACAAGATCGCGGTCTGGACTTATTATCAGGGGGCGAAACGCGGGCAGGGGATTGACGAGGGCGATACGACCGTGGCGTACGTGCCGGAGAAGGGCTGGTTCTGGTTTATTCCACAGCACAATAATATGGTGAGCGTGGGAGTGGTGGCGGAAGGAAAATATCTGACGCGCGGGGGAGTGCGTGACCCGAAAGAGATATTCAATCGCGAAATTGAGGAGAACCAGTGGATCAAGAACCATTTGGCAGTTGGCCAACAGGTGGGCAAATTTTATGTGACGAGCGAGTATTCGCGGCATTCCCGGTATTGTGCGGCTCCGGGTTTGTTACTGGCGGGAGATGCCCTGGCGTTTCTGGACCCGGTGTTCAGCAGTGGCGTAATGCTGGCTTTGAAGACGGGGATGCTGGTGGGTGAGGAAGTGCATCTCGGGTTGTTGGACGGTAATCTTTCCCCGGCCCGTTTTGAAGCCTATGGAGCGACGGTTCGCCAGGGGGTGGAGAATATGCGGAAATTGGTTTACGCGTTTTACGACCCGGCGTTTTCTTTCCGGAAGGTAATTGCCAAATATCCGACCGCAGGCGGTGAGATTACCGATTGCCTTTCCGGGGACGTGAATAAGGATTTCACCCAGCTTTGGAACCAGATCCGCGAGTTCGTGCCACTGCCGGAAGACCTGCCGTATGGTGAGCCGTTGCCTGCCAATGGGGCGGAAGTGTCTGCGGGATAAGCGAATCAAGCCGGCGGATGGTCTGGTTGCATGGGTGGATCACCCCATGCAATTTGTTAAAACAGAGCTTGCAATCCGGCGGGTAGTTGGCAAAGCTGGTCTTGTCTGTTAGATAGCTTGTAGCTTCCACGGCATGGAAAATCTTCAGGTGAACTCGGTTCAGTGATGATTTGAAACCCGATAAGCGGGAACAGTCTGGATAAAGCCAAAGTCAGTAGGTCGCCCCAGTTCACCAGCGCGTCGAAGACTTCCTGGTAGCGCGCAGGCTCAGAAGGCGAGAAAAGCCCGTCGCGGATGCTGTCGAGCACGCGCTGCA
>JBEHZA010000272.1:0-6965 GCA_048497895.1 Verrucomicrobiota bacterium
CTGTCTCGATGCTTCGGATCCACACGAGTCTCATGTACCTAATACATACGCCCTTCTTGTCAGCAACCTGGAACGCCTGGAACGCACGGACGCCGCCTGGGCGGCATGTCAGCGCGGTCGCGAACTGGGGCCACGCTGCCTCCGCCAACGTCATCTACAGCTCGCGCGGTTTATGGAGTGTGCTGCTCGTCTGGCTCTGCGGCCACTGGGTCCAAAGCCGCGAACAACAACTCGGCGGTAAAATTCTGGCCTGGCGACTGGCCGGCGCTGGCTTTATGATGTCGGCGATTTTGTTGGTGTTGTTGTAAACGGATTCTCAATTTCCCCCGGTCGAACTCAATCCAAGGTTGAGAATTCCTGCGGGCTGTTTAAGCTCAAATCAACTCAACAACGCCCGGCCATTTAATGCCACTATTCATTACACATTTTGTTCGCTGGCTGCTGAACGCCGCTGCCACCAGCCTGAAACTCCACGAGCTTCATGTGGACGCGAAAGAAGCGCACACTTTGGCAGGGAAAATCATGACCCTGAACACGGGGCGAAAATTGATTTGGATTACGACCGCACTCATGATCGCGCCGGTTGCGCCGCGTTTGAACGCGGCCATGTCACATCCTCCCAATATCGTGGTCTATCTCTCCGATGATCACGGCATTGATTTTGTCGGCTGTTATGGCAACCGCTCCGTCCACACGCCCAATATCGACGCCCTGGCCCGCGAGGGCCTGCGTTTCAATCGCGTCTTTGCCGCTTCGCCCACGTGCTCACCCTCGCGGGCCGCGCTCTGGACCGGGCTTTATCCCGCGCGCAATGGCACCATGGGCAACCACACCAACTCAAAACCCGGAGTGAAATCGTTGCCGGATTATCTGCGTCCGCTGGGTTACCGCGTCGTGCTCGCAGACAAAGCGGATGTCCGCCCCGCTTCGGTTTTTGATTTTGAATGGATCAAAGCCACGTTGCCCAAAGATCCGAACTTCAACCGCCGTTACCGCGAGGAGGGCCTGGATACCAAGGCCGTCGATGAATTTCTCGCCAACCACGCGAAAGAACATCCCGACCAGCCGCTCTGCCTGATTCTCGGTGACAACAGCCCGCACGTCGTATGGGAGCGCAACCATTCTTACGATCCGGCCACGCTCACCATCCCGCCTTTTATAGCGGACACACCCAAAACCCGCGCGGCGCTTGCCAATTATTATCAGGACATTTCCACCATGGACCAGCGGGTGGGTGAAGTCCTGGCTTCCTTGAAGAAGCACGGCTTTGAATCAAACACGCTGTTTATCTATTCCACCGATCAGGGCGCGGAATGGCCACACAGCAAATGGACCGTTTACGACACGGGCTTGCGCGTGCCGTTCATCGCCCGCTGGCCGGGCGTCACCCAACCCGGGGCCGTGTGCGACGCGCTTATCTCCGGCGTGGACCTTACCCCCACCTTCATCGATCTCGCCCGCGGCGAACCCGTCCAGGATCTGGATGGCCGCAGCTTTAAAAAGGTGCTGCTCACCAAAGAACAGAAATTCCGCGACTTCATTTTTGCGACACACACAGGCGATGGCGATATGAACGTCTTTCCCCAACGCTGCGTGCGTAGCGAACGTTACAAGCTGGTGCTCAACCTCCATCCCGAGCGCTTGTGGACGACGCATTTCACCAAGGTGGACGGCATCACAGACAGCCACAAAGAGGTTTGGGATACCTGGGTCGAAAAAGCGAAAACCGATCCCGCAACCGCACTCCTCGTAAACCGGATGGAACATCACCCGGCCGAGGAGTTATATGACACTCAAGCCGACCCGTATGAGTTTAACAACTTGATCGAGCAACCGGATTTGAAACCAATCCGCGATCAACTCCGCCAGGAATTGAAGTCGTGGATGACTCAACAAAACGATCCCGCTCTGCACTGATCTCTCACTTTCGAATGACGCTCTCACCAACCTTCGCGCTTCTCGCCCATCCGAAGGTGGCATTTCTTTTTCAGCACGATCTCCAAACATCAGAGACAGAATGCGCGGATTGCTTTCGTTGGTTATTCCGTTGGGAGCCTATCCAATGGTCATCGAAATCCCCAAATCCGATTCCGGATTTCGCCCGCAACCACTGCAAGGCCGATCGCTGCCAGGTGCCAAATCCCAACATAAATCGAAATCCGTCGCAGCTTCCCCGTTCGACGGGCACGTGACAGTATCCACCCAATGAACGGATAATAGAGCAATGCTGTAAGAATGTCGGGATAATTGACCGCACCCAAAGAATCATAAGCATGTTGCGACTGTCGCAAGAACAGGACAATGAGAGCTTGAGGACAGACGACCCATATAATCGGTTGGTGAAAAAGCAACCCAAAGACACTGACGGGGATCAATGCCAATCTAACAATATCAAACACCCGGAACCGCAATGACGAGTCGTCCCCGACAACCAGCATCGGCGAGATTTCGGATTTCAGCTTGTCCATATTCTCATGGATCTGATCGTCCAGCCCTCAGGTGTCTGGTTCGGCTCAATAAATGTCCGGTCCCGCTCGAAGGCATCAGGCGGTGCTCCTGTAAAAATACCGGGCCGAAACAGCGCGAAACTCGCCGCCCAAAAACCTAAAATATTCAGGTAAATCAATTCCGGGCCTGCGTCTGCGAGTTTCATGGTGTGAAATGATTTACCCGGAAGATCCGGTGTCTGGAGAGGCATCCGGAATAAAATCCGGCCAGTGTAGATTTAGCGTGGTGCACACATCGCGCAGGCAATCGAGACACCAATCGTCTAGCGCACTGGCCGGATTGCTGAGAACGCTTTGAACATCCCACCCAGCCTGTTCACTAAATTGATCTGCCGTGATGGCGTGCTGTTCACAAAACATGTTAATGCACCGGGCCAGCTCGTCCCAACTGAGATGCTCCGTGGCCGGCGCAACCGGCTCAGGCACGAGCGAAAGTGGCTGAACGCCCAACGCAGCCGCCGCGCGAAGCAACTGCCGAAGTGATAGCGAAGAAAGTTCCGATTCATTTGCCAGCAAATCCCAGCACCACGGCCCGTTGATGCCAATCGCGCTCGCCAACTCGTCAACGCTGATACCGGCACGTTCCCGAGCTAAGGCGATGGGTAGCGGTGTGTCGTCAGGCTCCATAACGTCCTCTTTCTAGCGCCGGTGTATCCAAATACATCCGGGTTTGAGCTACTATGGACACAATCAACCTCTCGGTCGTCGGATTGCATTGGCGTCGCTCCGACCCGCACCATACCCGATAACGACTGTCGAGAATCCAGGTCACCAAATGAAGAGCCGACACCAGTTCTCGAGGCCAATGGGACTGGGGCAACCACACCTGCTTCGCTTCGGTCAGGAGTTCAAGGTAGGTCGCTGCCCATTCCGGTGAAAGGATTCCTTTCTGCAAAACATCGTCCACCGGGCATTGTGCTCCGATAACGTGCTCAAACAAACGCTTCTCAATTGGTAGGGTGGTCATGGTGACGAACGTTTTTAGGCGACCGCAATTCACGATTTACCGCTCCGTATTCTGCTATTGTATTTCAGCCATTCCCGCTTGTCCAGAATCGCATCGTGAAGCGTGTCATCTCGGCACGCTATTCAGCCGTCCCTCCGGGACTTTTATCTTTTTGGGGCTACTACCCACCGATAAATCGGGTGGGCTATTCTCGGTTGTCCCGTCGGGACTTTCTGCACGTAGAAACCCTCCATCAGGGCGCTCAATTTTTTATATGACAAACCACTTATTTTGATTTAGAAATAATCCTCATGAACAAACCGAATCTGCTTTGGAGTGCTTTGCTTTTCATTGTTCTGTCCGCGTTGCCGCAAACGCAAGCGGCCACGGCCAAACGTCCAAACATCGTTTTCATCTTCAGCGACGATCACGGGTATCAGGCCGTCAGCGCCTACAATGATCCCCGGCATCTGAACCAAACGCCGAACATTGACCGGATTGGCAAAGAAGGCATGCGGTTTGATCGTTGTCTGGTGCCGAATTCGATCTGCGGCCCCAGCCGCGCCACGGTGCTCACCGGCAAATACAGCCACGCGAACGGTTTCTATAACAATACCAACAGCAAGTTTGACGGTTCGCAAATGACCATGCCCAAGCTGCTGCAAGCGGCCGGTTATCAAACGGCGATGATTGGTAAATGGCATCTCGTCAGCGATCCCACCGGTTTCGATTACTGGGATATTCTGCCGGGCCAGGGCGTTTATTATAATCCGCCGTTTGTTCGCAATGGCGAACGGGTGAAGCGCGAAGGTTACGTTACGGAAATCATCACTGGCCTTGCGCTCGATTGGCTCAAGGGCCGTGACAAATCGAAACCATTCCTGCTCATGTGCCATCACAAGGCGCCGCATCGCGAATGGGAGCCCAACGTGAAAGACCTGAACTTTGATGGTGGCCGGACTTACGCTCCGCCGGAAACGCTCTTCGACGATTACGCGGGCCGTGGCAAGGCCGAGCACGAGCAGGACATGATGATCAAGTCCACGATGAACGACAAAGATCTCAAGCTCACGCCGCCGCCGCAAATGACACCGGAACAGCGCAAGGGCTGGGACGCTTATTACGATCCGCGCAACGAAGCGTTTCGCAAGGCCAACCTGCAAGGCGAAGACCTGATCCGCTGGAAATACAATCGTTACATGCACGATTACCTCGCGTGCATCAAATCGGTCGATGACAGCGTGGGCGAAATTCTTAAATATCTGGAGGCGGAAGGACTGGCGGAAAACACCATCGTCGTTTACGCCTCTGATCAGGGTTTCTATCTCGGTGAACATGGGTGGTTCGACAAGCGTTGGATTTTTGAAGAATCACTGCGCACCCCGTGTTTAATCCGTTGGCCGGGCGTCACCAAACCTGGCAGCGTGAACAAAGACATCGTCTCCAATGTCGATTTCGCCGAGACCTTCCTCGAAGCCGCGGGCCAGCCGGTTCCGGCGGAGATGCAGGGCCATAGCCTCGTGCCGTTGCTCAAGGGGCAAACCCCGAAGGATTGGCGCACGAGTTTTTACTATCATTACTATGAGTATCCGCGCCCGCACAGTGTCGCGCGCCATTACGGTGTGGTCACGGATCGTTACAAGCTCGTGTACTTCTACGAAAAGGACTTTAATTACTGGGAATTGTTCGATCTCAAAACAGACCCGCGTGAAATGACCAGCGTCTATGGCCGTCCGGAATACGCCAAAACTCAAAAAGAACTCACCACGGAATTGGCCCGCTTGCGGCAGGAACTCAAGGTCCCCGATCCCGATCCGGAGGAAACTTTCATCAAACCGCTCCCCGCCAACGCCGGAAAGGCTGGCAAGAAAAAATCGGGAGAGTAGATTCGCTCAAATCATCTGAATCTATGAACGTCATTACCCGTTCGCTTTGGCTGTGCTGTCTCGTCCTGGGAATAGCCGCTACGTCCGCCGCTCCCGCCCGTCCCAATGTCATTTTCATCCTGGCCGATGACATGGGCTATGGCGAGATTGGCGCTTTCGGTCAGCAGAAAATCAAGACACCCCATCTCGACCGCATGGCCAGTGAGGGGCTGCGTTTCACGGAATCCTACGCAGGCACGAGCGTGTGCGCGCCGACGCGCTGCGCCTTGATGACGGGAATGCACACCGGCCACACGCACATCCGCGCGAATCGCGAGTTGCCGTCCGAAGGCCAGGAACCCATGCTGGCTGGCACGTTCACGGTCGGGCATTTGTTTAAAAACGCCGGTTACACCACGGGCATGTTCGGTAAGTGGGGGTTGGGCTTTGTGGATTCCACCGGCGCGCCGGACAAGATGGGCTTCGATATGTTCTTTGGTTACAATTGCCAGCGGCAGGCGCACGAATATTACCCCGATCATCTCTGGCGCAACCAGCAACGCATCGAACTCGACGGCAAGACCTACTCGCACGATTTGATCGCGAAAGAATGTTTGCAATGGATTCGTGAGAACTCGAAAAAACCGTTCTTCCTTTACGTGCCGTTCACGATTCCGCATCCGAACTATCAAGTGCCTGATCTTGGCCCTTACGCGAATGAACCCTGGCCGGAGCAAATGAAGAAATATGCCGCCATGATTACGCGCATGGATGGCAGCATTGGCGAAATCCTTGCGTTGGTGAAGGAACTTAACCTCGACGACAACACGCTCATCATGTTCAGCAGCGATCAGGGCGCGGACAATGAGGCGGCGCTGAAACTGTTTAACAGCAACGGGCCTTATCGCGGCGGCAAACGCTCTATGTATGAAGGCGGTCTGCACGTGCCTACCATTGCCCGCTGGCCCGGCCACATTAAAGCCGGCAGCACCAACGACACCCAATGGGCCTTCTACGATTTCCTCGCCACAATGTCCGACCTCATCGGCCAGCCTTTGCCCGCGACAGTGAAGACCGACGGCACCTCGATTGTCCCGGCGTTGTTGCACGGCAAAGCCATGCCGCGCGATTATCTTTATTGGGAATTGCACGAACGCGGCTTCATTCAAGCGGTCCGGCTGGGCGATTGGAAAGGTGTCCGCAATGGTCCGAGTCATCCGATCGAACTTTATAATCTGGCTACGGACATTGGCGAAACACAGAACATCGCGGCGGATCACCCTAATATCGTCATCGAAATCAAAGGGCTCATGGCGGAAGCGCACGTGCCCAATCCGCTCTGGACCGATAACGATCCGCCCGCGCCCAACGCGAAAGGCAAAGCCAAGGCCAAAGCGAACCCGGAGAAATCCGAAACCAAATGATTATGAACCGATTTTGTTTCGTGCTCGCCGCCCTGTTCGTGCTTTCCACCGCGCGCGCTGAGAAACCCAACATCATTATCATCTACACGGATGACGTCGGCTTCGGCGATGTCGGCTGCTACGGCGCGACCAAAGTCAAGACGCCGAACATCGACCGCCTTTCCGCCGAAGGCTTGCGCTTCACGAACGCCCATGCTTCTTACGCCAGGCGTATTCGCCGGTG
>JBEHZA010000273.1:0-6963 GCA_048497895.1 Verrucomicrobiota bacterium
TCCCCAGAGCAAGGCATTGGGCGCGCGTTCCGGGTTGGCGAGTTGCGGACGTTTCGGGTCCACTTGAATCCCGTAATCCGTCGCAACAATGGTCTTCTCATCGGCCTTCCCGTCGCCATTGGTGTCGCGCCAGAAAGTCAGCAGTGGCGGCGCGCCCACGAGCAAACCATCACGCACCAGCATCAAGGCACGCGGTAAAATCAAGTGATCCACAAACACGGTGCTCTGGTCAAAATGACCATCGCCCTTGCTGCTGCTCAAAACGACCACCCGGCCAACCGGAGCGTCCTCGCCGTTGCCGTCGAGATCAGGCATGTAGCCGCGCATTTCGACCACCCAGAGTCTGCCATCGGGACCAAAGACCATCGCCACCGGGTCCTGCACCAGCGGCTCACTCGCCACCAACTCAATGCGAAAGCCCGGCGCGACTTTAAAACTTTTCAAAGCCTCGGCGGGCGTCAGCGGTGGTGCGGCGGGAATTAATTCACGCGGAACAATGGGCTTTTGCGCTTCGCCGGGCTTGTCACCGATTTGAGCCGACAAAGTTTGTCCCAGCAGCAATAACGCCAAAATTACAAATCGTTTCATACAGTGCCGAAATTCGATGAGGACCGCAGAGGTATTACGTAACGGCTCTGCTCCATCACTCCCATCCAAGAGAACAAATTAAGCCGCGCCCGTCTCCGCAGTTTGTGGCGACTTATGGTATTTTTGTGTCCGCTGAAATTAAATGAGGTGCGGGCAGGAGGGAAATTTGATCGGCACAGGGTAATTATTTACCGCCAGCGGAATTACTTTTTCACCGACAAGTCGTAACAGGCCATTTCCGTGGCGTTGCGCACCAATAGTTTTCCATCGGCTAGAGCAGGATGATTCCAGGTTTTGCCTTTGATGGCCGTGAAGCGGGCCAGTTCTTCGGACTTTTCCGGGTTCGCTTTCACCAGCGCCAGATCGCCATCGCCGCATAAAATAATGAGGTGACCGCTGGCCAGCAACAATTGCCCGTAACCGTAACGTTCGCCTTTCCATTTGCGTTCACCGGTGGACGCATCCACACAAACCAGAATGTCTTCATCCAGACCATAGAGGCAGCCGTTCAAAAAAACCGAACTGGCAAATTTATTTTTCAAAAGCTTGTTCCGCCAGATTTCTTTGGCCTGCAAACCGGAACCGGTGGCGGCAATTTCCACGCCCGCCGCGCCAGTGCCGTATCCGGCGGAAATGACGAATCGATTCGTGCCAGTAATCACGGGTTGTGAAATGGCATTTTCATAAGGGACGATCCATGGATAATCCCACAACATTTTGCCATCGACCGGAGACAATCCCATCACCCTTTTGGCGCTCACAACGAGGAGTTGCCGCACTCCTGCCAGTGTCACGAGCATGGGCGAGGCATACGCCTGTGTATCCTGATCCGCCTGCCAAAGGGGTTCACCGGTCAACCGATTATACGCGATGATAGATTTGCTGTTGGCTCCCAGAGTTGCCCCGGCAGAAACAATTAATTTATCATCCACTACCAGCGGCGAGGTGGTCATGCCATACGGCAGATTGTCGGTGTTCGTATCCAACAACACTTTGCGTTTCCACAGCAGTTTGCCGGTGGCGGCTTCGACGCAATGCAGGTCTCCTTGCGCGCCCAAAGCATAGAGACGTCCGTCATGCCAGGTGGGCGTCGCGCGCGGGCCATCGCCGCCCATCCATTCGTGAAAGAGCCCGGGATAAGTCAGCGTCCAAACTTCCCGTCCGGTTTGCAAATCGTAAGCGGCAATCGCTTCCTGCTCGCGCCGCTGCTCAATGGTGAAGGCGAGCCCATGTGCAATGACGAACGAGGCGTAACCGCCGCCAATCGGTTGCCGCCACAGTTCAACCGGTCCTTTAGCGGGCCAGTTGGTTAACACCGTTTGCTCGGCATATTGACCATCACGATTGGGCCCGCGAAAATTGGTCCAATAGACACCGCCTTGATATTTGGCGGTTTTGACCACGTTGGTTTGTGCGGCACGGCTGGCTTCCAGGGCTTTGAAATCCGGCACGCTGGGCCAATAGGTCGGAACGGGAAATGGATTGCCGCGCATTTCAAATTTCAGCCCGGTGTATTTCCAGAGGAACCAGAGGGTGAAGACCGTGTACAAAATCGTGTAGAGAAAAATAAACGCGGTGCCCAACAGCTTGCGGCCGAAACCGTATTTGCCCCGCCATAAGAGAATCAATCCCGCCGGAGGAAAGAGCAGCGTGGCCGCCCGGGTGGCGCCAAAGCGATTCGATTTACCATTGGATGCCATGGTGTTCAGTCTGGATCAGGTCAGCGCCATGGTCGAGGAGAGAAGGCTCCTTTGTCAAATGACAAGCGGGTAACGCGAAAGGACAGCGATTATACACAGCAACACGGTGGAGTGGTCGAACGATGTTAAGCATTTCAAAGGCGAGCGAACGGGCGGATGTTGCTGCGACCGGGGACGGTCGCTGTCCGGCTAGTGTTTGAAGAAAATCCACCAGATGATTAAGAGCATGGGAAAAAGGAAGGGTAGTGTGTACTTGAATACGTAAGCCACGAACGATGGGGTGTGGACTTTCTGATGATCCGCAATGGCTTTCACCATAAAATTGGGACCGTTGCCGATGTAAGTGCCAGCACCGAAAAAGACGGACCCGATACTAATGGCGAGGATATACGCGTTAAAACCGGGATTCCCCAACAGGAACGCGACTTCAATCTGGCTGGTCGTAATATTGCCCGCCGCTAATAAATCACCGTGATATTTTTGCAAGGCGGCGAAGGTATTGCGAATTTGTTCTGCATGCGGGCCGGTGACGGAGGCCAGATCGGAGCCGTGATTCTGAACGAGGTGATGCACCTGCTTGACGACGTCTGCATCAATGAACTGACCAAAGATCACGCTTAAGAAACTTAAGTAGGTGGGCGCATTATCCAACACGCTGGAAAGCGAGCCGGAACCCCAATAGAAAAATCCTGGCGTCGCACTGCCGAGCGAATGGGCGTTTACGGCCAACCAATCCAGGGCGGGCATCATGGTCGCAAAAATACCGACGAAGAGAATAGCCACTTCTTTGAGGGGATGGAAATTGAAGTGGTTGGATTCATGCACCGACTTACGCGTGGTGTAGTAAGACCCGACTGCCGCCGCCAGCATGACGATTTCACGCAGGAAAACGGGCTTATTGATAAAGACCGCAAGAATAATGACGCCGAGAAAGAACAAATTCGCCAGGCCTTCAAAGCGCCAGCGCTCCTGGTGATCGGTTAAATCATGCCGCACGGTCTGTGGGGCACGCAGGTAATTCATCCGATCCACAAAGTAAAACATCACGAGTAAAATCGTCACTCCGGTCAGCCACATGGGGAAGCAATGTTCGGCCACCCACCAGAAGGGCACTCCTTTCAGGTAGCCGAGAAACAGCGGCGGATCGCCAATGGGTGTGAGGCAGCCACCGACGTTCGAAACGATGAGAATGAAGAACACGACATGATGCGCGGTAACCCGGTATTGGTTAGTGCGCAGCCAGGGGCGGATAAGCAACATCGATGCGCCGGTGGTGCCCAGCAGATTCGCCACCACCACACCGAAGGCGAGGAAGAGAACATTTTTGAAGGGAGTAGCTTCCCCTTTGACATTGATGTGGATACCGCCCGACACCACAAATAAGGAGCCCACCAGCGCAATGAAACTCAGATAATCATGCCCCACTTCCAATGCCCGGGCGCCCGCGTGCAAAGAGAATAGGTAATAGGCCAACGTAATCCCACCCAGGGAAAACGCGACCTTCGGATAATGTCTGCCCCACCAATCGAAAAAAAAGAGCGGCCCCAACGCGATCAACGCGAGCAGCATCCCGAACGGCAAAATCATCCAGGGATTGGGATACAGAATTACGTCTTCCATTGGGAGCATTATTAGGTGCGCGCGCGCAACGGGGTCAACCGGAAAGGCCGGTGGGATCGGAGATTCGTTGCCGGCAATAGCGTAGCGTCGCACGCAGTGAACGGCCACAGAGCGGCAGCTTCACCACGCACGACGCGAAATCGAGATTGAGCGGGAATGAGCGGAAGACTACTGGCAAGGCGCACGCATGACGCCAAACCCGCAGTATTCCACCCATTCCATGGCCGTCACCGGAGCGTTCATGCAGCCTCCCTTACGAAAGCTTGCGAACGCACCCGGATTTTATCCTGCCGTTCCACCCAGGCACGAGCCGTGGCGGTCTTTTCCTCGACCAGCGCCGGGAAGAACAACACCGGGAAGGTGGTGGCCCAGGCTAAAGCCTCGGCTTCACCGACGATTTGGCGCAGGAATTCCGCCTGGTCCGTCACCGGGGTTTGTTCGAGCAATTGCCGGACGATCCGGTCTTTGAGCCGGGTGAACGCCGCTGCTTGCACATCCGAAGCCGGGTCGGTGACCACGGGCTTCACCCGGAAGCGGGTCGGCGCTTTAAACCGGGCTTTTATTTTTCTTTTATCAGTTTTCATCATTTGTTTGTTTTCAGGTTGTAGAGGAAACAAAAAACCCACAGTCGCTTTGGCAACTGTGGGTTTCTTAAAAGCTATGTAAAAGTCGCTTAGAAAGTTACCTCCAGTTTGCCGGGCACACAGGAGCGCTGGTGCCAGAAGGCCATCAGGCCCTGGGTGCCAGTTACGCTGAGAATGTGTTTTACGGCAAACATAGTTACATCCAACTGGCCGTAAGAAACTGCATTCGCCTCCGTTTGTCAAAAAATATTTTCCGGAGAACCACTAACGATAACCGCTGGCCGTCCGTAAATAGCCGAATAGAATACCCACTTAATAAACTCTATGACAATAACTTGCATAAATACACTCACTTTCAAAATGCTTCTATTCTCGGCGGATGAAGGGCTAAAAAGTCACACAACTGTAATGGTAATCAACTGCCGTTCGAGTCATCGAAACCTAATTGCGCTTTGACGGGAACCTCCGGTTGGTCTATATAAAAGGCTGTGCTGAAATCCTTTTCCAGATGGGCCATGGTCTTCGGTTTGGCCTGGTTTTTCCATGGGTTAGCCCATGGAGGGGAGAAGATTCAGTTTTCGGGAAGTTCGAGCCCGGCGAGCAGCACTAACGCTTTGCCCTGGAAGCAGAAACAGCTTTTCCCGTCCATCGATCTTCAAAACACCGTCGGTGGTCGCAATCCCGGAGCGGAAGCGTTTAGTGTTCCGCCGCCTTATTCCGCTCCCGGCACAGCACTCAATAAGAACCAAATTGAGGAACTGGATAAGCAAAGAAACTGGATTTTTGTCGCGCCCGAAAAATCAGCGAGCAGTTCCTTGGCCCGTGAGCCAAAGCCACGCTCTGAACGCGAGACGGGATTCAACAGTCCCAAACCAGGCGTGTTGGAAAAGTTCCTGGCAGGCCCGGATAAAACCTCCGCCAATAAACAGAATTCGCAGACCAATGACGTCTCCACCGCCGATGAGTTGGATACGAAAAAGAAGAGTTCGTTGAACAATTCCACCGTGTTGGCCAATTCAACCCTCAATCCGGCAACGTTGCGCAACGGAGAATCAACCAATGGCATGTCATCAGCCACGCTAAGTGCGATCCAACGGTCTCTGGCTTCGCAAGCGGGGGCAAATGGTTCCCGCGATTCTGACGCAAACCGGATTGATGCAGCGAAATTGCTCGGGATCACGTCCAGTGATAACTCCAATGACACCGGTTTCCGTTCCGGCATGATGGATAAATTAATTAACCCCAGTGGTTCATCCCGCGTCACCGCTCACGATCTGGTCGTCAGTCCGTTAGACCCGGCGAGAACTATCGGAAAGAATGGCAGTGCGCCGGATTTGAATAACCTGCCAGCCAGTTCCCGTTCCAGTCTGGATTTATCCAGCATTCATAAAGGAGCGGGGGATTTCGGAAAAAATAATACTTTCAATAATACGTCCGCCGGCATCAATCCGGTGGACTCAACTCCACCGCCACCCGTCGCCACCCCTCTGCGCCGGCCTTATCAACCGGCCGTTCTGGAAATTCCCAAGCGGAAATTTTAATCGCCGTCTGGCAATTGAGCTAATCCCAGCGAATGACGTTTACAGTCGTTCCCTCTTCGAGCAGTGATTCCGGCGGCACATCCACCAGACCATTCGCAACCGCCAGAGAACTCAACACGTGCGAGGCTTGCGCCCCGGCCAACCGCACGTTGGCTTCGGCATCCAGATAAACGCGCATGAAATGACGACGATCGCCCCGATTCGACAACGGTTCTGCCAGCACGCCGAGTGACACAGGAAAAGCGACCTCTTTCGCCCCTTGCAACAAACGCAACGCCGGAGCAACCAGCAGCAGAAACGTCACAAAGGCGGAGACTGGATTGCCGGGCACACCGAAAAACAGTTTCTGCCGCCAACGCCCGCAGACCAGGGGTTTGCCCGGCTTGATCGCCACCCGCCAAAAATCCATTTTGCCACCCACTTTTTCAAACGCCTCTTTCACAAAATCGAAGCCGCCCACGGAAACTCCGCCGGACGTCACCACCACATCGCACTCCTGCAACGCCTGTTCCAAAGCCGCCCGCGTGGCTTCCAAAGTATCCGCCACGAGAGGATAAATCCGCGTTTGCGCTCCTGCGCGACGCGCCAGCAAAGTCAGGCAAACGCGATTGCTCTCGTAGATTTGGCCCGGCAATAACGTCTCTCCAGCTTCGCGTAATTCACTGCCCGTGGCCAGCAATCCCAGCACGGGTTGCCGGCCCACCGGAACTTCCGCCACTCCGGCCGCCGCAAGCAGGCCAACCTTGCTGCTGTTCAACACTGTGCCGGCTGGCAAAATCAACGCGCCCTGCTTCACATCCTCACCGGTCAACCGCACATTTTCCCAGGGCCGGACCCGATCCAGAATGCAAACCGATTCCGGCTGGTCCACCTGCAAGCTCGTGTCCTCCTGCATTACTACCGCATCCGCTCCCGCAGGCAAGGGCGACC
>JBEHZA010000274.1:0-6934 GCA_048497895.1 Verrucomicrobiota bacterium
CGGCACAGACCTGAGTGGCTATCTCGGCAAGATGCCGTTCTACAGCTATCCGCGCATTCCCGGCCATGAACTCGGAGTGGAAGTCGTGGCGGTTGGCAGCGGGGTAACGAACGTAGCAGCGGGAGATCGTTGTTCCATTGAGCCGTATATTAATTGCCAGCAGTGCAACCCCTGCAAAAAGGGCAACAGCAATTGCTGCGAGAATCTGCAAGTGCTCGGCGTGCATACGGACGGCGGCATGCGGCCGCTGTTCATCGTGCCGGCGCGCAAGCTGCATCCGTCCAAAAAACTCACGCTCGATCAATTGGCGCTGGTGGAAACGCTCGCGATTGGTTGTCACGCAGTGAATCGCGGAAATCCGCAATCGAACGAGCATGTGCTGGTGATTGGCGCGGGTCCAATTGGACTTTCGACGATTGAATTTATCAAACAGAGCGGCGCGAAAACCATTGTGCTCGACTTGAATCAACAACGACTCGATTTCTGCAAAGAGGTCATGAAAGTGGATTACACAGTGCAGGCAAAAGGTGATGGCTCGGAATTAGAGGCGCTCAAGACGATTACCGATGGGGTGTTGCCGACGGTGGTGATTGATGCAACCGGCAGCAACAAGTCGATGTCCAACGCGTTGAATTACGTCGGTTTCACCGGGCGTTTGGTGTTCGTGGGCATTACTACGCAAGAAGTCAGCTTCGGTCATCCGTTGATGCACCGGCGCGAAATGACGCTGCTGGCCAGCCGCAACGCGTTGCCGAATGATTTCACGCGCATCATCAAACTCATTGAGGATGGAAAAATTGATACGCGCCCATGGATTACGCATCGCGCGACGTTTGAGGATTTGATCGGGAATTTCCCTTCATACACGAAACCGGAAACGGGCGTGATCAAGGCGATGATGGAAATTGCGTGATCGATTCATGAAAAGCTATGCGCCTCGACGCTCATCAACACTTCTGGATTTATAATGCGCAGCAATATTCCTGGATGACGGACGCGCTCAAGCGCATCCGCCATCATCATTTGCCGCCGGATTTACAGCCCGAACTGGCCAAAGCGAAACTGGATGGCGCCATCGCCGTACAGGCGCGGCAAAGCCTGGAGGAATCCCGCTGGCTGCTGGAACTGGCGGATCAACATCCGCTGGTCAAAGGCGTGGTCGGCTGGGTGGATTTGCGAAGTGAAGCAGTGGAGGAACAGCTCGCGCATTTTGCGGCGCATCCCAAATTCGTGGGGGTTCGCCACGTGGTGCAGGATGAACCGGATGACGAGTTTATGTTGCGTCCGGATTTTCAGCGCGGCATCGCGAAGCTCAAGCCCTTTGATTTGACTTACGACATTCTGGTTTTTCCAAAGCAATTACCGGCGGCGATTCAGTTGGTGGAAAAATTTCCGGAGCAACCGTTTGTTCTGGATCATATCGCCAAACCGCTCATCAAACAGGGCATTATTACGCCGTGGAAGCAACTGATACGGACGCTGGCTTCCTATCCAAATGTGTCCTGCAAACTCTCGGGTATGGTGACGGAAGCGAAGTGGGATGAGTGGCAACCGGCTGACTTCCGGCCTTATCTGGACGTGGCTCTGGAAACGTTTGGTGAAGATCGATCGATGTTTGGCTCGGATTGGCCGGTGTGCCGGCTGGCAGGAAGTTATGAACGGGTCTATGGCCTGGTGAACGACTATCTGCAACTGCTTTCAGAAGCGGCCCGGAACAAGATTTTCGGCGAGAATGCAGCGCAGTTTTATGGGGTTATCTGAGGTATTAAACCACGGATAAACACAGATGGGCACGGATTAAGAGCTGACGAGGAAGAATCCAGACTCGCATCCGGGTTGCATCGCACAAGTAAACCCCTCTTTGAAGATCGTTCTGATTTTCTCACCAACGAGAGATTGTTCGTAAGTAATTTTCATAAACCTAAAAATCAGACTTCTATAAGGAAGGAATTTTTCCACCGATTTAGCATCGATTCACATCACCTATTTTTATAATTTAATTCTTTAGTAATAATTTATAATCATTGGAAGACTGCAAAGTTATATATCGCAGTCTTCCATTCCGGAATTCGGGGTGATCCAAACACTTGATGCTAGAGTATTTATGTAAATCATGTAGCCGCCAATCCCTATTGAACAGGCTGTTTTGCAGCTTTTTTTCGCTTTTTGTCTACAGAAAACTTGAAACACTCTGGCAATCAATCGTCGAACATTGTTACTATTGAACACCTACCACCACATCTCCAGATCGATATAAAGTACCGGCGCAAGTGTTAATCGACGTAACCGGATCAACGTAGCCTTGAACGAAAAGTGTCCAAGCCGAGTCGGAATTGTTACCAGTACCATAAAGATTAATGAATTGAATCCCACCGTATTCCTGTTCGTTAAATCCTATATTTTTAAACCATAATAAATTTAAATATATCATATCTGTTACATTCACACCAGCGACATCAATATACATATGAGTAAAATCCTCGTTAAAAGTTGGATCAATATCTACAGGATGATCGCCGCCACTCAACTCCATGACTGCGACTATACCATCGAAAGAAGCCAAATTTGTTACTGTTACGTCGATGTGAACATCTGCTTTTGACGAACATAGTGATGCCCCGAAGACAACGATACCAAATAGGATTGCGGTGAATATTTTTTTCATAAAACTCTCCTTGAATTTAACACATTCTCGTTATTAAGAATGCTTACTAAGCGTGTAATACTATTGTGAGTAATTGTCAACACATTTTAAACGTAAACAGTCTATCCTATTAACTACTCAAGAGACAATTATCTCGAAGCCAAAAAAGCATATCCCTTTGCGATGCGTTCTAACCACCCATAAAGTTTGTTTTAGCGATGCAGCTAATTGAGATATCCTTCGAACCAACTAATTACTTATAAAAAGCTCATATGCTTTTAAAAACAAATCACCATCTAGAAGCGGTTTCATAAGTGGCGGAAAGTGATGAGCAGGCAGGCGGGATGGAAGAAAGCTTCATGCATTTGCGGGTTGCGTTCGTAGCGAACTACCAAGCGGCGAAAGTTTCCCAGCCAGGCAAAGGTGCGTTCGATTTTCCAGCGGCGACGGTAACGGCGCAACGGACGTCCATCTCGAGTGGCGGGCTTTTTGCGGCCCCGGCGATGCGGGCAAATCAACTCGATGTTCCGGGCGGCCAAATGCCGCCGCAACGAGTCGCTGTCGTAACCCAGATCGGCAATGAACCGTTGAATTTTCCGCCGCAGTTTGGGCGGCACGCCGGTGAGCGTGTAGTCTACGAGCGTGACTTCCGCCGAGTTGGCCTCGACCAGTCGCACTCCCAAAGGAATACCTTGGCCGTCGACCACCACCATCCACTTCGTGCCCTTGTCTCGCTTGGTTTTGCCCACTCGCTCGCCCCCTTTTTAGCGGGAGCAAAACTCCCGTCGATAAACGCCTCACTCCAGTCGAGTTTCTGTCGCTGGTCAAGTTCCGCCAGAAAAGCCCGCCAGATATTGAGCCAGATTTCCTCCTCCTCCCAGAGCTGTAAGCGCCGCCAGCAAGTGCTGGGACTGGGATATTCACGGGGTAAGTCCCGCCAGCGGGCTCCCGTTTTGAGCACCCACAGAATACCTTCGAGCACCTGCCGATTGTCCTGCCATGGCCGACCGCGACTACGGAGTTTCGGTAACAGGGGTTCGATCTTTTTCCACTGTTCATCCGACAAAAATGGTTTTGGCATCCCCAGTTTTTCACAAACTCGTCGTAAAAGTACAAAGTACTTATATTACTTACATAAATTAATTTTTTGAATCCGTTTTTTACGAAACAAAAAAACTGCGAGATGTTTCCATCTCGCAGCCTTTGAGAACCAACTCAAATCGAATTCTAGTCACCCGCCCGGATGGTCCATTGACCGGAAATAACCGCCGGGTTAACGTTTGTCCGCCCGAGAGTACCTAAAGGCGTCAAAAGCTCCACATGACCATCAACGAATAGGTAGTTATAACTGCCACTGTGAATGTTCACGGTCGAAGTAACCCCTTGCGGTGTATAGGCCACGAACTGGCCGCTCGGATTATCCATATATGCACCCGTATTTGATCCCGACAGGTTATCGTACCGGATACATTCCGAGAGTTCGATGGTGTCATCCTGAGATAAAACGGTCCCGGCGTTTAGGCCGCGTTGATACCGGAAGTTACTCGGTGAGTAGCCAGTCGGCACAGGATACGCGTCAACACTATTCCACCCGATCGGGTTACCTGTAGAACTGGCTAACCAGGCGAGCCCGATACCGGTCTGACTGAGTGAATTCGGAGGCCAATCGGTAGTGAACCCTGCA
Source organism: Verrucomicrobiota bacterium (assembly GCA_048497895.1). Taxonomy (GTDB): domain Bacteria; phylum Verrucomicrobiota; class Verrucomicrobiia; order Limisphaerales; family JBEHZA01; genus JBEHZA01. Next base: position 4,329 of record JBEHZA010000274.1, read on the forward strand.
GTGCCCGCGCCCTGATTGTAGCTGCCCATGTTATGACGCGGCATCCCATAGCTGCGATTTTCACCGGGATAAGCCGTCGGCGGACTAGCGGTTAAGGTAGCGGTGTAACTGAGGGGGTTAGCGGCGCAATGCAACAATTTACGAATTTCGGCATCGCCAGTAGGATTTGAATAACCCAAGCGAGGGTTGCTGGGAACCGGTCGCCAATCTTTATCGCCCGCAGTCATATTTCCGGCAATATAACCGTCAATTAAATCATCCCAAGTCCAATACATGCCATTGGCAGCTCCGAGACTGGCGTAAGGAAGCTTGTCTTTATTGTCCGCTTCGTACATTTTGCAGGCTAGGCCGAGCTGCTTCAGGCCGGAGAGGCATTGGGTCGCTTTGGCCCGCATTTTGGCTTTGGATAGTGCGGGGAGCAACATGCCAGCCAGGATTGCAATAATGGCGATCACGACCAGCAGTTCGATCAGCGTAAAGGCCGATATTTGCCGTCCGGAACGATGAATCGACCGGTTGGTATTATTCATAGGGTCTCTTGGTTGGAGGTTAACGGAACAGTCTGTCATTTAACGAAATTATTTGCTTACCAACGTGACCTTGGCGGTCTTCGGGTCGAACACGAATTTCTTGCCATCCGGAGGAGTGGGCATTTTTTTGATCAAACCTTGCGTGACCAAGTCCGACAAATCTTTAAAGGGAGGTCGTTGCTTACCGTCAGTTCCATACGCCATCAACGCGTTGTTCAGCACGTCGAGATCGGAAGCCAGTTTCCCTTCCGAATCGCGCGAACGATAAAAAGCAACGTCGTCACCGTTACTCAAGGATGGTGTTCCCGAGTCAGCCGGTGTAGCGGTGACCACACCAGGAACTGGCGGAGGTGCATCCGCAGGAGCTGCAGGTTCAGCTGCCGCAGGAGGGGGCACTGCCGGGCGTTTAGGTGCTTGAGCGACGGGAGTCGGGGACTGACCACAGCCTGCGACTAACAACAATAATAATACACTGAAGTAACTTTTTTTCATTATACACACCCAATGAAACTTCCTTTTGGCCTTTCCTGAACTATAAAATTAACAGATTTAATTTGCATTGCTATAGGCATTTTGGGTGGTATCGATGAATAATCCCCTGAAATGCTGCTCGGCATGCGTTTAACCGGTACACGACACATTGATCTCCTGACAAAACTTCCCCGGACGAGCCTTACGGTTCCAGGTGAAACAATGGGAGTTAGAACAAATGTGATCGTCGCGAGCTTGGCATATTGGAGAACCGGAGGGAATGGAGAAAAATATCAGAGTAGATGTAATATCCTACAATCAACACGGGAAATCGGCGGTAATTTCCCACGGTAGGAAATACAAACGGGGGTTGATGTGGTTCTATAGGGGCAGTAGTAGAGAAAATTACGAATTACCGAATGAGGAAATCCGAAAGAATGGAAATCCGAGAAATTGCTGATCCGCTCAATCTGACTCCAGAGGTTAACCGCGGAATACGCAGAATACGCGAAAGGGTAGAAACGATTAAGCCACGGATTAACACCGATTCACACGGATGGGAAAACGGCGGAGGGCGAATGACCGTGGGTGTCAGGCTTATTCAGGGCTATTCTATACTCAATAATAAAGAAGGAGTGTGAAATATGCACTAAACATGCCGCTCCGCTGGAGCTTCAGGTCAGGGCTCAGCATCACCGACCCTGCGGGTATCGGGTTTGGCATGGGCAGCCATGGGCGAAGCGTCTCGCACCAAAGGTTTGTACGGCTTTGTATGGGATATTACGGGATCATCGGAAGAAATGACGAATGAGGGAGACCCACCCCTACCCTCCGAGGAGGGGACACAAACATGAGAACCTCTAAACGAAGATGCAGTGTCAGGCTTATTCAGGGCTATTCCGGCCTATTCCGGGATGGAAGAAAGACTAATTGAGGGAATTTCCCACGGTGGGAAATACAAGGGTGGATTTCCATGCTCTAATATAAACCGTGGCTGGTGGCAACCGTCAGGAGCCGATAGAAAACGATTTTTAAAATCGTTCTTTGAAATATTAATGATGAGACGTCGCGCGTAAGCGGCGAGAAATAAAAAGCCCCGGTGAGCGTTAGACGTCAGCCGGGGCAAAGGGTCAAGGCGGGGTGGTCAGTTGCTCTCAGCAGTGCCGTTTGTGGTCGGCGGCTTGGGAGCAGCGGGCTGGGGATTAGGACGGCTCACGTGACGCAGGCGTTCGCGCAGCATATCGGCGCGGAGAATATCCCGTTCGTCAGCCGTCAGTTTTTCGGAGGCGGCTTTTTGCAGGTGCCAGGGTTGCGTGGTGACAAACAGTTCATCGACCAGATTGCGATGAAGGTCCGTGAACAGATCGAGATCGACACCCAAGCGAACCAGGGAAAGCAGGTTCATGGTTTCCTTGGAGGAAATGGTATGGGCATTGGCGAGCGTACCGTAAGCGCGGCCAATGTGGTTGAGCACGGTCTTGGGCTTCTTTTCCATGAGGGAAGCGCGGGCGTTTTCTTCGTGCTCAATGATCTGGGAGAGGACTTTGTTAAGCCGCTCGACAATGTCCAGTTCGGTTTCTCCGAGGGTCATCTGATTGGAAACCT
>JBEHZA010000275.1:0-6918 GCA_048497895.1 Verrucomicrobiota bacterium
GTTTAATCACTTCGGTGAGCTAAAAATGAACTAAAAAAGACAATTTATGAAATGCCGGACAGATCGATCTACGGCCTGCTGGTTTATCCAATATGCTGCTCAACCAGAGCCAATCTACGATCCGTTATTTGACTACAGTTACTGTGTGCTGGGGAATATTATTCCTCACGATAAGTTCGGGAGTTGAAATTTCCCCACGCATCGCCGCCGCACAAAGATCAGCCGTTGACCGCGCAAGACCGGAAAAGGAACGGCTCGCTGCCATCCGCCGTCTCGGTGAAGCAAACTACGATATAGTTTCCCCAACGCTCTTTCAATTGCTTGCACCGGATCAGTCAGAGGTCGTGCGGTTGGAGGCCATGCTGGCGTTTGAAGCATTGGATCAGGCACGGGCCGTGAAACCCCTGCTGGACGGCTGGACCAATTATTCCCCCATCATCAAACACCAGGCGCTGCTTTCGCTGACGAGCAAACCTGGATTGGCGACGGAATTGGTGCGCCAACTGGAACTCAATGCGGTGCCACTGGCCGAAGTGGATGCCGCAACCCGCCAGCGGCTGGCGATTTTCCCCGATGAATCGGTGGCCGCGCGATCGCAGAAGATTTTCGCGCGGCAGCCATGGCTCGACGCCAAAGCGACTCTGGAGCGATTCCGTCCGGCGCTGGCTTTCAAAGGCGACGCCGGGCGGGGCAAAGAAGTCTTTAAACAACGGATGTGCGTGAATTGCCATCGGATTGGTGAAGAAGGTTACTTTGTGGGCGCCGATTTATTCAGCGCCACAGCCATGAGCCGGGAAGAACTTCTGCAACAGATCGTCGCGCCGAACTTGTTCTTCATGCCCAACTTTCAAGCGTTCCTGGCCGAGACAGCCGACGGGGAAATGATCGAGGGCGTGGTGGCAGCTTCGACTGAAACAACGGTCACAATCCGCCAGGCTCTGGGCATTGACCGGGTGCTGAACCGCAGCAGCCTGAAGCGGCTGAAAGGGTTAAATGTCTCGCTCATGCCGGAAGGATTGCTCGAGGGTTTGCCGCCGCCACAAGTCGCCGATTTGCTGGAGTTCATCAAAAGCCTGCGCGGGTTTTAATTTTAACTTCGGATAGCTGGCGGGTTCCGCAGTTCGAGCCGATTACGGAAATGGACAACCACCTCATCGTCTGGTATTGCACAGTGAACCAGAGGATAAATTTTCGTGAACGACCGTTCTAAAACCTGCCTGTTGCCGGTCTTCATCTGCCTGCTCGTTCTGCTCCTGAGCTTGTGGCCTGAAATCCACCGTTTGCAGCATCCCAATCGATTGCCGGCCGCCGCTTTGAATGCGATCAACGTTGATGCGAACGCAGTCCTCTATTCGATTGATCCGGGCTGGCGGGATAAGCTCATATCACCCAATACTCCAACTTTATATGATTATCCTGTGCTCGGAACCTGTCCTCTGCCCAATGTCCGTGTCCGGATGCAGTTGGTAAATGTGCTCGACCAGGAAGTTGCCCCTGGTCCAGAAAAGATCCGATTTCCGCGTGCATGTTTGAACCACGTCATGCTCTGCGGGGAAGTGATGGCCGCAACACTTATGAAATTCTAATGTGCTTTGAATGCGGTTACGTTCGAGTTTTAAAAATGGGGTGGCCGAACCGCAACTTTATTTTATGCACTTCCGTAAAGGCCATCATTTATATAATGCCATCCTGACCGCAGCCCACATCCCATTACCCCGTCAACCAGGAGAAGAACCACTGCCGCCACCGGCGCCTTCACTCGATGAGTTGATCCCGACGAAGCAGTAACGATGCCGGTGCTACTAGTTCACAAACACCAGCTCATTGGAAAGCAAGAGAACCTGCGCATATTTTTCCCAAGGCGTCATCCCTTTTAAGGGTGGCTCTGGCGGACCGGCGAACTCACTCCGGGCGTGCCACTCATAAACTTCTTCGGCAGTGGACTCGAAATCGTGATTCAGCAACGTAATGTTAGGCGCCCAGACAAACCCTTCTGCGGCATCCGCGCTCACTCCTTCCACCACGAAATCAATCGCATCCCCTTTTTTAACATCCACTTTGTCCACAAGCGTGGGAGCCGGTTTGCTCTGAGCCACCAAGCGCAGGATCTCTCCGGTCCGGCTGCTGATAATACTTCCCTGCACACCGCGTCCGCCCACGTTCTTCGCAGCCAACTCCCCGTTAATGGCGATCGCTCCATCCCGCGGCGCCACCCAGCGGCGAATGGCTGCAAACTTCGGCCCCACGCCGGTGGAACCACCCGGCGCATCCAAAAACAGCGGCGCGAGCCGCCGTCCGGCGAACCATTTGTTCTGCTCGAATTGCGGCATGGCGGTGAACTGCTTCACTTTTTTGGTCTGCGTATCCGTGAACCCATAACCGTAATGCCAGGCAGGAGTTTTCGGAGCTTCCGGTTTATGCTGCGACTGTTCCCTGATGAATTGCACGCCGATGGACAATTCCTCCCGCCTGGGATCGCGCTGGAAAAGAATATGGTAAAGGCTCTTGATGCGTTGTTCGTCATTCTCCGCAAATTTGATTTCAGACCGTTCGGCCATTGCCTTCGCTTGTTCAATCACGAAGGGCGAATTCAGGAGATAGAGAGCCTGCTGTGGCACCGTCGTCATCTCGCGCTTCGGACTGCTGATGTCCGGTTGAGCGAAATCAAACGTGTTGAAAAATTCCGGCAGCGCGGCGCGATTGATGAAGCCGTACATCGTCCTCCGGGTGGGCATCGGAGTCTGCGTCAAATCCACCGGTTGACCGCCCATGGTCAAATCCAGCGTGCCCGCGACGGACAACAACGTGTCCCGCGTGCCTTCAAAATCAAGCCGGTAACGGTTCTGGCGCCAGAGCAGCAGATTTCCCTGATCTTTATTTACGTATCTGGGGTTTTCATCGCTACTCTGCTGGTAGGTGGAGGAAAGCATGATCAACCGGTGGATTTTTTTGATCGACCAATTGTTATCCATGAATTGCCCGGCCAGCCAATCGAGCAAGCCGGGATGAGTGGGAGGTTCTCCGACCAGCCCGAAATCGCTGGGTGTAGCCACGATGCCCTGGCCAAAGTGATGCAGCCAGATGCGGTTCACCATGACACGTGCGGTCAACGGATTATCCCTGCTGGCAATAGCTCGCGCTAAATCCAAACGGCCGCTGCCATCTTTAAAGGGCGTGGATGAAGGGCCCGCAAGGATTTCGAGAAACTGCCGGGGCACCACCGCGCCACGGCTCGCCGGATTGCCACGCAAAAAGATCGCCGAATCACGTGGCTTCTCTACATCGATCAATACCATGGCCCGGGCGGGTGAACCGGGATGGTTGATGCGAACATCGTCGGCCTTCTTAATGAGCAGATTCTCTTTGGCTTCAGTGTTCTGGCTGGTCAGGCGGCGAATTGCTCGTGCGTCCAGTGCGAACGGCCCATCCCCGTACATTACAGCGCGAATTGCCTCCCGGTCCGGATCGGGCAATTTGGTAGCCATCGGGTTGGCCGTCTTCTGAGATCGGGTGACCAAGGACTGCCATTGGAGATCGACGTCGCGGAAAAGTTTTCCGTAATGTTCCGCCACGCGTTTAAGACTGGCAGGCGGAATCATGAACAGTTGCGCCACTTCCGGATTTAAGCGTTCAGTTGCATTCGTCTTGGCAGCGAATGATTCCGCAATTTCAGAGCTCTTCCGCTCGAACTCCTCATCCGACAAAGCGCTGAAGGCCAGCCATGGGGCAAAGATCGGGTCAAATTTCTTCGCACTGCGCTGCAAATGCCGTTCCAATCCGGAAACGACAGTGTTATCAAGGTCGCGCTGGCGAAAAAAAACAAATTTAGTCACGGTGTTCGTCGGATTGGCGTGATTCCAGTCGTGGAGCGCGAGCAGGTATTCCCCCGCTCTGGCGTGCTGGTTGGTCGTGATGGTGCGGGCATTGTCAGCCCGGAATTGTTCGAGTTCCGTTTCCACCGCTTGAAGCTGCCGGTTGAAATCAGCATAGGCAGGGCCGTCCACGACCGGTTTCAGGAGCGGTAGTTCCGCAGGCTCCGTGACGCTGTTGAAGACGCCATGCAATCCGTAGTAATCCTTCATCGTAATAGGATCGAACTTGTGGTCGTGGCAGCGGGCGCAGGTCGCCGTCAACCCCATAGTGCCGCGGCAAACAACGTCAATGCGGTCGTCGATGATCTGGTTGGCGTCATTGTTAAAGCGATTGCCCAGCGTGAGAAAGCCGAGTGCGGCGAGGGCGCTCTTATCGTCACCCTGTGGCAAACGATCGGCGGCCATCTGTTCGATGAGAAATTGATCGTAGGGCTTATCGTCATTAATGGAGCGCACGACATAATCACGATAGGTATAGGAATAAAGATAACGGTTATCCTGGTTGCGAATAGTGTCCCCAATGGTGTCGCCGTAACGTGCGACATCAAGCCAGTAACGTCCCCAGCGTTCGCCGTAATGCGGCGAGGCCAATAAACGCTCCACAACTTTTTCAAAGGCACGAGGCGACCGGTCATTAACAAATTCGTTCACTTCCTCCGGCGTCGGGGGCAACCCGATCAGATCGAAAGTGGCGCGGCGAATCAAAGTCCGCCGGTCCGCCGGACGGGAAGGCGTCAGCCCATTGGCAGCGAGTTTCTCGAGAATGAAGGCGTCCACTGGAGTCTTAACCCAGGCTTGATTCTTCACGACGGGAACCGCCTCCGGTTTGACCGGATTGAAGAAGCGATGGCTTCGGGCCTTTTCGGCGTCGGGACCATATTTTTTGGCAACCGTCGTGGAACTGCGGGGATCAGGCGCGCCCATTTTCACCCATTGTTCAAACAAGGCGATTTGCTCCGGCTTAAGTTTTCCGCCTGCTTTTACCGGCGGCATTAATTCATCTTCGTTGGCCGATTTTAGGGATTTGATCAGGAGACTGTCATTGGGCTTCCCCGGCAAAATGGCCGCTCCGTTGTCGCCGCCTTTGAGCAGGCCCTCACGCGTTTCGAGGTTGAGCCCGCCCTTGACTTTGGCGTCGGGCTGAGTGCTATGGCATTTGTAACAATGCTCACTTAAAGCAGGCCGGATGTTCCGCTCGAAGAAATCAAGTTCTTGCGTCGTTAATTTGGAACCTTCAGTAGCAGCACGGGCCGGGAAACCGGTTGCGGCCAGCCACCCGATTACGATCACCAGCCAGACGGGACAGTCAGGTAATTTCATAGGTATGCCTCGGTTCAAGCGCAGATGCCTTTCGCGACGTTCCCGTAAACATCGGTTAGGCGGAAATCGCGGCCATTGTAACGGTACGTCAGCTTTTCGTGATCAAAACCCAACAGGTGGAGCATCGTCGCGTGCAGATCATGCACGTGAACTTTATCCACGACGGCGCTTTGCCCGAATTCATCCGTTTCACCATAGACAGTGCCGCCTTTGACTCCGCCGCCCGCGAGCCAATAACTGAACCCGCGGTTATTATGGTCCCGGCCCGGAACTTCAAATTTGCTGGTGGCATTTGGTAATTGGCGGGTGGGAGTGCGGCCAAATTCACCGCCCCAAACCACCAGGGTATCGGCGAGCAAGCCGCGTTGTTTGAGATCGTTTAACAAGGCGGCCAACGGCTTATCCGATTCTGCCCCTTTGGCCCGGAGTGATTTTTCCAGATTGGCGTGATGATCCCAGCCACTGTGCCAGACCTGAACGACGCGAACGCCACGTTCCAGCAACCGGCGGGCAATCAGCAACTGGCGGCCCTGCTCGGTATCGGCGGCATACGCAGCACGCACATTTTCCGGTTCCTTGCTGAGATCGAAAGCGTCGCTCGCTTCCATCTGCATTTGGTAGGCGAGTTCAAAGGATTGGATGCGGGCTTCGAGTTGCGCGTCCTTCTGCAATTGCTGGCTGTGGATCGTGTTAATTTTGACAAGAAGATCCAGTTGTTCGCGCTGCTCTTTGCGAGTTGTGTAGCCGTTCCGGATATTCTCGATGAGTTTCTCAATGCTCGTGAAACGGGTATTGATGTGCGTGCCCTGATAGGCTCCGGGCAGAAAGGCTGACCGCCAGTTCTGCGCGCCTGCCAAAGGAGTGCCCGGCGCAAGGACAATAAAACCGGGCAGATTCTGGTTCTCGCTGCCCAACCCATAAGTAACCCAGGAGCCCACGGAGGGTTTCACCAGCCGGCCTGAACCGGTATTCATCATCACCGTGCAGAATTCATGCACCGGGGCGTCGATATACATCGAACGCACCACACAAATGTCATCGATACATTGACCGAGGTTGGGAAATAATTCGCTAACTTCAGTTCCGCACTGGCCCATTTTCGAGAACTTGAAAGGCGATCCCCAGGCAACGCCACTGCCCTCGCCGAGGGGTTTGCCATCCTGCCGGGCCAATTCGGGTTTGGGGTCCCAGGTATCCACTTGAGAAGGACCGCCCTGAGCGAAGATACTGAGCACACGTTTCGCCTTGCCGGGAAAGTGAGGCTGTCTGGGCGTGAGCGGAGACAAACCATTCATCAACGATGTGGCGGCCGTGGCTCCGGTCGGGCCAAGAATCTCCGGCATCACCCCGGCCAAACTCAACGCACCGAAACCAAGCCCAAAGCGTTGCAAAAAATGGCGGCGGGTAAGATAGTCAGTTCCGGCAAGAGATGGATGATTGGTATTCATATGCAGCAAATTGTCTATGAAATGTTAGATGAAAAAATGGTCCGCCCAACGCCTTCAATCTTGCGGAACATCATCCCTCAATTGGTGCGCTGAAGTTGTCGTGAAAACAGGCAAGATTTGACCAGCGACAGGCCAGATCCGGGCATTGACCGACCGGGGTCGGGTAAATCCCACTGGCGAACTTCTCCGGGCCTGCTATACCGGGACGAGAAAGTTAAACCGCCACGACGGTGTCGATCACTTTCTTGCCGCGGTAGTAACCATCGGCCGTCACGTGA
>JBEHZA010000276.1:0-6916 GCA_048497895.1 Verrucomicrobiota bacterium
ACTTGCCCCAGCTTCGTCAGGTATTTGATTCTGTCCATTCGGTTCATTCTGTCCAAACCCCCGGCTCAACCGCCTTCCGCATTTAATTATCCCGTAATAGCCCATAATATCCCGTACAGACTCACTCCAGCCTTCACCGGCGTTTTTACTCTCAACCCCTTTACCCATGGTCGTTTGCATTGAACTTTGTCCTCGATTATCATTAACCCGCCTAATCCCAAGGAAATTTATCCCGTACAGCGATTTTACCCCTGTTCTTACTGCGCCCACGGATCTCACCCCTTCGAAATTTTTCATTGGGATTTCTTTCGGATTTCGTCATTCGGTAATTCGTCATTCACCAACTACTGACTCCCTCCCATAGAATCACACAAATCGAAGTTTGTATTTCCCACCGTGGTAAATCCCCCACTTTTTCCATCTTCGTAGCATCTCGACGTCAGTCGGATCACTTATCTCCTTTGAAACCGCGAAACGCCGGTTGACTTACTTGCGACTGCGAAAACTGATTTAAAGTTGCAAAGTGCCCGAAATGAGTCGAAATTCGCTTCCACAAAAGGACGCGGAAAGCCATTGCCTGACGAGCCGGAAACTTTATGAAGCCTCAACAACTTGCCATCTTCGCGCTGGGGTTAGCTTCGTTTGCTCTGGGTCCATTTACCGCGATTCCTGGCTTTATTATTGGTCGGCGATTGGCTGACCGGGGCACGCTGGGGCAAATCGGATACGTGATCTGCGGTTGCTTCACCGTATGAGCCGTTCATCATGATTACTCTTGGTTCAGTTGCGCGCGAGGCAGCCGCGGACACATTTCCATTCCTTGCCAGCCATTACCCCGGACGGCGCAATGCGATTCGCGATCTCACTCATCGCGATCCGGAATTTGTATTCTGGATCTATCCAGATGGACGATTGTACGATGCGCGTCGAAGTCACCGCGATAATGTTCCCAAAGGATACGAATATATCTTAAAGGACGAACCGGATTATGGTGGTTTTCTGCGTGGTCGTGTAGTGCGCGTAGATGGCCATCAGCTCATCGTTGTCTATTGTCGCTCCGGGACATTGGCGCAAGCCGGAGCTTCTCTAAGCCAGTTCATCAGCGCCTTGGAGCAAATGCCTGTGCCAATCGATGATGAAGCCCTTGTCATCAGTGACAATGCTGATATTTATGGGACTGTCCTCGATATTTGGACGCGACGATAGAGTGATATGAATTTGTTATCTTCAGAATGTTGCGTGCTCAATAGTGGCGGTGGTGCTTGGGCATTTGCGCCACTGGCGGCGCAACTATCGCATTCGTTGGGTATTGATATTTCGAGCGAACCGCGCCGTTTTAACTATTTGCTCCACGCCGAGGAGGTTGACCAACTTATTGATTATCGCCTCTTTATTCCCGCTGAAGCTATTCGGCTCGCGTCTGACAAACGGTTGCTCGCTCAAGTGTTTCACAAGCACCATGTCCCGACGCCGGTGACACATTTGCTGAACAATTTTGAGGAAGTTCTACGGTTCGTCCACGATCATTCGGAGAGTGAGTGGTGCCTCAAGTATCCAACCAGTTGCGGGGCGAGTGGGCATCGCTTGGTAAGCCTGGAAAGTGTTGAGCCTCCGAACTGGCCGCGCCCGTTCATTGTTCAGGAATTCATCCGCCTGAGTCGTCCAGAGGTTTACCGTACCTATTGTACCGCAGGTGATCTGTTCGGTTGGGTTGCCCGGCGTTTTCCAGAGGGGACTCGATCATCACCTTGGGTCGCTCATGCCCGTGGCGCCCGTTATGTCCGATTGAGTGAACCTCCACCTGCCGCGCTTGATGCCGCCCGTCGAGCACTCGTGACGGTTGGGCTTTTCGATTCGTTCGGTTGCGTTGATTTGCTGTGTAAACCTACGGGCGAATGGGTGGTTCTGGAAGTTGGCACTGACGGCATGTTCAATCATGTAGATCGTGAACTGGGAGACGCTGATTTGGAGCGAGAGTTGCATCGGCGCCTTGCGGATGCGTTTTGGAGAGCAGCCGCCAGGCAAGAAGAAAAATTGGCCAGGAGTTTGCAATCCTAACCTTATGCCGCCTTTCTCCTATCCCAACGGGATAACATCCTTCAGCCCAGGGTTGTCCCGCTTCGCTGTTCCAGCGGGACTACCCTGGGTAACCATATTTGGAATATACAACTCTGTAGGAGTTTCAGCAGGCAAGTATTTCGACCGATGTTTTAAAATTCTAACGTTTGAAACCGGCAAAGCCTCTATGGCCCCCATTTACGCCTGCCAATACTGGGAAAATAAGCACCCGATTCTACCCAAACTTTTAACCAGCGCCGAACGCGAAACGTATCAAGGCCGCAACTCCTAACAACGTCGTGCCTTTGTTGTAATTTATCGTCTGTCAAATGCGACTGAACACCACCCGCGATGACACAACCTCCATTATCAAATGATTCCGGCCGCATTTTTGAATGGCTTGGTAATGATACGAAGGGAGTCCCCTACCATTTGCATCCGCTCAATCTCAGTTGGAGTAATGAAGGGGTTGAGCACGATCTTGCCGTGTATCGAAACGTTGCAGAACGGTTGGCTTTGGATACTGCCTATTGGTCAGCTATCATCCGTGAGGACAACTGGCGTTTTTCCCTGATTGGTTGCGTTTGTCTTTTAGTGAGCAGACGGACGGATTTTTTCGATGACCTCCGTTTCCCGTTTGAAGAAGGTAGTTGGGTGATCCCGCAGCTTGCTGTGACGATGGCGTTGTTGCATCCGGTGGAAGCCAGCGCCTGTTTTGAATCGGTCTTGGAAACGCCAGAACTTCGCGATCATCCTCAACGTTGTGTATGTGCCGAACTTTTGCTTATCCGTTTGCGGAAGCGTGAGGAATCTATGGTGACGCTCGATGGTTGGGGAGTTGCCGATAGGGATCGCGCGCTGATTGCAAATCACGTCGTTAAGCGGCAATGGGATTTCTGGAACAACCGGGTAACCGCTTCTTAAACAAACCTAACCCATCATGCCTGAAGTTTATTTTGAATTGCTCGGTGACGATTTCGACGTGAACGCGGCGCTGGCTGGCTCGCCGTTACGTGAGTTCGCACGCGTTCAACCGAAAGGCGAAACGTCAGGATTACAGATTTGGGTAGGCGGCGATGCTGCTGCCAGCCTTGAGGACCAGATTGCCAGTGCATTGGAATTTTTAGGCAATGATCCTGATGAGCTTCTCCGGCTTCGCTGTTTTTCTGGGGTGGAGCAGGGGCGGCTTCGTTTTGGTGAACTTTGGCCGGAGGGCATGGCCGTGCATTTTCAGCGCTTCCCCAGCGATTTACTGCTCGCGTGTGGAAAACTCCGGCTAGACATTGTATTAAGCCAGTATCTGATAGAGCAAACGGCAAACCACAAATCAGCATCCGCCTAACCCCATGCTATCATCCCCATATCCCAACGGGATAAAATCCTTCAGCCCAGGGTTGTCCCGCTCCGCTGTTCCTGCGGGACTACCCTGGGTAACCGTATCTGGAATCCCTAACTCTGTAGGAGTTTCAGCAGGCAAGCATTTCGACCGTTATTTTAATACTTATCCCAAACCATGTCCGTCCTTATTGTTATCCTGATTCTGACCCTAAGCAGTGCACTGCTCGTGACCACCTTTCGCCGCTTACGTCGGCGGCACGTTGGGCGTGTCTGGTGGCTGGCATTCGGAAGTCTAACAGTGGTTGGCGCAGTGCTCGGTTCCTGGCTGGCTTTCAATTTTGAATACCAGATCTCAACCACCCTGCGTTTCGCCAGCTTTCCCGTGCTACTTTGCTGCTTCAAACTCGAGGATGGCCATTGGACCGATTTCCCGGCTCCTCCCTTCGTTATGTATCCCGGACTTATGGCCAATATTCTTGCCGTTACCGCCATCGCTGTCTTGCCCGTGCTGGGTGCGTCGCTATTATCTCATCGACGGGAGAAAGTATGATCCACCATTCCTTTAGATTGTCTCGGCGTGCCGTTTGATTTAAACCGTAAGCCAAAGATTCCCCGGCATCATGAATCCAGAAAATCAATTGCAGAAAATATTGGAGACCAAACGGCTGGCTCTTGAACAGGAAACCGTCGCTGCCAGAAAATTACTCTGGAAAATCCGCTCTCGCGCTCCGGGTTTGAAAACTGCCTTCCTCCCAAGCCCGGAGACTGCTTGGCTGAATTCGTCTCCCGCCAACGAAGTTGCCCGGCACCTATCCGCTGCCGGATTTGTTCCCGCTGGAGTCTATTCGGCTGGCGGCGCAATTTTAGCCGGATTCGCCCACGAGCAAGCCCGCACTCACGCCTCACTGGTCTTGGCTGGCAGCGCCGTTTTCACGGCTCTCATTTCCCGGTTTGCCGATGGAACCGCCTTGGAAACTTGTGACATTCCGCAACCGGTCGGACAACCCGTTCCCGTCTGGTTGACGCAAGTTCATTTGCCGGGCGCGGCGTTTTCGTTGCTTGCCGAAACGCATTTTAAACGCAGCGCCAATCGCGAACCCCTTCCTGCGATCGCAGCCGATTTCTCCACGCAAATGGAAAACGATTATTTCCGGTCGCAATCGTGGACGGCAGAGCAGGGCGGAGCGAGCCGCGAACACCTTGCCGCCCGCTACCGTGCCATGGGTAAACTGCCTCCGGGTGCCGAAGGTGAAGCGTTTCTGGACTCACTCCGTTGCAATGAATTGGAACGCTGGCTCTGCAACTGGTGGCGTTTGCAAGGGGGAGTGCCACCCTTGAAGGACGAACTTTTGGAAACGGTGGTCATCATCCACGATGAAATGCCGTTGGAACTGCTGGCCAATCGATACTGGTGCGCCACCAATGATTACTCCGTGAAAGAGCGTGACTTTGCCGGTCGTAGCGGCCGCGAGGCTTTCGCGAAGATTGTCTCCAGCCATGGGAATCGACTGCGACTGGTTCTACAAAAGCAGACCCCCACCGAAGCTGATTTTTATCTGCCAGCATGAAAATATTTACTGCGCTTGCACGTTTCGTCGGCTTTGTAATTATCGCATCCTGGTATGCTTACCAGATACGTAGTGGCAACCGGCAGCAAGCGTGGGCATCAGTGCAGCTGACACACGGAGGCGGGTGTGAGTTTAAGTATGCCTGACATCACCAACATCACCTCCGACGAAACCCTGTTCGACCAGCTTACTGCGGAACTTCAGCGCCGACTGCCGTTCGTGGTGCAGGAGGATTACGACTTATTGGTTCCCGCGATCCGTTCTTTGCCACGCGGCCTCCGGGCTATGGCCTCAACCCATCGGTTGGATGTGAGCATGGCGATGAATGACCTGGGCTGGCATTTCTTTAACTTTTGTGACCGCCCGTTCAACGAAGAAATCGTTTGGGGATTGCGCGAATTGGAAGTGGTCGAAGTGGCGGAAATTTTTGGATTGGCGCGTGGATTCGTCGAACCGCACTGGGATGAGATCGGCCATCTGCGGGCCAATGGCCGCAAGGCCTTTGCAGACTGGTATTCGAAGTCAGACCTGAAGCAGACGTTAAATCCCCTCAATTCGCGCCTCTGGGCCATCTGCGAACTATCCAAAGATTATGGCCTGATGCAATTCTGGCTGGATTACGCCCGAAAATATCCCGACCGGTTAAGCGAAAATAAATGAACTCCCCCGAACGCGAACAATTCAAAGAGAGTCTGACTGGTCTTGCCGGACACGGTGCGGGTCTTGATCTCGACACCCCCAATCAATGGGTTGTCGAAGGCGTTACGCAGGCCGAACTCTTTTTTACTCATCTCAATAGGTTGCTTCCTGCCGATGCCGTTCTCTATTTTGAAGGCTGCACGATTGCTCCGGAAGTGACCGCCTTCTACGAGCGGTATCGCGCAAAAGACGCCCTGCCAGTCGTCCGGGATACGATTTATCCGGTTCCCGATGTTTATCACGTAACATTTTCACCCGATGTCATTGCCCATCTACGGGAGCTGGCGGCGAAACGGCCCTTGGAGGAGTTGTTTTATCACCTGAAAGCGTATCAGGGTGAATCATTGATCTTTACCTTTCACGACGCGTTCACCGGCGAGTTGCGGATTTCGGAACGCCTTGATGAGCCCGCAGTGGCCGATTTTTGCCGCCTTTTTGGGGCAACCTATCGCCGTGAGCCGACTCTCAAACGCGATCCCGCACAACTTCAAGCCCTTCTCAATGCTTTAGAAAATCCCAGCCGGATTCGCTTTGCCAATGATCCTTGATGGCAACGCTTGTGGCGGCTTTGGAGCCGGAAACGATCTGCGTATTCCCGGCAGTATTGTGCGTGAAACCTCGCGCCAGCGTCCTGGAGCGCGGCGCTTTAGCCCGCTTCAACTCCCGTCCGTCCGGTCGCACAGAAATTTTCTTACCCTCCCGTTAACCCGGCTGTTGAAGCGATCTCAACGCCGCGTTCCTATCCCTTTTTTGCTGCGTGCTTTCAGCTTTAGCCTTGCTAAACCACGCGAAAACTCCGAGCGTATTCACCAGCAAAAGGATGCTTGATCGACCATGCGAGCGTGGCTCAAACAACTCTTCGCCCCCGAGGTGAAAGCCTTTAATCCGGCGCATTCTTTCTGCGTCAGCAACGTCAATCGATGGCGGTTGTGCGATCTGATCGCCAAAATCCCCGGCGTGGCCTTCACTCATAAACTCCGCTTGTTCGGCTCCAGTGAGGAGCCCATGGCGGTATTCGATTTCAAGGACATTGCCTTTAAAATCGATGATGGTGCTTTCGGTGGAGACGGATTGTGGGTTGAACCGTTGGACGGTTTGCCGCATCCGGTTGAACTCGGTGAACTGCGCGAACAGTTGCTCACGGCACTGTCCCTTAGAGCCTGTAATTAACTTTTAGGAAGAAAAGACTGTACATTGTAAATACATCCCGGCATTAAGCTTGGGATGAAATTGAAACGGCAGTGCTATCCGAG
>JBEHZA010000277.1:0-6907 GCA_048497895.1 Verrucomicrobiota bacterium
GCCGCGCATCGCCTTCCTGTACGGCTTTCAGAATTTTCTCCGCGGTCGCCACCTGCCGGGCGGTGATGGCCTGTGTCAATTGCCGGGAAAAATCCCGTGCGCGCGATTGGCCCAGGAAAAACCAGAGCAACCAGCCACCGATGACCAGCCCTACGAGGGTCGAAACAGTAATGAGTCGGAGCCGTTGATTCGTCCGCCGTTGCACCTCCATTTGCAGGAGTTTGACGCGCTTGCGGTAGCGGGTCTCGATTTCGGTGGGAATGGGCCGCGCAAATTCCTCCAGTGCGCGCCACACTTTTTGCAACCCCTCACTTTCACCGCGCAACTCGTTCAACGTCGCCTCGCGCACGGCCAGATCGTTCTGTTCGCTCTTCTCCACCCGGTAATGTAGTTCCGCCAGCAGCGAGTTGAATTGCCGCTCTTTCCGGTCCTGATCTTCTTCTGCGCGCGCCCACAGGTTTAGAGCGGTCAATCGTGCTGCCGCTTCCGCCGGCAAAGAAAAATCGAAATCCGTTTGCAGGCTGTTGATAAATTCCAGCGACAGCAGGACTTCGCGCCAGCGGCCCTGATGCCGTTCAAATTCGGCGGAACTCAGCAATTCCAGAGTGCGCACTTGTTGCGCCTGAGTCCATACCTCGCCCACCGGACTGGTTTGATAACCGAAGGATTCGATCTGTTGGATTAACTCCATGACCTGCGCCGTATGCCCGGCGGCACAGGCGGTGCGGAGTTTTTCCAGCCGTTCCGTGAGCACCTTCCGGTCCAGCCGCGCGATTTCCGTGGCGGCATTCGCATCGCTGGGATTGATGCGGACAATGCTCTTGAGCACGTTGAGCGCCTCGGCATCATCCTTGGTCAGTACCGCCTTGCGATAGCGTTTGTAGAGCGGATCGTCGGCTTTAATCCCTTGCGCGTAACACTCGTTTAGCAACCGGACCGATTTGGTGTCGAACGGTTCTGAAACCGGCAGGCGATTGTTGCGGCAATAATCCCGCCATTCATCCACTTCACGAAATTCCAGCAGGGTCAGGCAATCGAGCAAATTGGGAGCCGTCTCCGCCAATTGCACTGCTTGCGCAAAGTCGCGCGCCTGAATCATGGCCTCGCATTGCTGCAACCGCAGCGAAATCGCACGGCAAACCGCGGCGTAATCCGCCGCCAGCTTGGGCGCCAGCGAAACATCCACCGAACCGCGCAAGACCCCTAAAACGCGACGGACTAAACGCTCTATGTCGAGGTGGTTCATGGGTTATTGGTTCGGATTTTTCTTTTCTGCGGCGGCAGCCTTTTTTGCGGCTGCTTCCTTTGCCATTGCCGCAAATGCGGCCTTGTCCTTTTCACTCGACTGTTGAGTGTCTGGATTTACCTGACTTTGTGGTGGAACCGGAGCTGGGGCACCCGGTTCAGCAGGGGCAGGCGGTGATGACGGATTTGGAATCTTTGGGGTCACAACGGTCTCCGCTTTCGGTTTTGAAGAGGGGGTGCCGATACTCTGTTGTCTGTTGGAAAACCAAGCCCCAATTTTGTCCTTGAAGAAAAACGCCAGACTTCCATTAAACACCAAGAGGATGAAAATAATCGCCAGCATCATCGCCCGCTTCTTCCGGTTCTGTTCCACCTGGGCCAAATGCTTCACCATTTCTCCGGCATCCGCTGTCCAGGGTTCTGCTTCTTTCGGTTGCTGAAGTGTCGGTTTCGTGTTCGGCGGTAAATGGACCCGGATCGGTGTGCTGGATCGGCTCGAATTAGAGAGTCCCAATTTCTTTTCTGCCGAAACCGTTACCATCGCACTCATCGCGCTTTCCCCGCGCGCATTGCGGACCTGAACGGCATACCGCTTCACGCCGATAGGCACATCGCTCAAATTCAATTCTGCTCCCGCATCGGAAACCAGTTGCTCCGTCTTGCCGTCGCGTGCACAGGCATACCACTCATAGCGATTCGGCGCAGGCACACCGGTCGCGATGGCCTTAATTGTCACCGTATCGCCCGCTTGCGTCGTCACCGCCGTCGGCTGACAGATGACGCTCAGAGGTTGTCGCCCGTTCCGCGCAAAGGCCGCTTCCTGTGGAGTGAATCGCGTCGCGCGGAGGGTTGGCAGAGCCATCGGCGATTGGCCATTGCCCACCAGCTTCCGGAAGATCGGCGAGTCTGAAGTAACACAACGCCAGCGAAAATCCGCCGGTGGGTCCTGTTCTTGCAACGAAGTCGTATAAGTCATCTGCCAACCCGCCGCGTGGTAATCCGTCACGCCTTCCCGCGCTTCCAACGTTTCCAGGCTTTCGGTAAAAAGCGTCAACACCTCCTGCTCGGTCAAACCATCGGTATTCAGAAAGACCGGACCGGTGTTGTCCACCAGTCCCAGCGCATGGACTGCGTCACCGGTAACGCGTGCCCAGGTTTGCGCCGGCATATGCGACTGGCCGGTCAGCGAATAGAGGCTGCTCCAATCTTCCCCCGTGAGCAGGCGCGGTTCTTCCTGCCACGCGCGCTTCCAGCCATCCCAATGCTGGAGAATAACCGAACTGGCGGGAAGTTTACTGAGTTCACCCGGCGGCAGAACCAGGTGATGCGCGATGAAATTGGTGCGATTGGTGAAATCCAACCCCGCGTCCTGAATCCGGCTTAAGACATGAAAGCGCGTGCCCCGAATATCGACGATGCGATGCGTGCAAACCGCTTGCTCTCTTCCGCCGGCCAGACTCCGGTGTTCGTAGTAACTCAACTGTTCCAGTCGCAGTGTCAGGGCATCCCGCAGGCTTTCACTCCGCGCCACCGTGCAAAATCCGGAACGCCCGGCCACTATCCCGCGCGGTGAACTGGTATAGATGAGTTGTTGTGGCACCGGTTGAGCGGGTTAACGTTGCGTCGGCAGTTCTCCAGTCGAAGGAGCCGCAGTGCGAACTAAACCGGGACAGGCGTGTGTCAGCAGCCACAACGCCGGGATTTCCACCAGAATCGGCTCCAACCGGGTTGGGTCCGGCACATAATCTCCCGGGCCAATCTTGATTGGCGTGTGCCCAAAGGAACTCACGGGAAAATACCAAACCAAACTGCTGAGCGCTTCGGCATTCGCCACGATTGTGGGACAAACCGAAAGCAATAAGTCCCGGACTTTGGCCGAGTTCTGGCCAATGGCCTCCAGTGACAAAGCTCCATTAACGACCGGATTGACAAAGGGATTTTCGTCCAGCAAGTGCATCCACGCATCACATTTGCCTACCAGAATGGCGAGCGGTGTAGGCAACCGTTCATCAATGCGCAGGTTGCGGATATTTTGAATCCGGCTTCGCATTTCCGACAAAATAATATCCTGTTGATCGACAACCGGTTTTTCCATCTGCGGGTCCGGCAAATCCTTCAGGCAACGGCGGAATTCCGGGCTGTTGAACGGATCGAACAAAAACATAATCCCCGCTGCACTGGCCACGTGTTGCGCGCCCGGCTGTTCAATGGGATTGATGCCGGGCTGAAAATGTTCCCCTGCGTTGTCATAGAAGACGAGCGAACATTTGCCCGCTCCGCCATCACTCGCGCCGAGCGTATAAACGAACGGCTTGGGCAACGCCACGATGCGTCCGTAACGTGGCAGGCGCTCATACATCGCGCCTTCAAGCTGGGTCTTGGCCAGTTTCGCATGTGCTGGAGTTTGCGCGCCGAACAAAGCCTTTTTCATCTCGTTCAGCGCGGCGTTGCCGGTGGGGTCAGAATCCTGTAGGGTAACGTTGAAATGGCGATAGAGCGTGATCGGCAATACTTTGACCAGCACGCTCAGATAATAAGATTTGCCCGCGCCTTGATCGCCAACCAAAGACAGGATGTGATGCGGCAGATCTAAAAAGCCTGGCGGAAATTTGCGGCGGCAATGGGGGCACGCCAGATCAGAACAGGGCAGACCCATGGCATCCAACGCCTGTCCGGCATTGTTAAAGCGGGTGGCGTGAAACCGTTGTTGGGCGTCCTCTCCCAAAACCAGATCGCCCCGCAAGGAATCATGCACGGCAATGTGCATGATGTCACCCGCCTCAAAACGGAGCCAACAGACCGGACAGGTTAATTCTCCGTTTTCATTTTGCGCGGTGGAAAATCCGGGACTGGAAAACAGGGCGGATTCGTTGGAAAAAGTGTCCTCAGTAGCTGGCGGTTGAGGGACCGTGATTTCACCCCCGCAACCGGGGCAATTGATCGCGTGACCGGCGGCCTCAGCATTGGCCACGACGTGCTGGTCACAGACGCCACATACAAATTTAATTTCCATAAGGAATGAGCATCCTTCTCCCTGAACCTCAACTGAGCTTTTGTCTCCCCGGTTTGCTTCAGCCGGGGATGGGTATCGTAATCACTCCCCTGCCCTGCCGCAAGCCCTTGTTTGGCTCAAATTATCCGTGACCGCAACCGGACGGGTGGAGGTGGTTACACGGCTTCGCCACTGCATGAACGGTTTTTCGAGATATAAAAAAGCAACCGCCGAAATCACCGTCACGAGGGGAAAAACAAACAGAAATTCCACCAGATATTTCAACCAATCCGGCCCCAGAGTTTTCACCTGCTTGTCGATGACCGGGATAAAGAGATCAATCAAAACCTGATGGTACATATAGAAGCTGTAACACATGCCGCCGAAGGTGAAGACCCAGCGGTTGCTCAGAATGCGGGGCAAGCGAACTCCGCCCAGGGAGCCGAGCAACGCCAGAAACAGCAGTGTGGAAACGAGACTTTGCCGCCAGAAAACGGAAGGCAGGCCAAGCGCAGGCAGGATCGCAATCCACGCTCCTGCACCTACCCAATCCAGCCATGGACGCGCGGGCTTGGCGCCCTGCCACGACGTCAGATAAAAATCTACCAGCAGCAATCCCACAGCGAAGGATTCAAATTGGCCCAATAGTGATAATTCCACCCGGCGGTTTTCCTGATGGCGCAAGGCGATCACTGCCAGCGCTGTTGCCACCAGCAGCAGCCGGCGCAACCACGCCCGTTTGACCAGAAACAACAGCGTTAACAGCGGAGCCAAAAAATAGAATTGAAACTCAATCTCCAGCGACCACCAGACGGTATTGACGGGGTTGAAGTAGCCGTAAATCAGTTGGTGCTGATAGATCAGGCTGGCCGCCAGCGAGGGCAGAAAAGTCAGGAAAGCGCCGCCCAATACCCAGAGAATTATCAGATTGATAATGTAAGGGGGTTCCAAACGGATTAGCCGGCGCAGGTAGAACTGGCGGATGCTGACCGGCGGGCCGTTCTGTAGCCATGCCCGAGCAAAGGGCAGGCTGACAATAAAGGCGCTGATGGCAAAAAAGATCGGCACCCCAAAGAAGCCATCGCGTGCGAAACGGCCCAGCAGTCTGCCCACCGGGTCCTTGGAAAAGAACATGCTGGTCTGCGCTTCAAAATGGAAGAGGAACACCGCCATCAAGGCAATCGCGCGCAGCCCATCGATTTCTGGAATGAAATTTCCAGAAGACGTAGTCCGGGATAGACGGGATAATAAACCGCTTACCCTGTGGCCTGCCCTTTGCCGGTTTGAAGGAACGGGTTCCATGCGTTCACAAATCCGTATAACAGGAACCCGGTTATCAGGGAAAGTTTTTCAGCCAGTGTGCTTAAGGCAGTAGTTGTCCTATCTCAAGAATGGGTTTATGTTAACACTTCTATTTTTGGGAAAGAGAACCGTCATGCGTTTTAATTTATTTATTTTACCGGTCTGCTTAGGCCTTGCTGGAGTGGTGTTGCTGACCGGTTGTGGACCGGCAACTTCCTCGTCCTCCACCGCGCCAGCTTCTCCGGCGCGAGCCGTTTCGCCCGGCACAACCAACAGTGCGACTACCCAAACGAATCAATTGGGCCCGCAAATTTTCTTTGTGAAAGGCGAGATTACTGAACTGAAGGCCGGTACCCGCCGTATCGTCATCAAGCATGAAGATATTCCCAACTACATGCCGGCGATGACCATGCCCTTCGATGTGAAGGACCCCAAGGAACTGCAAAACCTCAAGGTGGGTGACAAAATTTCTTTCCGCATGCTGGTAACCGAAGATGAAGGGTGGATTGATCGTCTGGTGGTGCTCGAAAACGCCGGCATGGGCAAGCCGCCCACGCGACCCACCACCCGCTTGGTGCGGGATGTCGTCGCATTGCAGATCGGTGATCCGATGCCCAATTATCCGTTCACCAACCAACTCGGCCAGGCCGTTACCTTCAGTCAATATCGCGGTCAGGCTTTGGCGTTGACGTTTATTTTCACCCGTTGCCCGTTCCCGAATTTTTGCCCGCGCATGTCAGATAATTTTTCCAAGACTTATGCTCAGCTCATGGCCAGTAAAAATGGGCCCACCAATTTTCATTTGTTTTCGATGAGCTTCGATACGGATTACGACACCCCGGAACATCTTAAAAGTTACGCCGAGCACTATCATTATGATCCGAATTACTGGAGTTTTCTGACGGGCGCTTTGATTGACATTGATGCCCTGACGGAACAATTCGGTTTGGTGTTTCCCCGTGAACTGGGCACGTTTCAATTCAACCACAATATGCGCACCGTCGTTATCGATACGCAGGGACGGGTGCAGCAAATCATCGCGGGCAACGAATGGAAGCCGGAGGAATTGGCCGCTGAGCTGATCAAGGCGGCGGCGGTTCCCGTGAACGGCACGAACAACGCGCCGGTGAAAGTTTCGGCTAATCCGTAGCCTATATTATTCTCCGGGTGTGATTGAAAGTGGTGGGCGATTAAGGACGGAACGCGGCTGTGTTTCGCTGGCGAAACCAGCCGCAGCACGTCCATCCCCTTGTTTCCGGTAAAATATATTCCACCGTTCCTGCACTCCTCAACTGCTGCGCCTGGTGCTCCGCACACAGGCGCGCTCCCTCGCGCCATTGCTCAACCTGCTTGCCACGCTTGGCTTGC
>JBEHZA010000278.1:0-6890 GCA_048497895.1 Verrucomicrobiota bacterium
ACGTCACCCGCCACGAGCTTGAGCTCGGCGTTCTTGTAGCTTGCGGCGGATTGGTTGATGTTGGGTGAAGTGGGACAGAAGGTTTCCTTTGCGTTGCGCTTGCAAACGGTGGGGCGGAGTGAAGCGCGCGTGATTCCGGTGCATTGCGTGGCTCCATCGGGAAAAGATGTGGTGCTGATGCTGGAGAGTGGCGGGACCACTAATCTGGTTTATGGATTTGTGCCGGAAGAAAAAGGGGCTTACCGGATACACTGTGAGCCGGGCGGTCTTACGGCGGAACTGATCAAATCCAGTGCACCAGCGTGTCTGTTGGGTGAGAGAGGACGTTTGCATTTATTATCCACGACGGGAGATTTTTATTTTTGGGTGCCGAAAGGGGTGAGTGCGTTTGCGATTAAGCTCACAGGTGAAGGCAGTGGGGAACGGGTGCAGGCGACTTTGTTTGATCCACAGAACAGATTGGTGCAACACCAGGATAACATTGCGGAAGCGATGCAAATGCTGCGGGAGTTGCCCGCGCCGAGTGAGGGCGGAGCATGGCGGTTGAAGCTGGAACGGCCGACGCAGAACATTATGGAGGATTACTTTGTAGAATTACAGGGGCTGCCGCCATGGCTGGCCAGTTCGCCGGAGGCGTTGCTGCGACCGCAGTGACATCAAATGAATTGGCACATCACGCAACATCGCATAGAACATTACCAACACATGAAACGCATTATTCTCAGCCGTTTGGCTATTCTTTGGGCGCTTTTTCTGACGTCGGGCGCTTTCGCAGGAGGGAAATATTTTGAGGTCAGTTACGAGCCTTCCACCAAGACGAACGAATTGCAATTTGGCGTGACTTATACGCTCTGGGTGCCGGATGGCGTGAAGCAATTGCGCGGGGTGATTGTGCATCAGCACGGTTGCGGGACCGGCGCGTGCAAAGGCGGCGAAACCGCGGCGTATGATTTGCATTGGCAGGCGCTGGCGCAGAAGTGGGACTGCGCGCTGCTGGGGCCATCCTATCATCAGGAGGACAAGCAGAATTGCCGGTTGTGGTGCGATCCCCGCTTTGGGTCGAGCAAGACGTTTCTGAAATCGCTGAGTGACCTGGCCGAAAAATCGGGACATCCGGAAGTCGATAAAGTGCCGTGGTGTTTATGGGGGCATTCGGGCGGCGGGTATTGGGAGAGCATCATGCAGATGATGTATCCGGAGCGCATTGTGGCGATCTGGTTCCGGTCGGGCACGGCGTATTCGACGTGGGAAAGCGGGCAAGTGCCCAAGCCGGAAATTCCGGAATCGGCGTTTCAGATTCCGATGATGGCGAATCCGGGGGTGAAGGAAAACGGGGACAAACGTTTCAATGCCGGCTGGGTGGCGTGTTTGGAAATGTTCAAGGCTTACCGGGCGAAAGGCGCACCGATTGGTCTGGCGCCGGACCCGCGGACCTCGCATGAGACGGGCGATTCGCGCTATCTCGCGATTCCGTTCTTTGACGCGTGTTTGGCGATGCGCCTGCCGGATAAGAAGAGCCGTGACTATAAGTTGAAGCCGGTGGACATGAAGCACGCGTGGTTGGCGAAGGAGTTAGGCACGGAAGCGCAAGTGGCCTCGGCGTATCAGGGGAATGTTAATGAGGCGGTCTGGCTGCCGAATGAGCACGTGGCGAAAATCTGGGAAGAGTACGTGAAAACGGGCGCAGCGTCCGATACGACACCGCCTGCGGCACCGCATGGGGTAAAGGTTTCGGCCCAAGCCGGTCAACCAGTGGAAGTGACCTGGGAAGCGGAAGCGGATTTTGAGAGCGGGTTGCAGGGGTTTATTATTCAGCGCGATGGGAAAGATTTTGCGAAAGTGCCGGAAAAGCCGGTGGGCCGGTTCGGACGTCCATTATTCCAGCAGATGTCCTATCATGACACGCCGGAAAAGCCGTTGCCCGCGATGCGCTACGTGGATGCCGATGCGAAACCTGGCGAGAAACATGAATACCGGATCGTGGCGGTGAACAGCGTGGGGTTGAAGTCGGAGCCGAGCAAGGGTGTGAGTGTGAAGTGACGTGCGGAGCGTGATGAGTTTGGGTGTTGACTGGAGAACCGTGCCAGATAGTTGAACGAGTGAGTTGTAAAATTGTCTCGGGTTACTATTTATGAACACACGTTTTGTCATCATAACGTCGTTGGCCAATGTCCGCAGAACTGGTGGTCTGCAAACTTTGGTAAGAATGCTCCTGTTGGTCGGATTATTGTTGCTTTGCCCGAGTTCGTTACACGCAGAGTTTGAGGGGAAGGTGCAGATTTTGCTGTTGGGGGATAGCACGACGGAGGGGAGCATTCCGCGGAAATTGGTGAAGGAGGGGCCGCATTTGGAAGAGGTCATTCGGCAATTGCTGGCGGCGGAGCCGGATTTGCCGTCGTGCAACGTGATCAATCTGGGTTTGAGCGGGGAATATATTCAGCGGTTGATGGACTCAGGGCGTTACGACAAGCTGGCGGCGAAATTGCCGGGGTTGGATTACATTTTCATCCGCTACGGGATCAACGATCAGGCGCGACGGGCGGATTTCACGAATAATTTTCCGAAGGATTTTCACGGATTGCTGGCGCGGCTGCGGCAGGATCATCCGGCGGCGAAGTTGATTCCAATGACAGTGATTCCGTTTGCGGATAAGGCGGGGAGTGAGCGGATCAATAGTTTGGTCCGGCAGGTGGCGGCGGAGGAAAAGCTGACGTTGTTCGATATTTATCCGCGGTATGCAGCGGAGTTGGAGAAGGGGCCGAATATGCTGAACTACCGGCGTTATCCACTGGCGAAAATTCCGGAGAAGTATCACGCGTTTGTGAAGCCGTTCGTGATGGATAACCCGCCAACGGTAGTGGTGATGGATAACCGCCTGGATGCGCATTTCGGGCAGTTGCCGGGTTGGTATAGTGACCGGCATCCGAATTTGGCGGGGTATCACGTGATCGGGGATGAGACGGCGAAGTTTTTGATGCCGTTGTTGCGGGAGCGGAAAGGGAAGACGAGTGAGAATGGGGGACAGTGAGAAGTGAGTGTTGAGTCCAAGGAATTGTGCAACCCACTTCGGGGTTGTGAGATTTTTGGGGCTACTTAAGTTCAATCCCTCCGGGATTGGTTTGGGGGCGCAGTGAGAGAGGGGCGGTCGTGGTGAATGAATGAGGGTTGGGATTGGAGGAGGCGTTAGAAAGCGGTAGGGGACTACCGCACTCCAGGACGCTGGCGCGCGGATTCTGAGGCTCTGAATTTTGCGGGACGCGGTGGGTAGTTCGTTGGAATTTTCTCATTGCCCCACTTTCCTCAATGGGAGAGTGGGGCATGTCTCAGGACGGAAGATAAGCTATGTGGACCCGGCGGTCCGCGCTCCGGTTATTTCAGATACATATCGAATTTTTTGCGCTGCTCTTCGGTGAGGGGCTGCCAATCGATGGTGACGCCTTTGAGTTCGGTGCGGAGGGTTTCGACGTCGGCGGCGGGGAGATCGGTTTCAAAGAGTTCGAGTTTCTTTAATTTTGGCAGGGATTTCAGTGCGCGCAGGGCTTCGAGGGTGAAATGGGCTTCGCCGATTTTTAGATTTTCCAGGGTTTTCATGCCGGCGAGAGTGGGCAGGGAAACGTCGCTGAGGCTGGGGGCTTTCACGCCGGGACGGGGAAGGCGTTGGCCGATTTTGAGCGATTGCAGCTTGGGCAATTTAGCGATGGCAGCGTTGCCAGCTTCGGTTTGAAAGGTGTGCCAGGTAGAGAAGTCGCGGAGTTGCGTGATGGTGGCAATGGCGGCAAAACCTTCGTCGCCCATGGAGATGCCGGCGACGGTGAGACGTTCGAGTTTGGGACAGGCTTTGAGATGGCCAAAGCCGACGCCGGTGAAGCCTTCCATGCGGAACGAGGTGTGAAAGAAGGCGGCGGAATGCAGGTTGGTGAGAGCGGTAAGTTGCTTGAGCCCGGCGTCAGTGAGTTGCGCGCCGTCGGTGCCGAGCATTTCCAATTCTTTCAAACTGGTGAGGCGGGCGATGGTGGTGTCATTCAGGGCGTTACATTTGTTGTAGAGCGTGAGGTTTTTTAAGTGAATGAGTTGGCCGATGGCGTGGAATTCAGCATCACCGAGCCTGGAGCAATCGGTGAAGGCGACTTGAGTGGCGACGCCATCTTTCAGAGTGACCTTACCGCCGAGAGCTTGAAGCGATTGGGCGATGGCGGCGTCATCGGCACGTAACGAGGCAAAGGCAGTGAGGCTCAGGCAAACGATGATGACGAGACGGATGGATAAGGCGGGCATAAAGTAATGGATGTTGGATCGGATGCAGTGGGTTTACTTTTTGGAAGTGAGATTGTCAATGGTAGCTAAGGGTTTGAAGGCGAGATGGCGGATTTGAAATGTCCGATACGTTTGACCAGGTCACCTTGCTGCGACCGGGGACGGTCGCTGTCCGTTGAGTTCAGGGCTTTCAGGGGCGGAACTTTGGTTCGTCCTTAAGCCTTTTCCGGATTGTTCAAAACAAACGTAAAGGGATGGCGTTCGCATCTGAGAGGCAAAAAGGGAACGATGATCCACGACCTCGTTACGGTGGAAATATAAATGGACTGATGGTCGTTTGAGGGCGAGAATTAAGGGGTGACCATGATTCAACGCAGCTTAAAGGGAAGGGATGATAATGGCTGAATCTTTTACACATACAATTACTGGCGATGTCGCCAAAGCATTGGGACGGGCGCAGGTTGAGATAGAGAAAAATGGCGGCAGCTTTGTTATCAAAGGGGAAGCGGGCTCATTCATTATTGATTCACCCAAGATCAAAGGGAAATTTGTGGTGAGTGGAATCGAAATTACCGTGACGATTACCGAAAGGCCGTGGCCGATTCCGCTGGGTTTTATTAAGAATCAGGTGACGGCGTTTTTGGATGACGAGCGCAAGGGGTAGGGGTTTTAAGCTGCGGAAATGTTTTACGAAGTGAGCGAATTTCCCACGGTGGGAAATACAAACGGCGATTTGTGTGTTTAGATGGAAAGGAAGGGAAAATGACGAATTGCCGAATGACGAAATCCGAGAGAAACCAGAACAAAGCTGGGGGTGGAGTTGAACCGTGGAACACGCAAAATACGCAGAGATAGATTGAGGTGTCAGGTCTAATTCGAGTGCGGACCCACCCCAAACCCCTCCCTGGAGGGGAGCCGAATGCGGATACGAAAGCGCGAATGGTCGCGGTTGCCGTTGTGTCCGGCTTATTCCGGGCTATTCCGGGATAATTAAATGCAAAAGGAAGAATGGAGAATGCAAAATGGGTGCAGTCAATACGGTGGCGATTTTGTGGATCGGGGCGGCGGCTGTACGGTTTTGTACGGGATATTACGGGATATTACGGGATATTACGGGATATTACGGGATATTACGGGATATTACGGGATATTACGGGATAATTCAGGTGCGTCCAGATCAAGGGCGGAAAGAAAGATGGAACGATGGCTGGAATTTAAGGGGTTTCAAGGCCGCCAATTAACTTTACAAACCAAAGCAAGGCGATACTTCTCAAGGTAATGATAAATGGGAGTAACGAGGTGAAATTCAAGGTGCGTGGTTAAGCTTTTGATTATGGGCATACTCATTCTCATTGTGGTGGTGTTGATCGCTGGGGTGGTGATAGGGCTAGTCCTGGGGTATTCGCTGGCCCGACGCAAGCTGCCGACGCCGACTGAAATACTTGAGAGCCGAAGGAGAAGTGGGCGGGCGTTCATGGTGGGTGGTGGGATTGTGCTCATTTTGTCGCTGGGAGTAACGCTTTACTCGTGCTGGTTTATTACTACGGCTCGAAAGACTACGGGCACTATTACCGGAATGCGGGAGCGGAAAGATCAGGACGGATCTGTTTCGTATGCACCTACTTTTGACTTTCGCGATGCCGCAGGGGTGGAACAGCGGGTTGATTCCCAGCTGGCGGGTTCGTTAGGCCGGATGCGGGTTGGCGATACAGTGCCGATTCTTTATCAACCGGATAATCCGGATAATGCCCGGATCGATTACTTTCTGGAGCATTGGTTTTTGTCGATTGGCACAAGTGTTGCGGGCGTTACGCTGTTGGCAATTGGCTGCTGGATGGTGCATGCGGAGAAGATCAAGGCCCGCATCAGGAATTCCCTGTCGCAAACGTCTTCGGGAAGATTGGTGAAATCGGCTTTCGATCTTTAAGCGCAGACTTTTTTATGAAACAAACTGGCAAATGTCTGAAATGCAACTCTACCGACCTGATCGCCGATGGAGTGGTGCCGGTGGCCCAGCATGCTTCTCCCAACACGGAAATGACGGTGGCTACCTTCAAACGTCCCGAGGCCATTATTTTCAAAGGCGAACGTGAAACCAATGTCTCCGCCTGGGTTTGCTGCCAGTGCGGTTACCTCGAACTCTACGCGGACAAGCCGAAGAATCTTCGGCAGCCGCCGACCTGATTCATGGTTCCTGGTAAAGTCATCCGATTGCCGACGTATTCCGGTGACGAGATCGAACTCTTCCAATCCGGAGAGGGATTAACCGCATGTCCGGTGTGCGGTCTTTTCATTGCCGCAGATCCGCCGTGGTATCTCTCCTGGCCAATCGATGAGCAGGGCAATAAAGTCGGCGATCGTTCCTGGGCGATGGCTTCATTCGATATCTGCCCGTGTTGCGATACGCATTACGGGGTGGATGATTCGGTGGAAAGCCGGGAGAAAGGGGCGCAAGCCAAGTGTTGGGCTGAACTGCGGATAGCCTGGCTGGAAATTACGCCACTGACACCGGAACTGCGGGAACAACTTGAGCAGATCGGAGTGGTGCTATGAAATACGCCATTATGGCCGATATCCATGCCAATACTGCCGGTTGGCGGCGTCGGAACGGATCGCCTCCGCGCCCGTCGAGGCCG
>JBEHZA010000279.1:0-6890 GCA_048497895.1 Verrucomicrobiota bacterium
CCTGCGCGTAGCCCCGCAGGGCTGGGTGCTGGTGAAATCGCGCCGGGGTGAACTCAAGGCGCGCGCCTTTGTCACGCCCACGGTTCAACCGGGGCAAATTTTTATCCCCATGCACTACGCGAAGACGAATCAATTGACGTATCCCTCGGTGGACCCCTATTCCCGGCAGCCTTCCTACAAGGCCTGCGCGGTGGCGGTAAAACCGTGGGTAAACGACGAAACCCAGGATTGAAGATGAGCATCATACCGAAAATACCCGATAACGCCCCGTTCACCGCGGAACAACGCGCGTGGTTGAATGGCTATCTGGCCGGACTTTTTTACGACTTGAATGGCGGCACCGCGCCAACCCTCGAAGCGACCGCGCCGGTAAAAACAGAACCGTTGCTGATTCTGTTCGGCAGCCAGACCGGCACCGCGGAGCAAATCGCCAAACGCATCAGCAAGGAAGCGGGGCAATACGGCTTCGCGCCAAAGGTCGCGGAAATGAACGCGTATGGCAGTGTGGATCTGAAAAACCATTCGCGCTTGATTCTGGTAACCAGCACGTGGGGCGATGGTGATCCACCGGATAACGCGACGGCGTTCTGGAATTTCCTGAATTCCGAACAGGCTCCAAAACTCGAGAATTTGAATTACACCGTGCTCGCGCTGGGCGATAAGAATTACTCAGACTTTTGCGGGGCAGGCAAAAAATTCGACCTGCGTTTGGAACAACTTGGCGCGCGCCGGATTCATCCGCGTGTGGATTGCGATACGGATTACGAAGCGCCAGTCAAAACGTGGATCGAAGGGTTGTGGACACCATTAAAAACCGTCAACGGTGAAGCGCCGAAAGCGGAAATGCCTGCGCCCGTACCTGTGACCAAGCCGGAAGCGAAACCGGACGAGCACGCCAAGACCGCTCCCTATAACCGCAATCATCCGTTTATGGCGCGGCTGGTGACGAATCGCAAATTGAACGGGGAAGGTTCGGATAAAGACACGCGGCACTTTGAGATTTCGCTCGAAGGCTCGGGCTTGAGTTACGACGCCGGTGATGCATTGGGCGTTTGCCCGGCGAATTGCGCGCAACTCGTCGATGATCTGCTCAAGGTCTTGAACTGTGACGGCGAAGAAGCAGTGAAAAACAGTCAGGGAAAAGAAACCTCCTTCCGGCATGCGTTGCTGTACGATTTTCACATTACGCAGCCGACCAACGCCTTTCTCAAGGCGGTGGCGGAACGCGCGAATAACGATTCTCTGCGGATGTTGCTCGAACCAGCGCGCAAGGCGGACTTGGATAAATTCCTCTATGGCCGCGAGATGATTGATTTCCTGCTGGAGAATCCGGGGGCGAAATTTACGGCGGAAGAATTTGTCAGTTTCCTGCGCAAGCTGCAACCGCGGCTCTACTCGATTTCTTCCAGCCCGAAGGCGCATCCGGGCCAGGTGCATTTGACGGTGGGTGTGGTGCGTTACGAAAGCCATGGACGGGTGCGGAAGGGCGTGTGCTCTACTTTCCTGGCGGATCGCGTGCTGGCGGAAACGCCGGTGCCGGTGTTTGTGCAGACGTCGCACGGATTCCGTTTGCCCGCGAATACCGACACACCGGTGATCATGGTGGGACCGGGGACAGGCATTGCGCCGTTTCGCGCGTTTCTGGAAGAGCGTTGCGCTACGGAAGCCAAAGGCGGCAACTGGCTGTTCTTCGGCGATCAACGGGCAGCGTGCGATTTCCTCTATCGTGACGAACTCGAAGCGCTAGCAAAAAAAGGTTACTTAACGCGGCTCGACACGGCGTTCTCCCGCGATCAAAAGGAGAAGATTTACGTGCAAAACCGCATGCTCGATAACGCCGCCGAGTTGTGGAAGTGGCTGGAGGCTGGCGCGCATTTCTACGTGTGCGGCGATGCCAAACGCATGGCCAAAGACGTGGATGCGGCGTTGCACAAGATTATTGAAACCGCGGGCGGACGCACTCCGGAACAGGCAGCGGAGTATGTGCAGAAATTGAAACAAGAGAAACGCTATCAACGCGACGTTTACTGACATGAGCACCATGGCTATTCCGATTGACCAAATTAAGGGCGAGAAACTTTCGCCGGAACAATTGTCGTATCTGGAGGGTTTGTTCTCCGGCCTGCGCAATCGCGGGTTAAAATTCGCGGATGTGGAGGCCAACCCGGCGGGCCAGAACGCAGCGCGTTCCGCAGTGGACAGCAACCTGATCTTTGAAGAGCGCGTGAAGCGCGAGTTGCATCCGCTGGACGCGTATCCATTGCTGCTGGAGCATGCCTCCGCGAACAAAGCGCCGGAACGGGAAAACATTTTCCGTTTCAAATGGAACGGGTTGTTTTATCTGACTCCGCAGAAGGAAGCGTTCATGGCGCGCTTGCGGATTCCGGCGGGACAACTCAAGAGTTTTCAATTGCGCGAACTGGCGGCCATCGCGAAAGAGTTGACGAGCGGCTACGTGCAGATCACGACGCGCGCGAACCTGCAAATGCGGTTGATTCAAATGAAGGATACGCCCGCGTTCCTGCAACGCATTCAAAGCGTGGGCCTGCACACGCGCGGCACGGGCGCAGATAACATCCGCAATCTCACGGCGAATCCCACGGCGGGCATTGATCCGCACGAATTGATCGATACCGCGCCGCTCTGCCAGCAGCTCGGCCAAATCATCATCAATAACCGCGAGTTCTACGATCTGCCGCGCAAGTTCAACATCGCCTTCGACGGCGGCGGCTTGATCGGCACGGTAGAAGACACGAATGACATTGGCGTTCGCGCCGTGAAAGTCGTGCAGGAAGCGGAAGGAATTGTGCCGGGGATTTATTTTCGCATCGCGCTGGGTGGAGCGACGGGACATCAGACCTTTGCGCGGGACATTGGCGTGCTGGTGAAACCGTCCGAGGTGTTAAAGGTCATCACCGAGATGGTGCGCGTGTATATCGCGAATGGTAATCGCGGTGACCGCAAGAAAGCGCGGCTCAAACATCTGCTTGAAACGTGGACCCTGGACAAATATCTCGCGGAAACAGAAAAACTGCTCGGTTACCAATTGTTGCGTGCACCGCTGGATGCCCAGGGCAAATCGCCGTTGGAAGCAGAATCGGTATTGCCTGCCGTGCCGCATTCGCATGTGGGCGTATTTCCGCAAAAGCAAGCGGGGCTGAATTACATCGGAGTCTGTGTGCCGGTGGGACAAATCACGCCGAAGCAAATGATCCGCATCGCGGAGATTGCCGATCTTTACGGTTCCGGCGAAGTGCGTTTAACGGTGTGGCAGAATCTGATCATTCCTAATGTGCCAGACACTTACGTGGAGACGGTCAAGAAGACCTTGCTCAAGCAAGGACTGGACTGGCGGCAATCGCATCTGCGCAGCGGCATTATTGCGTGCACAGGAAATTCCTACTGCAAATTCGCTTCCGCGAATACCAAGGGACACGCGCTGGAACTGGCGAATTACCTGGATAAAAAGCTGAAGCTCGATCAACCGATCAATATTCACCTCACCGGCTGCCCGAATTCTTGCGCGCAACATTACATGGGCGACATCGGCCTGCTGGGCACAAAGGTCAAGGTCTCCGGCGAAACGCTGGAAGGGTATCACGTCTTCGTCGGCGGCGGTTTCGCAGGCAATCAAGCCGTCGGACGTCAGGTATTCTCCGGCATCTCCTTTGAACAACTGAAACCGACGTTGGAAAATATGCTCAAGGGTTATCTCAAACACCGGGAGAATGGCGAAACGTTTCAACAATTCACGAAACGGTGTGATTTGAACCGGTTGCAGGTGGTGTTTAGCGGGGAGTGAGAAAGCGTGAAAGAGTTTAAAAATTAAAACGGATTGAGACACGAATTTTCACGAATGAGCACGAAGCGCGGCGGAACACCGGTTGCCTGATTCAATTACTCGTAGCAGCCGTGGTAAAACGGCTCATATTTTGACCGCTTCCAGAGGTCCCCAACTCTAAAAATACCAGAGCAGACTCACGTCCGCTGCTACGGATAAGGAGTGGGACGTTTCGGCCTTAAAAATAGGTATTCCAAAGGAGTTTCGGTGTTTTAATACGAGTGAGCTTAAGGTCGCTTCAGTGGGCGCGGTTCGGTGGCGCAGGAAAATTTCAATGCCGACTGGTAGGCGGAGAGTGAAGCGGCGTGAACGCCGCGCTCCTATGAGCGATCGAAGCGGGACTTTGAAACGGGTTGGCAAGAGTGCGTGTGGAAACGCGGTTGGTTTTTCAAAAACGTAGGAGACGAGGTAACGAGACTCATTATTAAAGGCAGAAATTAGAGTCTCCTGACGTCGTCTCCTACGGAGGATTGGGGCGAGGTCGAAAGTTTTAAAACAAATCTTACGTAATTTCCCACGGTGGGAAATACAAAGGGGCTCTTCTATGCTTCAATGGGGAGATGAGAAAAATTTGCGAGACCTCCAAAATTAACCACTGATAAACACGAATTAACACTGATTGTGGAAAGGACTGTACTTATGGATACGACGAGAATGATGAGAGGGGATTCGATTCTGGCAGGGTTGCCGGTGGAACAACGGGAGCAGGTCGAGGATTGGTTGATGGTGGAGCGGTTGCCGTTGCGGGAGGTGCAGCGGAAGTTGAAGGAGGAGTTCGGGGTGGCGGTGTGCCATGATACGGTGGCGCGGTATGAGCGGCGGTTAAGGCAATTGAGTGTGGTGGAGGATTTGAAGGAGTCGATGGTGTCGGCGCAGGGGTTGCCGGGGGATTTTTCCAAGGATGGGGAGTTGTTGCAGCAGGCGTCGTTGTTGTTGATGCGGCAGCGGGCGTTTGAGTTGTTGAGCGCGGGGGATTGTGACGTGCCAACGTTGGAGCGGATTGGGCGGTTATTGGTGCGGCTGGCGGAGTTGGAAATCCGGGCGCAGCGATTGAAGGTAGCGGAGTTCAAAGCGACGGAGCAGGCGATGGCGAAGGCTTGGGCCAAAGCGGAAGAACTACGGCCGATCTGGAATGCGGAGCATTTGGAGAAGGATGCGAAGTTGCGGGAGGCGCTTCTGAAGGTGACGGGGAAGTTGGATTCGGTGAATCAGCGGTTGTATGAGAAGGATCAGGCGGAGAAGGAGGCGCGGCGGTGTGCGTTCTGTCAGCAGGTGCGGCCGAAGGATTGGGAGGAGCGGATGGTGCATGAGGCGAAGATGAAGTTGTTCCAGGCGATGATGGGGGGAGGGGCAATGAAGAAAGAAGAATGTAGAGTGAAAAATGAGGGAAAGGAAAATCCGAAGGCGCAAAAAGCGATGATTGAAAATCAAACCTTAGAAACTAAATCGACGCCCCAGACTAGCGTGAGTGGAGCAAATCCGAAGCAGGAGAAGTTAAGAGGGGATCCACAAGTATTCCGGCGTCATCGTAAGCTTCGGGAGGAGGAGCAGGCGGTTGCGCGGGGGGCAGCGGAGCGGGCACAAGTTCGCGAACCAATTCATTGAACAAATCCGAAGGAGCGTTTCTCGAACGAGCCAAGGGCTGCCAAATCTCTCTCCAACTGCGATGGAGAAGCGGAGCAAGCTCACCGCTCATTCACGCCTCCAGCCGTTCGCGGGAGAACGCGTGGTGCTGGAGCGCGGAGAACGCAGCGTCGAACCACGCCAATTGCACGTGGCATTGCTTGTCCCGCGCCTCAATCTTGCGTACCCGATCCGAAAACTCTCTCTGCAATCCAATCGGCGGTGCCCAGAAAAGCATCCTCTTGAGTTCACGCATGTGACGAGAGTATCCAAGATTTGGCAGGGGCATGAGCCGCAGAAGCCAAGAGAAAAAGAGCCCGTCAAAACTCGC
Source organism: Verrucomicrobiota bacterium (assembly GCA_048497895.1). GTDB lineage: Bacteria > Verrucomicrobiota > Verrucomicrobiia > Limisphaerales > JBEHZA01 > JBEHZA01. Next base: position 5,796 of record JBEHZA010000279.1, read on the forward strand.
TGTAGGCTTGAGCACCTTTGCTCCATCTGCGCCTATGACGAAGGGCTCTTCGACGTATTTAACGATCCGAGTGTGATCGCCAAATACCACGACGGGTAGCGCCGATCGACACACCATATTTTCGTTAGTCCAGCCACCAATGAAAGCCTGTCCTTGATCGATGATGGGGAATTTGCCAGACGCTTTAAATTCGGAGCGCTGAATCTTGTCCGACTTGGAGGTTTCATCCACGCACGCCGCATCGAAGGCCAAAATCGGCCAACGTGCGGTGTCGCGTTTTGGATTCCCAAACATTTCCAGGAAGATCGATTGCGTCAGGCTGCCGAGCAGGGCCACGGCGCGCTTGCGCTTCTGGCGCAGCGCATCGGCCTTGTCCAGGATCGCCGCGATCCGCCGCTGCTCACCGATCGGCGGAAGCGGCAACACGGACTTCTTGATGATGCGGTCGCTCACCGCAGGGTAGCTGGCCCCCGTCGCATTCCGCACCATTTCCCCCACAAACTGCGGCGTTCGAACCCAGTGAAACAGGTATCTCGGTTCGACCCTTTCCGCTGAAGGGCGAAGAACACAGAACCCTGTGGAGGCGGTCGCACCATCGAACTCAGAGGTCACGATAGCGACGGCATTCAGGTTTGGGCGAACCGTGGAGACCAGCACGTCGTCCGTCTGCACTAGCTGCCGAGCACGACTGGGGGCTTCTTCCGGTTCGACATCGACAGCGGCCAGGATCTCCTTGTCGCCTTGGCTGACGGAGCTGAGATCAACATATCGAAAAGGTGCATGCGCTTCGCGAATAGGATTCCAAGTCGCGACATCCAGAGTGACTTCGCCAATCCTAGGCATCGAATGCCTATTCACAACATCGCCTCCAGCTCATCCAGCCCGGTGGCAATCTCCGCTTCCAGCACCTTCAACTCGGCGATGATCTCCTTCGGCGGCCGGTGGTCCACGGTCTCGTGCTGCACCTCCTTGTATCGGTTGATGGAGAGATCGTAGCCGGCGCCGGCAATTTCCTCCTTCGGCACAGCAAAACTCTGCGCCGTGCGCGGCCGCTCGCGCTCCGCGCCGTCTCTCTCCGTCCAGCGCTTCAGCACG
>JBEHZA010000280.1:0-6876 GCA_048497895.1 Verrucomicrobiota bacterium
TCACAGCAAATTTGAAAACATAAAAGATGAAAAGGGAAATCCAATTCCTGCAGGCAATACTTATCATGTTTACAATGCCTTTACGCGAGCTTTAATTCTTTGAGGCGCTTTTTCAAATATTCCCACGCCACAAGCCCGGCCTCTTTGGGACAGCACTTGGCTTCGGTTTGGTCCGCGCAGAGAAAGAGGTGGCGCTTATATTTGGTGAGTCCGAGCGTTTCCACGGCTTCGGTCAATTCGTTCTTTGGTTCAGACATGGCTTTAGAACCTTAACTCAATCCAGCGTGACAGCAAAACATTGAAATTCCCGAGGCAGCCTGCACAATCGGGAAAAGCCTGTTAACTGTTGCCTGAACTATGAAACCTGCAAGCTGCTATTCCCGCCGGGATTTTTTAACGCGCACCGCTTTGGCGGGGGCCGCTCTGACTGTCGGCGCTGCGCTTCCTGCCGCAGCTGCGTCCGCAGACAAGAAATTTAAAATCATCGCCTTCTCGAAGCCGTTCCAAACGTTAAGCGCGGATGAAACAGCGGACCTCGTGGCGGACGTGGGCTGGGCCGGCATTGAATGTCCGGTGCGTGCCAAAGGCCAGATTGAGCCCGAGCAAGTGGAAGAGGGGTTGCCGAAAATGGTGGAGGCGCTGAAGAAACGCGGCAAAGAGGTAACGATTATCACTACCGATGTTGCCGGTGTGAATCCGCTGTCCGAAAAAGTTTTGCGCACCGCCAGTAAACTGGGGATCAAACGTTATCGCCTCGCTTTCTGGAAATATACGAAAGACAAAGCGGTTCCGGATCAGTTGAAGGAAATCCACGCGCAACTGCGGGACCTGGCGGCGTTGAACAAGGAACTGGGGTTGAAAGCGGGCTTTCAGAATCATTCCGGCAAAGACATGGTAGGTGCGCCGATCTGGGACATTTACGAATTGATCAAGGACCTGGACAAGCAATACATGGGCACCTGCTTTGACATCGGTCATGCCACTCTCGAAGGGGGACTTTCCTGGCCCACGCAAGCGCGCTTGATGGAGCCGTTTTACACGATGGTGTATGTGAAAGATTTTTACTGGAAAAAAGGCGAGAAAGGTTGGGAATCCGTTTGGTGTCCGCTGGGGGAAGGCGCCGTTAACAAATCCTTTTTTCAGAATTTAAAGAAAAGCAGTTACGACGGGGCGATTTCGCAGCATCACGAATATAAAGACCTCGGCACGGGCAAAGAAATGGTGGGCCACTTCAAAGCGGACTTGAAGGTATTGCAAGACTGGCTGGCGGCTTGATCCGGTGCATATGCGAAAAGCTGCTCTGCTGCTCCTGTTGCTGGCTGGTTTAGCCTGGGGAGTTGCGGGTTGCAGCACTCCGCTTCAGTCTCAACAAAAGGCGGTGGCGCATTTGCCAGTGGTGGCTACCTATTCGATTGTGGCTTTCGATCCGGAGACGGATGATTTGGGGGTGGCCGTGCAGAGTAAATTCTTTGGAGTAGGCAGCGTGGTTCCGTGGGCCAGGGCGAAGGTCGGGGCGATCGCGACGCAAGCCTATGCGAATGTGACCTATGGTCCGCGTGGTTTGGAACTGCTGCAAAACGGGAAAAGCGCAAAGGAGACGGTGCAGTTGCTGACGGACGCTGATCCTGAGCATGACTTCCGGCAACTCGGAGTGATTGATGCTCAAGGCAACGCGGCGGCATTCACGGGTGAAAAATGCAATGATTGGGCCGGACATTTCATCGGCACCAATTTCTCTGTGCAAGGCAATATCCTGGCGGGCAAAGAAGTGATTTCCGCGATGGCGGCCGCGTATGAAAAGGCCCGTTTAACGCCCGGTTCAGAACTGGCGGATTGGCTGGTGGCGGCGTTGCAAGCGGCTGAAGGCGCTGGCGGAGATCGGCGTGGGCGGCAATCCGCCGCATTACTGGTCGTGCGGGATAAAGGCGGTTTCGCCGGACAGAATGATCGCTACCTCGATTTGCGCGTGGAAGATCATCCGCAACCTTTGGATGAACTGGCGCGCCTGTTGAACTTGCACAAAGAATTCTACGCAGAATCGCATCGCAACCGGCCACGTCGTGGTGAGACGCCGGAGAAGGCGACGGGAAAGCGTCCGTGAGGTGGTGTGGGTGGGCTTCAAACGGGGACGGTGAATCACGGTTCCTTACCCTCACTCTAACTCTCTCCCCAAGAAGAGAGAACAGCCAGTGGACCCGTTTAGATGGTTCAGGGACGGGATAGCGACACGCAGCGATAGTTTTGACAGGAGGCGAACTGTAAAAATCGAAGAGTGGAAGGTTGATTAACTCTGAACGAATTACCCGACGGAATAATCATTTGCCAAAGCGGCGTCTTTATATTATGTTATTTCTGTAATAACAGAAATAAAAGACATAAGCCGGTAGAAAGAGAAAGGATGACCTATGAATATTCTGGTAAACACTTACTTCGCCTACCTGATCATCAGCGTGATGTTGACGATCTGGGTGGCGCGGACGTTGCACAAGAACGGGCGGATTTTCCTGGTGGATAGCTTCCTCGGGAATGAGGCCCTGGCGGATTCGGTCAATCACCTGCTGGTGGTTGGTTTTTATCTGGTGAACATTGGGTTTGTTACACTGGCGCTGAAGTACGGAGCCAAGGCGGAGGATTTACAAGGGGCAATGGAAATGCTGAGCACTAAAGTTGGTTTGGTGCTGGTGGTGCTGGGTGTCATGCACTTCTTCAATCTGTACGTGTTCTCGAAGATGCGGAAACGGGCATTGCTGCACAAACAACCGCCGCCGTTGCTGCCGCAAGCGCAAATCAAGCCGAACCTTGCGGGATAAAGTTTTCAGTGCCTGGTGGAGCTTTCAGGTTCCGCCAGGCGGAAAGGAGAAGATGAAAACCTTGTATGTGCTTTATGATGTGGAATGCGCGTTTTGTCTGCGCTGCCGGGATTGGCTGAAAGGTGAACCGGCTTTTGTGGAATTGAGATTTGTTCCAAAGCAAGCACCTGAAGCGGTTCAAGCGTTTCCAGGAATTGAAAGTTATCTCGCGGAAGGCGAACTCGTGGTGGTGAGTGACGAAGGGGGAGTGTATCACGGACCATCAGCGTTTATCATGTGCCTGTACGCGTTGGTTGAATACCGGGAATGGTCGCACCGGTTGGCGCAACCGGCCTTGCTGCCGCTGGCGCGCAAAGCATTTGAGCTGATTTCGCATCATCGCGCGGTTTTTTCGAACTGGTTGCAACGTTGGAACAATGAGCAACTGGCGAGGGCGTTGAATCGGACCATTGTGCCAACGTGCGGGGAGGGGCAAACGAAATGCCTGCTGCAAGCCAAGCCGGAGGTGGAATAAAATAAAACGGGCGGAAGGTTTTTCTTCCGCCCGTGATGAGTTGAACAAAGTTTACTTTTGAGCGCGGAGTTTGGATTTATCCCAACCCGCCTTGGGAGTTGCCTCCCACACGCGAACGTAGCCGAAGGAAACGCCTTCGCCGCCGACCGGCAGGCCGACATCGGATTTATCGATGTCGATGCCGGCGTTCTCTCCGTGAATGATTTGATCCTTGCCCAGGGAGGCGAGAATTTCTGCGCCCTGAACTTCGAGGGTCATTTCATACCATTGGCCGGGTTGCAGCTTTAACGCGAGATCGCCGAGGCGTTCGGGTTTATCGACGCTCTGTTTGTTGGCTTTATCCTTGTTGATGCTGAGTTTGGTGGGGCTGATGATCGCCCGGCAAACATGGCCCTTTTGGTTATTCAAGCTGATGCTGAATTGTTTGCCGCCGTCGAATTTGAAGGTGATCTGAATAATGGCATTGTGGTAACTGACCGGGGTACGGATGACGGCGGCATGATCATCGGTTTTGAGTTCCACGCCTTTCAAGGCGCCATTCACGAGTTCCCATTTGCCTTTGGCCATTTTCCACCGGGGGTCGATGGCCGAGCCGGAAAAATCATCAGATAGCAGGAGTTTGCCGCGGTCGGCCATTTGCGTGGGCAATTCTTTGGAAAATTTGCCATTATCCGCCGCGGGCGAGGTGACGCTAAATGCCAGCAGAAAAGCAAACACCAGGAATTGGGAAAAGGTCTTCATATTTAATAGAGACGTTGGCGGATAATCGGCAGGTTACAAAGAATAAATGATCGGGCATGATGGGGCTTGAACTGAAGGGCCAAAATGGAAGCAGCAAACCCGCTAAGAACCATTCTCTCGATTCTAATCGTGATGCCGCTGGGCTTTGCGACCAAATTTTACCATGGTCCCGGTGCAGGCGTCGTCAATGGATCTGTGGGTGACTCGTTGTACGTGGTTTTTTGGTGCCTGGTTGTCCGTTGGTTTTTCCCCAGTGTGCGCTCTGGAAAAATTTGCCTCCTCGTTCTGCTGGCGACCTGTGCGATTGAGTTCTCGCAGCTTTGGCAACTACCGTTTCTGCAATGGATACGGAGTTATTTTATGGGTCGCATTATTCTGGGCACGACGTTCGATTGGGAAGACTTTCTCTGGTATTTTGCCGGTGCAGGAGTGGGCTGGCTGTGGTTGAGGAAGCTGCATCCCGATCCGAAGCCGGCGTGAAGCTACTCCACTCCCAGAGCTTTGGGAGTGATGAAAAATTTTAACGTATATTGAATCCGGTCATCGGTTTTCAAACAGGCCAGACCGGCTTTGGGCAGAGGCAGGGCCTCGGGGCCTTTGATGCAGAGCAATTGGGAAACCCAATCCGGCATTGAGGGGGCGTGTCCCACGAGGAGCACATGCTTTTCTTCCGGCAGAGTTTTCAGCCAACGGTGAAAATCGCGGGTTTCATTCAAGAGGGAATCGACAATCTGCAACTTCAGCGCGGACGATTTATTAGTGATGGGGAGCACAATTTCCGCGGTTTGCACGGCACGGACCAAGGGGCTGCTGTAAGCGGAGTCAAATACGATGCCAGCACGTTTGAGAAAGCGGGCGATTTCTTCGGATTGGTGCTGGCCCAGCGGAGAGAGTGGACGGGCGGCATCGTTTGTTCCCGGAAAGGCATCCGCATGGCGCAAGAAGTAGAGACGCATTCGTGGATTTTACTCATTTGATGACATTTCTCCAAGGTTCTTTCGTTGAGTAGGAAGGGAAATGACGGATTTCCGAATGACAAATCCCCGAATAACGAAACCCGAAAGCATGACCAATGACGAAGGGGGCGTTTTTACGCTCACATAAATTTTTTCTGCATGGTAAATGAAGTTCTGACATGAGCGATATTTATGAGCATAACCGCCGGGCGTGGGATTGGCGGGTGAAGGAAAAACGGCGGCATACTTCGATCGCGACCGAGGAGGATTTCAAGAATCCGTTGCTGGCATTGGACCGGATTGGCTGGCTGCCGCATCCGCTGGCGGGGAAGCGAGTGCTTTGTCTGGCGAGCGGGGGTGGGCGTCAGGCACCCTTGTTTGCGGCATTGGGAGCGGTGGTTACGGTGGTGGATATCAGTCCGGAGATGCTGGTGCTGGATCGCCAGGTGGCGAGCGAACGCGGGTTGAAGCTGACGGTGATGGAAGCTTCAATGGATGATCTTTCGGCGCTGGGTGAGGAGAGTTTTGATGTCGTCGTGCAACCTGTGAGCACGTGTTACGTGCCGGATATTGCGAAGGTGTATCGCGAAGTGGCGCGGGTGACGGCAGCACGCGGCTACTATCTGAGCAAACACAAACAACCAGTCAGCATGCAGGCGAGCGTCAAGCCGTCACCGGAAGGCTATATTATTACGGAACCGTATTACCGCAGCGGAGCGTTGCCAGCTTCCGAACCAAGCCTGCATCGCGAGCCGGGCACATTGGAATTTCTACATCGCTGGGGGGAGATGCTCGGTGGATTATGCCGCGCCGGGTTCATCATCGAGGATGTGATGGAGCCGCGCTATACGGAGCCGAATGCGGCCAGCGGAACGTTCGGGCATCGGAGCTTGTATGTTCCTCCGTATATCGAAATCAAAGCGCGCAAGCTGCCTGAACTGGCCAACGCAGAGAAAAAGATTTGGACGCCGCAGGGAGGTTAGAGGCGTAATGGTGCAACGGGATCAGCGTTTGCCAGTTTGCGCATTGGCATTCTGGATATATTGCTGAATGACGTTTTCCGGAAAATAGGGCGCCAAGGCCTGCCGGATGGCGTTATCTGCTGTTCGCATAGAACCTTCCGCTTTCAAGCGATCATTTTCAGCGGCACGAAACTTAATTTGTTCTTCAGCCATGGCTTTGCGTTTGTCCTCGGCCAGTTTGGCGTATTCGAGTTTCAGTTTGGCTTGTTGTTCCAGTGCTGCTTTTTCAGCGGCCAGGCGGGCGGCCAGTTCCTGGGCGTGTTGCGCGGCGAGGAGTTCCTGTTGTTTATCCTGCTCCAGTTGAGCGCGCTTGGCGTCCTGTGCATTGATATTCAAATGCAACAGCACGCCGGGATGCAATTCATCGACATCGAACGCCAGCGGCCCTCCCTGGTCGCGGCGAAAGACCAGGCGGCGACCGTAAATACTGGCGTAATCCACGCTGGTCGCAAGCACTTGATCGCGTGCTCCGATGAGTTTGGGGAAATGGAAAATCTTGGTTTCCCGGCCGGTTTGATCCCGGGTCAGAAGTATTTCAGGAGCGGTAACGGCTGCCTTCAAACGGGCAATTTCTTCGGTCTGACGGGCGGCTTCCTGGCGGGCCTTGTTTTCAGTGGCCTCTTTGGATTCGTAGGCTTGAATCTTTTGATTGGCGGCCTGCAAATGGCTGCTGGTTTGGTTCAGCACTTCGGTGAGTTGAGCGACTTTTTGTTCCAGTTCTTTGCTGGTTTCATTGCGCACGCGCAAAGCGTCTTGCGTGGTGGTGAGGGTCTGCTGCGCTTGATACAACTGGAATTGAGCGGCAGTTTGATGCTGCTTCTGGTCAAAAGAGA
>JBEHZA010000281.1:0-6873 GCA_048497895.1 Verrucomicrobiota bacterium
ACTACACCGTGCGCTTGAGCGCGGAAAATCTGCAGTTTCTCGAAATCAATGGGCGGTTACGGCGCGTGGGCGCTGGCGATGGCGCATCCGGAGAAATTTGCGGCGGTCGCGCCGATTTGCGGCGGCGGCTCGTTGATTACTTTGTTACTGGCCGATCACAGCAAAGTCAGTGCTTTGAAAAAACTGCCCTTCTGGGCTTTTCACGGCGCGAAAGATAATGTCGTGAAACTGGAAGAATCCGAACGCATGGTGAATGGTTTGCGAAAGCTGGGGCATCGCAAAACCAAATTCACGGTCTATCCGGAAGCGGGACACGATTCGTGGACGGAAGCCTATAACAATCCGGAACTGTTCGATTGGTTTCTCAATCATCGCCGCGGGGAATAGCCTCACGTTACCGCGTTCAAACGATGCAAAGCGCCGGCTTTGACTTCCCAGCGGTGCACCTCGCGCCCGAGTTCCTGCGGCCAATTTTCTTCCGTGCAGGTCATAAAGACCTGACCGCGCGCATGGTGAGCGCGTTCCAATAGCGGCAACAAACCACTGCGCCGTTTAATATCCAATTCCCCCATCACGTCATCAATCAACAAAATGGGCGGACTGCCAAGAATGCCAGCGAGATATTCCGCTTGCGCCATTTTCAAGGCCACAGCCAGCGAACGCTTCTGCCCTTCACTGCCAAACTGCGCGGCGGAGCGATCATTCAAGAGCAGCAGTAAATCATCCCGATGCGGACCAATCAGGGTAGAACGATACGTCCGCTCGCGACCGCGGTTCTGGGCCAGTTCGAGGGTAAAATCCTTCTTCACACTCGGTTGATATTCGAGGCGCAATTCCTCGGCGTCATTGCTGATGCGGCGATACGCCAGCCGCGCCAATGCGGACAACCGCGGTAAAATCTCCAGCCGCAATTGAATCAACTGATTGCCCAAACCGACCAGTTCCCGCGAAAAGCCATCCAATGCTGCTTCATCCACCGTGCGCTGCTTCAACAAAGCGTTGCGCGAACGCAGTGCCTGCATATAACGCTGCAACAAGGGCAAGTAGGTGGGATGCGTTTGCGAGAGCAGCAGATCGAGAAACCGTCGCCGGATTCGCGCCGCGCCTTTGACCAATTGCAAATCTTCCGTGCAAAAAACCACCGCCCGCACGGCGCCCAGATATTCGGTCAACTTGCGGACCGGCTGACCATCCAACGCGAGCTTCTTTTCGCGCGCCGACCAATACATTTTTATTTCCCGCGTCGCTTGTCCCACTACCTTGCCGCCGACAAAGTAACCGCTTTGACCATGGCGCACCATTTGCGCTCCGCCCACGCCGCGAAAGGAACGCAACGTGGCCAGCAAATAAATTGCCTCCAGGATATTCGTCTTGCCTTGCGCATTGTTGCCCAGCAACAAATGAAAGCCGGGTGAAAAATCTACATCCAGACGGGCGTAGTTCCGGAAATCACGCAGGCGTAAGTGGGCTAGATGCACAATAAAATGATCACGCGACCGGAATGCTTAATCCCCCACGGTGGTGGCTCAACCACCCCCAAGGAAAACAAGGACTTAAGCGCCCCTTAGCGGGCTGTAACAACCTGTTCATGCGAAGATATTACGAAGCCCGGTGGCGGCGCTCAAACCATTTGTCACGCCCGTTTTAAAACGAGAGATACTTCATCACCTGAATTTCATTCCCGTAACCCACGAGCAGGCGGTTTTCAATGAAATCAACACACTGCGGCGCGCCCTGGTGGTAGTATTCCCAAATCACTTTGCCATTCGCGGGATTAAGCCGGTAAATGCGATAGTGCGTCGTGCTGCCCGAGCCACCGTTGAGAGCTGAACCGAGATCCATGCCGGTTTGCGCGCGCGTCGTGTAAACGTATTTTCCGGACAAATAACAACGTTCCCCATTGCCCTCGATTTTCCAAAGTGTTTTGCCCGTTTTGGCATCCACTTTCAGAATCACCGGTTGCGCTTTGTCCGCGATGTGAATCTGCTCGGAATACTGAATGGATTCCGGACTCGCTGAAGTGGTATTCACGTAAAGCATCCCGGCCTCATCAAAACTGAGTTTGGAAATGCCCACGCTCGTCAAACGCCAACGCACATTGCCCGATGGCAGCTCAAATGCGGTCAAGACGCCTTGATCGAAAAAATAGAGTACTCCATCACGCTCGACCATAGGCGAGGCATCCGGCTCCTGAACATATCCGCCGTAACGGCTGCCAATCGGAAACGTCAGTTTGCTTTCGGCCAATTTCCGGTTGCGCCGGTTAAAGAAAATGACGCTCTTGCCAGCGACCAATACATCCACCGTGCTGCCAGAAAACAACTGCGGACGCCCCACCACTTCTCCGTTCCAATCGTCCACGTCGCGGCCAAACAGCCGATGCAAAGTCACGTTGTAAGTGCTTTCATCCACCGTGATCGCCCCCCCGCCTTCATCGCGTTTAAGGTCGTTGAAAATTTCTTCAGCGACCGCTTTGGCACTGCTGCTGGCGCTGGTATTGGCGTTCAGTTTGGAAGGCCCGGCGGCTTTCATGGCCTGCCGCGTTACAAAGTTTTCTTTAGTCAGTTTGACCGTAAGTTCAACCGCGCTTTCACCGGTAAAAACATAGTCGCTGGTGGGCACATCCAGAGAACGGTTTTGAGATTCCAAGCGCGCCCCTTTGCTCAACAAGGTCCGATTGACTGGAGGAGTGCTGACGGCTGTTTTCTCTGCGGCCTTCTCCGGTTTTGACTGATCCAGAGCAACCGCCACCGTCTCTCCACTGGGAAGCTTCACGCGAATCGCCAGCTTTTGCCCCATCACCGCACGATAGACAATCAACATTCCATAATCATCCTGAGAGAAACTCAGGACATGCCCTTCAATCCTGACTGGACGTTTTCGTTCCCCCGTCTCAAGGCTGAAACGCGCCAGTTCACCCGGCAGCAACACCCACACATCCGTCCCCGTGACGCGGAAAGGAAAATTCCGCCAGGCAATTTCTTCAAATTCCGTTTCGTATTTTTTAGTGGGTTTAAATGCGTTACTCTCCGGCTTCAACTCCGTCGTCCACAAAACCTGCCCCAGCTTCAAATCGTGTAGTGACATCTGTTGACCGCTCAGAGTCAGCACCTGGTCCGGTCCCACAAATCTCGCCACCTGCTGCGCCGAACCGCCCGGCAATTGCACCGACATAAAAGTATGCGGTTGAGACCCGACAAACGCGTACCAGATCCACAATCCGGCCAGCACCAGACATAATACCGCCAAACCAATGAGAACCCGCCCCACTACCTTCCATAACGCGGCTTCCATCACACTGGTTTGATGTGGACACGATGGAATTTCCAACCCCCGCTCCTCAGCCCCATGACGACAGCGTGGCGAACAAAAGTATCCGAACACTTTCATGCACCGCAGACAAATCGGCTTCTCACAGTAGAAACAAAAATCAGTGGCAGTCTGACTTGGGTGTTTGCAACACATCCGGATGCCATCGACACCCTTTTTCACCTCTACTGGCGCCAGGACGGTAACGACGGACTGTCGGGTTACCGTTTCCACATGGATCGGCGTCATGATGACCGAAGGCACAACGGAGCCGGGTGCGGGAACTGCCGTTTCCGTCCCCGGAACTGAGGCCGGTGGTGAAAGCGGTGTCACCGGGGCTGGTGGAATCGCAGGCGAGCCCGTGGGCACAACACTAATAATGGAACGGGGCAAGGCGATGCCGGAAGGCGATTTCACATCCATCTCCCGCTCCAACGCCTGACGGATCAATTCATCGGCGCGCGCCGTTCCCTCCACATCGCAAGCAGGGCAAAATACCGGCACCGGCATCCGGCCATCCACCGGCCGCACTTCAAATAGATACCGCACTCCACAGTCACAGGAGACCTTGATATTGAGCAAAGGACTACGGATGGAAACCGTCGCCGTGCGCACCATCGGGCCAGAGCGCTGCAATGTGGAGCGAATAACGTCATTCGCCAGTTCTGTCCCCTCGGCTCCGCACCAGGGACATTGCACCGGCACCGGCATCCGGTCATTCACCGGCGTCACGTCAAACCCGTAACGCGTGCCGCAGGAACATGGAATTTTAACGTACATGTTAAGGCCTGGGATTCAACAACACGACATTCGTTGGATAAAACAAATCCCTATCCGCGTGAACTGAACTTGATTCTACATGACCGTCACCAAACAAGATATTACCTCCGTATTGACTGTGATTGGCTCCCGCTGACTTGCCATCGCTTGAAAAAACCGACCGTCCTTTTGCTTTCAAAGCTGTATCCACCTGCCGGTCGGAAACCAGCGGTTGAGTGCCAGGGGAATTATTTTGCAGCCCCATGTAGTAGGCGTAACTGATTCTCCGCTCCGCAAATGTCTGCCCTTCCGGCAACGCCGCATCCTTCGTGCCCGGACAAATAAACACCTCCGTCACCGTCGTGCAGCGCGGCACGAGCAAACTCAAGGGCACCTCGGACGATTGAGCGCCATTCATTGCCGGGAAAAAATCTTTATTATCTGCCGCGTAAATGTTCAACGCCACGGAAATGCTTTCCAAATTCTTCTGACAAGCCGCCAACTGCCGCTGTTGATACGAACGCGATCCGCGGCTCCACAGCAACGTGGTCATGACAAAAATAAGGGCAATGGTGATTAATAACTCCAGCAGGCTGAATGCCCCGCCTTTCTCCGTCACCAGTCGAACTGGTGGCCGGAAAAACAGGTCTTTCCTCCATTCAAGCGGATAAGCCATATGAATTGCCCGGTATCATGGTCCCAAATCTCACCCCCTACCAGGAGAGCACATTTCTAATAGCTTATTTACCGGTAGAAAATCAAGGCCGCCTTGCAAAACCGGTCGATTCGAGGATCCCAATTTCCCTGCCACCTGCTTCCTTTTTCAGTTCAATCAGCGAAAGCCATTTTTTCGATTGAATTTCGGACGCCGGGATTGCATCTCAATTTCACCTGCATTAAAGTCAGGCACGCTTAAATAAGGTGCCATGAGAGGTTTTGAAATTACCCCCACGAAATCGCGCTTTTTATTCCTGGTTGCGACAGAAAGGAATTCACCTTTCCTCCGCTCACGCCAGGCCTTTACGTTGGTTGAATTGTTGGTGGTCATCGCCATTATTGGCATTCTTGCCTCCTTGTTAATTCCCGCCGTATCCACCGCCAAACAGCAGGCGCGCCGGATTCAGTGCGTCAATAACCTGCGCCAAATCGGCCTGGCGTTTCATATGTATGCGGACGATCATAATGATCAATTGCCGCCCTTGAACACCGGCGGACCCTTCCATGACCCGGTCACTCCGCACAATCCAACCAATTGGTGGTATACAGTGATTTCGACCACCAAATATTTGCCCGAAGTCACCAACAAAAACAAAATCTGGCGTTGCCCGAATGTCTTTCGCGAAGATATTGATTCCCCGTTCGGTGAATCCATGGAGGGCTATGGCCCCGTGGAAAACAGCGGTCATGTTCCCGGCCTGCCGTCCCTGCTTTGGTGGGCTTTGAACAGTGACGGTTCTCCACATGGCAGTATGCGTTTGAGCGCCATCCGGCGCCCTTCAGACCTTTGGCTCGTCGGTGATGTCGGGGTGCCCAAAAAGGAGAATGAAGACAAAAGCCTTTCAGCCTTTCCGTACGGCGGTTATTACCGGACGGATATCACCACCTTCCCGCCGAACGCACTCGGATTCTGGGATGGCAAACCGCCCAAACAACCCGCCTTGCGCCACAAGCTCCGTGCCAATATTAACTTTGTCGATGGCCACGTGGAGCAATGGAGCTATGGTGAATTATCCACCAATCGCAGCGATATTTTTGGCCTCAAATCCAAGTGACCGGATGCGCACCGTTGCACTCACAGGCTGATTATTCCGTCCGCCCCTTAGTCATCTGCTTTGACCGTCCAGATTCCTTGATGTGTTTTTGATTGTTCTCCGGTTTGTCCGCGAGGTCCGACCGTTTCTTCAGGAAACAGAGATTCCACATGCCCATCCACCATTAAATAGTTATAGCGTCCTTGATGGTATTTCTCCGATGGAACCGCTCCCTTTTCCATGTGGTCAGCGGTATTATTAATAACCGCGCCCGCAATATTACCCAGCACATTCGCCGGTCGAACCCGCTCTGTCAGAATCATGGTATGAGCCGGAGCCGGAATCATATCTAATTTAAACACGGCCTGTTCATTCGTTTTCGCAAAATTATAAATCCGTTCGGCTGGCGGCCGGTCTCCTTTGGCGCCAAATGACCAATGCACCCCCACGCCAGTCGCATTGCCCGGCCCCGGTGGCCAATTTGCGGGCAGCATATTATCGTCTGCCATAGCATATGTGCGGCGTCCGTGATTCCATTTAAGAGCCCACGCCACTGCGGGCACCGTGTCCGCAGGGCACAGGAGAATACGGCCCGCTTGTTTGGCTGAGGGAGCTGGTTCGTCCATCTTGCCGCCACGCATGGCCGCCCGGATCATCGACATAATCAACGTGTCCCAGGTCGTCTGATTTTGATCAGACAAATGCAAATAGGCATACGGCAACCGTCCCCCGGATTGTTGTTCATAAACCGCCGTGGCCGCTCCCAGTTGCCGCAGGTTATCCCGGCAGACGGCGATGGAAGATTTGCCGCGCATTTTGACGACCAACAATGCTCCCAAACCGAGCAGCACGGCGACAACAGCCAGCGTCACCAGCAATTCCTTGCGCGTAAACGCGGCGCATCCGTGAAATCGATCAGCCGCAGTGTCAGGGCTTTGATTAAACATATTTTCCGGGATGATTTAGACCTAAATCCTTTGCGTTGCGAAATCCTTAACAGAGGATTGCCTCACCGCGCAATCCATATTACGTTCAGCCCGTTAAAAAATTCACC